>CAMAFX010000049.1 GCA_945833925.1 uncultured Prevotellaceae bacterium
CAGCATGAGCGTATTAGGAAAAATTAACAGCGATTTTCATTTGTACAGGTCGAAATAATTTGGGGGCGTGTCGCTTGACACGCCCCCGTATTCTTATCAGGAATATTTCTGATTACTTAGCAGAATCTGCAGGTGCTGCTGTCTGTGCAGGAGCCTGAGTTGCAGAAGTCTGAGGAACACCAGGAACATTAGCAGCATTAGTTGCCTGCTCTGTTGCTGGAGCCTGCTCCATAACCGAATTAGAAACAGTCTCATTCTGAGGAAGAACAAAAACGGAGATTATAGACAGCACTACCATAGCAGCAGCCAATGTCCATGTAGCCTTCTCCACGAAATCTGTTGTCTTGCGAACACCGAGGAGCGAGTTGTTGTCAGCAAAACTGCTTGCCAAACCACCACCCTTTGACTCCTGGATGAATACGATGCCGCACATCAAGAGAGCAGCAACAACAATTAAAATTACAATAAGTGTGTACATTGTTTATTAGTTTTATTTTATTTATTTTTTCTTTAATGCTCGTCGCTTCCGGACCATTCCGACACAACAGCAAGCAACGAATGCAGAACAATCAGTCAACGCCTTAAAATCATTCTGCAGCCTTCTGGTTTGCCAAAAGTTTCTCCAAGAAACGTATTTGGTCTGCAAAGTAACGATTTTTTTTCGGATATTTCAAGGAAAGTCGCCGAATAATTACAATTGCCTGCTCAAATTTACGCTGTTTGATGTAAATACGCGCCAAAGTCTCGGTAAAAGCGCCATGCTGACTGTTTGATTCCTCGTCGATGACAGGCTTCTGCAATTCGCTGTCTCTCTTGTCATTCAGACGTATCCTGCCGTCGCCCTTGTTCTGTATGAAGTCCTCAATGATGGCATCGGTGTTGTTGTTCGAGGCAGTGCGTCCCACCTTGTTACCAGTCTGCCTTGTCTCTGCCGCCCCGGCATCTTCTCCTGTCAAACCGCCAGCCTGAGCCGCAACCTCTGTTGCCTGCTGACGCAACTTAGACTGTCGTTCTTCTTCCTGAAGCATCCACGAAATGTAGTCGACACTTGCATCGGCTGCACGCGGACGTCTGCGCGAAGGTGCAGACTTGCTCACTGTGTCTTCGGCGCTGTCTGGCAGCGTTTCGAGAAAATTATCGATAAGCGTAGCCGTACGGCTTTCCTGCTCGCCCTCGCCGCTGTCGGCAGAGAGTCGGGTGTTAGGCTTGTGCAGATGAGTTGCCCCCTGCGTCACCTCGTCCTCCACCGCCGGTTTCGGTTTCAGTTTGTCCCCCTCAGCCATCTCGTAGATTGTCTCGCGCGAAGGAAGGAAGAGAGCAGCCCTGCGCAGTTCCTCGTTGAACTCGGGGTCACGCTGCTGGTAGAGCAGACGCAGCAACGTCATGCGTGCCGCATGATAATAAGGATAGCGCGTCACCAATGTTCTGAGTTGGATCTTCGCCGACGCATTAACGATGCCGCTGGCATCGATATAGTCTGTTATGTGTTTGTGTGGTGTTGCCATCCTTATTATTATATTGCCGTTTTGCTTATCTGTAGTATTCTCGGTCTTTCCCGAATGTCGTTACCAGTTGGCAACTGTCGAGTTGAATATCTGTTCGGTGATGTCCTTAACCATCTGTGTAACCAGTTCCTCCTGAACGTCCACCAACTGCTGTGTGGCGTCATAGTCTGCCGTAGCGGAAAACGTCTTCTCGAAGTCCTGGTCGTGGTTAGAATTGTTCGTATACCTGACGTTCACTGTCATCTTCAACTGAACCAGCGAACTGTAGCCATCGCTTGCTATACCCTTGTTGAACTGATCGAAACCAGTTATCTCACCAGCCAGCACGATGTCGCCGCCTCGCTTCACCTGTCTCAGTTTGGTCTGCGAAGCATATATGTCAGACAACTTGTTCTGGAAGATGCTCTGCATGGGTGCCCACACATAAGCACTTCGTATTGGGAAATTGTCAATCTGCACCGTCTTTATCTTGGTGTAGTCAATACTTGCACCATTGAACTTGTACGAAATGGAGCACGACTGGACGAGCACCGCCGTCGCAGCAAGCAGCACCGCAAGGATAGCTATGAAGAAAACCCTATGTAACCTGATGTGTCCCATATTCCTTTTCCCGTTCGTTGTCCTATATATTTTGACTTGTTTTTGAAATTCCAGATTCCGGTATAGTCGTCCTCCGTGCGCCCTACTCCTCCAGTCCGTAGTCCTTAATCTTACGATAGAGTGTGCGTTCGCTTATACCGAGGTCCACCGCCGCCATCTTTCTGCGGTTGCGATTGCGTCGCAGCGCTTCCTCGATAGCCTTCTTCTCCATACGTTCCAGATTTAGGTCCACCTCATCGTCTATCATTTCCACGTCGGCGTCGGCATCCGTAAAGCGTGGAGCCTCGATGTGCTGCTCTGGGCGCACACCACTGCCAATGCGGCTGTCCACCGTCTGCACGTTCTCATACTCGTCGTCAACCTGCACATCATCCATATGGCTGAAGCCAACAGGCGTAATTATGCTCTGGCCCGGCACGTCCGAGATGACAGGCAGTACCTTCTGTGGTCCATCCAGCAGATGCCCCCTCTTGTATCGGTCGTCCGCCTGCTGTGGCACCATGTTCTCCTTCAGCGCCTTGACGTCGCTTGCCAGTTGGTTGAGCATGGCAAAGATGATGGTGCGTTCCTTGCTGTAGTCGTACTGACCGCCTCCCGCAGAGCCAACGGTAGCCATATCGGTCGAACCGTCGTTCTCTACTATGTCATAGCGACGCAGCACGTCGGGCGTTACCACCCTCTCGTCCTTGCACAGTATGCTCATCTGTTCGGCAAGGTTACGCAACTGGCGAATGTTACCTGGCCACTTGTACGACATCAGTACACGCTCTGCCTCCTCAGTGAGCCTGAGCGGCATGGGCATGTTATACTTGGCTGCCGTGTCCATGGCGAACTTCTTGAAGAGGCGCACCACGTCATCGCCCCTGTCTCGCAGAGGCGGAAGTTTGATGCTGATGGTACAGAGGCGGAAGTAGAGATCCTCGCGGAACCTGCCCTCGCGTATAGCCTTCTGCATCTGCACATTGGTGGCAGCCACAATGCGCACGTTTGTCTTGCGTGGCTCGTTGCTTCCCACGCGTATATATTCGCCAGTCTCGAGGACACGCAAAAGGCGTGCCTGAGTACTCAGCGGAAGTTCGCCCACCTCGTCGAGGAAGAGTGTTCCGCCGTTGGCGGCAGCAAAATAGCCGTCGTGGTCGCTTATGGCTCCGGTGAAGGCTCCCTTCTCGTGTCCGAACAGTTCCGAATCGATGGTTCCCTCGGGAATGCTGCCGCAGTTTATTGCTATGTATCTCTTAGTCTTTCGTGGAGAAAAGTCATGGATGATGCGGGGCACTATCTCCTTACCGACACCGCTCTCACCCTGGATGAGCACGGACAGGTCGGTGGGAGCCACCTGCAACGCAGTGTCGAGCGCCATGTTCAGACGCTCGTCACGACCAATTATCTGGTATTTGGTTTTTATGCTTTCAATATCGACTGTTCTCATCAATCTCTCTCTGTTTGGTATGCAAAGTTACGAAAAAAAAGATAATAAGGATTATTTTTAGAACAATTATTTATCATCGTGCACTCGGCATCTGCAAAACCGCTTACTCTTCGTGCCAATCGCACGCACTGAGATCAACTGGTCAGTTTGCCGTTCTCCTTGTCCATACGCTCCAGCAACTGCACCGCCTCGCGCACCGAGTTGACGTTATTTGCGTAGAAGCACTGGTGCTCCTTGTGCACATCCATGCCGCATATCACTCCGTTGGCGAAGGTGAAGTTTATCATTCTGCCGAACACGTCGCCCTGGTAGAAGGGGCTGTCGAACTTGTTGACAAGGAACAGTCGCATGCGTCCGTTCTTCAGCACAATACGCTCCGAACCGAAATGCTTGCCCAGCCTGCGCAGCCTTACCACGTCGATGAGTTCCTCGCCCTCGGGAGGTATCGGACCGAAACGGTCTACCATACGCTTGCGGAACTGCTCCACCTGCTCGTCAGTCTCCAGACCGTCCAGTTCGCGGTAGAGCAGCATCCTCTCGCTGCTCGTCGGCACGTATTCCTCAGAGAAATAGAGTTGCAGGTCGCTGTCCAACTGGCACTCGTCAACAAACTCGCTGCCGTCCAATTCCTTTCCGCTCTTTATCTCTTCGGCATAGAGTTCCTGGAACTCGTCATTGCGCAGTTCCTTCACTGCCTCTGACAGAATCTTCTGGTATGTCTCATATCCCAGGTCGCTGATGAATCCGCTCTGCTCGGCTCCGAGCATGTTGCCCGCGCCACGTATGTCGAGGTCTTGCATGGCGATGTGTATTCCACTGCCAAGGTCGGAAAAGTTCTCCACAGCCTGCAGGCGTCGTCTTGCCTCTGCCGGCAGCGAACTGAGCGGTGGTGCCAGCAGGTAGCAGAACGCCTTCTTGTTGGAACGTCCCACACGTCCGCGCATCTGGTGCAGGTCGCTCAGTCCGAAGTTCTGCGCGTTGTTGATGATAATGGTATTGGCATTTGGAATGTCTATGCCGCTCTCGACGATTGTGGTGGATATAAGCACGTCATAGTCGTAGTTGGCAAAGTCGAGTATCACCTTCTCCAACTCCTCACTGTTCATGCGTCCGTGACCCACGCATACCCTGGCATCGGGCACGTACTTGTTGACCAGTGCCACGAGGTCGGTAAGGTTGGCTATTCGGTTGGTAACGATGAACACCTGCCCGTTTCGGCTCATCTCGAAGTTGACGGCGTCTGCTATTATCTCGCCCGAGAAGGTATGCAGTTCTGTCTGTATGGGATAGCGGTTGGGCGGCGGTGTCTGTATCACACTGAGGTCGCGAGCTCCCATCAGGCTGAACTGCAGCGTGCGCGGTATGGGCGTTGCTGTCAGTGTCAGCGTGTCTACATTCGACTTCATCTGGCGCAGCTTCTCCTTTGTGCTCACACCGAACTTCTGCTCTTCGTCAATAATCAGCAGACCCAGGTCCTTGAACTTGACAGACTTGCCGATCAGTTTGTGTGTTCCGATGACGATGTTCACCGAACCATCAGCCAGTCCAGCCAGCACCTCCTTGGTGGCTGCTGCCGAACGGGCACGACTGAGGTACTCCACCTTGGCGGGAAGGTCCTTCAGACGGTTCACGAACGTATGATAGTGCTGGTATGCAAGTACCGTTGTCGGTACCAGCACCGCCACCTGCTTGTCGTCGGCGCATGCCTTGAATGCCGCACGCACCGCCACCTCTGTCTTGCCGAATCCCACGTCGCCGCACACGAGGCGGTCCATAGGGCGGTTTCGCTCCATGTCAGTCTTCACGTCGAGCGTTGCGCGGCTCTGGTCGGGCGTATCCTCGTAGAGAAACGACGCCTCCAGTTCGTGCTGCATGAAACTGTCGGGCGAGAAGGCAAAGCCCTTCTCCTCGCGGCGCTTGGCATACAGCCTGATGAGGTCGCGCGCTATGTCCTTTATCTTGGTCTTGGTGCGTTCCTTCATTCGCTCCCAAGCACCCGTGCCCAACTTCGACACGCGTGGCGGCTCACCCTCCCTGCCTTTATACTTGCTAACCTTGTGCAGCGAGTGTATGCTGACATATATAGTGCCGCTTCCTTCGTAGTTTATCTGGATTACCTCCTGCAGAGTGTCGCCCTGCCTTATCTTCTTCAGACCGCCGAAGCGACCCACGCCGTGGTCCACATGCACCACGAAGTCGCCCAGTTCGAACTGCTGCAGTTCCTTCAGCGTCAGAGCCATCTTGCCCGAACGAGCCTTCTCGCTGCGCAGGTTGTACTTATGGAAACGGTCGAATATCTGATGGTCGGTAAACACGCACATCTGCATCGTGCCGTCTACAAAACCGCCGTGCAACGTATGCTCAACGGCAGTGAATGGTATCTCTCGTCCCTGGTCCTTGAAGATGGCTTTCAGACGGTCGGTCTGCTTCATCGAGTCGGCAAGGATGTATATGGCGTAGTCCTTCTGCTTGTAGCCGAGCAACGTGCTGTGCACCAGGTCGAAGTTCTTGTGGAAGATAGGCTGAGGCGAAACATCGAAACGCAGTATGGCATCTGCCTCCACGGCACACACTTCGCCCGACGAGGTGCCGCTCGTCACCTCCACCCTTCTGAAGTTCAGTATCTCCCTGGCAAACCTCTCACCCTCGACAAGAGTCTCGCTCCGCTCCCACACCTTCTGCTCGCCAGTGGCATCCTGCTCGAGAGCAGCCTGGGCAGAGAATCCCTCTTCGTAGATGTTCGACACCGACTCGCACAGGTAGGCAAGGTCGCGCATCACGAAGATGCTGTTGCCGGGCAGAAAGGCAAGCACGCTCTCCTGCTTCTGGCGCGTATGCTTCAGTTCGGGCACGATGGTTATCTCGTCCTTCTTGCTCACCGACAACTGCGTCTGCACCTCAAAGGTGCGTATGCTGTCTATGTCGTCGCCGAAGAAGTCGATGCGGAAAGGATATTCGCTGGCGAAACTGTAGATGTCCACGATGCTGCCGCGAACGGCAAACTGCCCCGGCTCGTACACGTAGTCCACCCTGTTGAAACCAAACTGCACCAGCACGTCCTGAAGGGCGGTGATGTCGGTCGTCTCGCCCTGCTTCAGCACCAGGGTCTGGTCGCTCAGTTCATCGTGGCTCACCACCAGTTCGCACAGTGCGTCGGGGAATGTCACCACAAACAGAGGAAGCCTGCCGGTAGATATGCGGCTCAGCACCTCGGTACGCAGTATCTCGTTGCCGGCATCCTTCTGTCCGTAGCGAACGGCACGACGGAACGAACTGGGGAAGAACAGCACGCTGTCCTCGCCCAGCATCTGCACCAGGTCGTGGTACAGGTAACCGCCAGCCTCCTGGTCGTCGGCAACAAAAACATAAGGGACATTCAGAGCCTTGGGGTATGCTTCGCACAGGGAGGCAAAGCACAGCGGAAGGGCAGAAGCCTGCATTCCTTCCATCCTTATCTTCCCTCTCTTGGAATCACACAAAACCCGCCCCAGTTTTTTTACCTCGGGGTGGGATGCGTACTTGGACACCAGTTCCTTAATATCCATCTCAGCGTTCTTTCTATTCTCTATTTGGATGCGAAGTTACAAAAAAAATAAGAAATAGGAATTATGAAGCATCAAATTTGAACGATTCTTTGCCGTGCTTGGAAAGATATTGGCGAAATTTATGTAAATTTGCGTAGGAATAAATATTGTCAGCGTATGAAAACCATTCTGCTTGTTGTAGGAAAGACTACAGACCAGCACATAATAAAACTGATAGACGAATACGTGGGGCGCATAAACCACTATATGCCTTTCAGCATCGAGGTCATCCCCGAACTGAAGAATGTCAAGAGCCTGACTGCCGAACAGCAGAAGGAACGCGAGGCTGAAATGCTGCAGAAGTTCTTCCAGCAGGGCGACCACATCGTGCTGCTCGACGAGCACGGACGCGAGAGGCGCTCCATGGAGTTCGCACAATGGATGCAGAAGCGCATGGCAGCATCGCCACGCCGACTGGTGTTCGTGGTCGGCGGTCCGTACGGGTTCTCCCCTGCCATCCACCGCCTGGCTGCCGAGGAGATTTCACTTAGCCAGATGACCTTCTCGCACCAGATGATACGCCTCCTCTTCACCGAGCAGATTTACCGCGCCATGACGATAATGAACAACGAACCCTACCATCACGAATAGACTTTATGAACGAAACAGCAAACACAAATACCGACCCACGACAGATAAGGATAGAAGACTACGACTATCCCCTGCCCGACCACCGCATCGCCAAATATCCACTCAAGGAGCGCGATTCCAGCAAACTGTTGATTTACGACAAAGGCGAGGTCAGTCAGGATATCTTCACCAGCCTGCCCAACTATCTTCCTAAAGGCGCTCTGATGGTGTTCAACAACACACGTGTCATCCAGGCACGCCTGCACTTCCGCAAAGGTACGCCTTCGCCCGATGCCACCCAGAACACCACCGGTGCCCTGATCGAGATTTTCCTTCTCGAACCGGCTTCCCCGATAGAATATCAGGAAAACTTTGCCTCGAAGGAACACTGCTCGTGGTACTGTCTCGTGGGCAACTCGAAGAAATGGAAGGAGGGTGCACTGACACGCATCGTCGACATCGAAGGACAGAAGGTGGTACTCTCTGCCACACGACGCGAACTGCACGGCACCAGTTGGCGCATCGATTTCGAATGGCACGATGCCGACCATGCAGCAGGCACAACCGCCTACAGCCCGGCAACCACCTTTGCCGACATCCTCGACGCGATGGGCGAGCTGCCTATCCCACCATATCTGAACCGCGACACGGAGGAAAGTGACAAGACAACCTACCAGACTGTCTACTCGAAGATTAAGGGAAGCGTGGCAGCACCTACTGCCGGACTGCACTTCACCGAAAGGGTGCTGGCTGACCTCGACGCACACGGCATTGAGCGCGAGGAGGTGACCCTGCACGTCGGAGCCGGCACATTCAAGCCGGTAAAAAGCGACGAGATAGGCGGTCACGAGATGCACACCGAGCACATAGCCGTAAGACGCGAGACCATAGAGCACCTCATCGCACACAACGGCGAGGCTGTCGCCGTAGGCACCACCAGCGTGCGAACACTCGAGTCGCTATACTGGATGGGGGTGGCAAGCAGCCAACTCCCGGCAACCTGCACAGACAACACCTCGACAAACCACGACGCGACCGACGACATCTGTCACGACGAACAGGCTGGCGAGGAACTGCACGTCTCGCAATGGACTCCCTACGAGCAAGGCTGCGGAAAGATGTCGAGCATCGATGCACTCAAGGCGTTGCTGCAGTATATGGACAGCAGAAAGATGTCTGTCCTGCACTCCAGCACACAGATCATCATCGCCCCAGGCTACGAATATCGCATCGTCAAACGCATCGTAACAAACTTCCACCAGCCCAAGAGCACACTGCTGCTGCTGGTTAGCGCTTTCGTCAATGGAGACTGGCACCGCATCTACGACTACGCCCTGGCAAACGACTTCCGCTTCCTCAGTTACGGTGACTCAAGCCTGCTGATAAATTAAAACCATCCCACATAAAAACAACAATGAAAAAGACCATTCTTTTCCTATCACTTCTCCTTACCGCCATGAGCGGCATGGCGAAAAAGAGCGAGCCATTCAGCAAGTACCTGTTTGTTTTCTTCTCGAACAACACACCCGAGGGCGAGCAGATACGCTACGCCATCTCCGACAATGGTTTCGACTACACGTCGCTCAACGACGGCAAACCCGTGGTGCTTAGCGACACCATTGCCCTGACCAAGAGCATACGCGACCCGCACATCCTGCGTGGCGAGGACGGCAAGACCTTCTATATGGTACTGACTGACATGCGCTCGAGCCTGGGATGGCAGAGCAACGACGGACTCATCCTCATGAAGTCAACCGACCTCATCCACTGGAAGCACACTGCCATCGACTTCCCTACACGATTCCCCGAGATGCCGGGCTTCGACCGCAAGAACCTGCACGCCGTGTGGGCACCACAGACCATCTGGGATCCTGTAGAAAAGAAATACCTTATTTATTATAGTATAGGACACCACGACTGGGAATACCCCACCAACGACAAGAACCGCGACGGCTCCATCTTCAACCAGCCTTATTTCAAATTGTTCTACTCGTACGTCAACGACGACTTCACCGACATCACCGAACCCAAGCTGCTCTTCGACTTCGGAAAGGCAAGCATCGACGGTGACATGGTTTACGACAAGAAGAACGAGCAGTACGTACTCTTCTTCAAGGACGAAGGCCGCTCGGTGATGAACCGCGGATGGAAGACGCGCCAGGGTGTCATGCGCGCCACCTCGAAGAACATCACCGGTCCGTGGAGCATCGAGTGGGCTCACCTGCAGAAACCCGGGCAGTATCCCGTTGAAGGCAGCAGCGTCTTCCCTCTCATCGACGGCAGCAAATGGATTCTGATGTACGACTGCTACGCAAACGGTCACTACCAGTTCTGCGAGAGCACCGACCTGCAGCATTTTACATATGTGCGCGACACTCCCACCACCGGCAACTTCACCCCACGCCACGGTTCGGTGATTCCCATCACCAACAAGGAGTACAAACGTCTCCTGAAGGCATTCAGGTAAGCACGGAAAAGTTTATTTATAAAGGCAGCAAGAGCTTTCTGGTAAGCACGGAGAGAAAGGGCTTTCCAACACAAGCACAAACAAAAAAAGATAGAGAACCCAGAGCGCAAACCCTGAGTTCTCTATCTTCTTATTATATTTTGTCACCCACATATTCCCCACTCGGGGACTTAGGGAAGACCGTCTTTCTTATGGCTGCCTGATTACATCATACCACCCATGCCACCCATGCCAGGGTTACCCATTGGCATTTCTGGCTTGTCTTCCTTTGCATCGCAGATGACACATTCGGTGGTGAGGAACATGCCTGCTATCGAAGCTGCGTTCTCGAGTGCCACACGTGTCACCTTGGCAGGGTCAATGATACCGCAAGCCTTCATATTCTCGTACTTGTCGGTACGGGCGTTGTAACCATAGTCTCCCTCACCGTTGCGCACGTTGTTTACAACTACGCTTGGCTCCTCGCCTGCATTGGCTATAATCTGACGGAGAGGCTCCTCTATGGCACGACGTACAATCTGGATACCTGTTGTCTCGTCGGTGTTGACACCGGTCATGCCCTCCAGTACCTTCTGTGCACGGATGTATGCCACACCACCGCCAGGGATGATACCCTCCTCGATTGCCGCACGTGTTGCGCAGAGTGCATCGTCAACGCGATCCTTCTTCTCCTTCATCTCAACCTCGCTTGGTGCACCGACATAGAGCACAGCCACGCCACCGCTCAACTTAGCCAGTCGCTCCTGAAGCTTCTCCTTGTCGTAGTCGCTGCTTGAGTTGGCAATCTCGTTCTTTATCTGGTTCACACGATCCTGGATGAGTTCGCTCTGGCCATGGCCGTTAACAATGGTTGTGTTGTCCTTGCTTACAACTACCTTGTCGCATGTACCGAGCATCTCGATGGTTGCCTGCTCCAACTTCAAACCAGTGTCCTCGCTGATAACCAATCCGCCAGTCAGCACTGCGATGTCCTGAAGCATTGCCTTGCGGCGGTCGCCGAAACCAGGAGCCTTGACAGCACAAATCTTGAGCTGTGTGCGCAGACGATTCACTACGAGTGTTGTGAGTGCCTCGCTCTCAACATCCTCGGCGATGACGAGCAGTGGACGGCCACTCTGAACAGCTGGTTCGAGTATGGGGAGGAAGTCCTTCAGGTTGCTTATCTTCTTGTCGTAGATGAGGATGTATGGGTTCTCCATGACACACTCCATCTTCTCGGTGTCGGTAACGAAGTATGCCGACAGATAACCACGGTCGAACTGCATACCCTCGACAACGCCGATGGTGGTGTCGCGGCCCTTAGCCTCCTCGATAGTGATGACACCGTCCTTGCTTACCTTCTGCATTGCGTCAGCCAGCAACTTGCCGATTTCAGGGTCGTTGTTTGCGCTGACGGTTGCAACCTGCTCTATCTTCTGATAGTCGTCGCCTACCTGCTCTGCCTGATCCTTGATGCTGGCAACGACAGCGCTCACTGCCTTGTCGATACCGCGCTTCAGGTCCATTGGGTTTGCACCGGCAGCAACGTTCTTCAGTCCTTCGCGAACGATTGCCTGTGCCAGAACGGTAGCAGTTGTTGTACCGTCACCTGCGTCGTCACCGGTCTTGCTTGCCACGCTCTTCACGAGCTGTGCACCTGCATTCTGGAATGGATCAGCCAGTTCAACCTCCTTGGCTACGGTAACACCGTCCTTGGTGATGTGTGGTGCACCAAACTTCTTCTCGATAATCACATTGCGACCCTTAGGGCCAAGTGTAACCTTCACTGCATTTGCCAACTGGTCTACGCCCTGCTTCATCTGCTCGCGTGCCTCTATATTGAATTTAATATCTTTTGCCATAATGAGTTAAAATTTAAAAGTTAAAAAATTTTGCAAGTCATCTCCTACTAACTCCTGATAACTCCCCTCAACATACTAGCACAAAACGGCAACCACGTCGCTCTGACGCATGATGAGATACTTCTTGCCCTCGTGCTCCAGTTCGGTGCCGGCATACTTGCCGTAGAGAACCTGGTCGCCAACACTCAGCACCATCTCCTCGTCCTTGGTGCCACCACCTACGGCAACAACTGTTCCCTGCAAAGGCTTCTCCTTTGCTGTGTCTGGAATGATGATGCCGCCTACTGTCTTTGTCTCTGCAGGTGCGGGCTCAATGAGCACGCGGTCTGCCAATGGTTTAATTGCCATAATCGTTTTTTATTTTATTAGTTAATACTTTCTCTTTGCAGTTATTTCTTTAACTGACAAGTTTTGTGCAGAGATTATGCCAAATAAATGATTATTTGCCAAAATGGCAGAAATTTTGTTGGCTGTTTATGACATTTTTAATAATTTTGCATGCAAATAGAGCCATTTATGACAAAACACCTTATTTATATATAATATAGGGAGGCGTTTCTGTCTGCAACTCATTGACCATCTAATGCCAAAGAAACCAAAACATACACGCACCTGGAGTTACATCGCCATTGCCGCAGTACTGATGTCAATGCTGACACTGATACCCAAGCCATGGGGCTACACCTGGAATCCCATCATCATCAATCTGGGAACGACACTGATGTTCCTGCTGCTGGTATACCTGACAGCCAAACTGGCACGTACCGACAGGACTGGCTCGGGCGTACTGCTGACAGGCCTGTTCATCTTCCTCTTCTGCCCTGGCGCCGAGAACTTCTTCCTTCGTGACGAGCAGGGACTCATGGCTCTATGCTCGCAGTGCATGGTACCTTTCTTCATAAGTCAATACACGCGCATCCGCCGCAAGGAGTTCAAGACTTTCTACGCCCTGATGCTTGCCATGGGCATATTCTGCAGCTACACACATTCGGGTGTCACCATACCGCTCTGCCTCTCGTTCCTGTGGATGTCGCTGCGCCGCTCACGACGTCAGTTCTTCAAAAAGGCATACTGGCCTATGGTGCTGGGCTTTGCCATAGGCACGACTCTGAGTCTGCTCACTGCCGACAATTCGCTGATGAGCCGCCCCATCGAGGACATTCTGCCCGAAACCATACACAACATCCCCATCAACACACTTGTCATCCTCAACACATTGTGGGACACAAAGGTCTTTGTAATAGCCATCGCCATAACAGGCTACATGATTTATGAATATAATGGAAGGAAGATGCTGCTACGCATAGCACGACGTCACTATGCGCTGACTCTCTGCCTCATCTTCTCGTTCATAACCATGCCACTGGCTCCACTCGGCATCGACAATGCCGTTACCGGAGTATGCTTCTTCTGCATGTTCTGGCTCCTCTTCCTTGCCAAATATATGGCAGAAAGGTACTGGGAGAAACGCATCTGATTTAACCTTTTATCTTCTTTTGCCTCCGTACTTGCCGAAGCGGAGGTTGGCGGTGAACATAACATAACTGCTCACCATCTCGCTGTGCGAGTCAGACACCGATGTTGCTCCGACACTGCGGTTTATGTCGTCGCGCTGGTTCAGTATGTCCACAGCCCTGAGCGTCAGTGTGAGTATCCTCTTCGGCAGGAGGCGCTGGCTGATGCTGGCGTTCCAGATGACACGAGTTATGTTGGCAGCCTTGTCGGCATAGCCACGGCGCGAGTTCTCGCTGATGTCTGTGTTGATCTGCATACCCCAAGGGAAGGTGAGGTGTGCATTGAAACTGGCACCAAAATTCCAGATATTCAAGTTCGTCGCATTTGGATTGGTGCTGCGGTTGATGTTATACCGAGCATTGCCCGACACACTGCTCTCTAACTGCCATCCAGTCTCCCAGTCGCGACGGTAGGTCAGTCGTAGTGTCTCGCGTATGTTAGAAGAACGTGTCCGTGTACGTACAGTTTCCTTTTCGCGGCTGTTGTACTGGTATCCGATATTGTTATTCATGCTGCCGCTCATATTGTTAGATATGCGCCAGAACTTGCGCTCGCCCAGGGCTGTATTGAAGTTGTAGGACAGGCTTCCGCTCCAGTTACCATTCACATTGACAGGCATCGACACACGTCCACCGGTGGTCTCGTTGTACTCGGTGCGGTTGGTGGTGCTGTTCTGGGTCAGTCGGAACTGTGCATTCAGACTGTTGGTGCGCTGTGCGTCGACATTGGTGCGTCGGTAGTCTGCATTGATATTCTGGGTAAAGGACGGCTTCAGGTCGGGATTACCATAGCGAATGTTCAGCGGGTCGTTATCGCTCAGTATGCCGGGTATCATATCCGTTATGCTCGGCTGTCCGGTGTTTCCATTGTAACGGAAGTTGAACTGCTCCTGACGGCTGAACTTATAGCGGAAGTTGACCGTTGGCGAGGCGTTGAGAACCGTGCGCGATGTCTCAACGTGGCGTGCGCCCTTCTTGTAGTCGATGGCATTGTACTGCGGCTGCAGGTTGCCGCCAACCGTCAACTGATACTTGGTTCTGTTCATGCGAACCTGCACACGGATGTCGTGGTTCACATACTTGTTGGTGGTGTAACCCATCTGCAACGTGTCGTCGACAACGAAGCCCGAATCATAATAGTCTGCGTAAGTGCCGAGGCCTATCTGTCCCGCACCCTCACCGAAGGGTGGTTGCAGAAGGTTGCCCGCCTCGTCAAAATAGTTGTCGAAGATGGAGCGTATGTTGCGCTGGTTGTCGGTAAAGCGGTAGTTGACGCGGTAGTTCAACTGCAGGTACGTCTGGTCGGCAATGGGTTCGGAATAGCCCAACTGCGCACTGAAGTTGTAGTTCTTCGAGGGATTGCGGTTGAACTGCACCTTGTGGTAAACGGAGTCGTCAATGATGATGCCCTGCTCGTTGGCTATGCTCTGCAGGTAGTCTGTCTGGCTGTAACTCATCGACTCCGACGTGTTGTTGCCGTAGCCGCCGTTGAGGTTCAGCGTCACATTGCGTCCGGGCTTACCGAGACGCTTGTTAATCTGCAGCGAACCGTTGGCATTGAGGCTCGTGCTCTCGTTGCGGCTCGAACTGCGGCGGTGGTTGATGCCTATGTTGTAGTCATCCTCGAGCGTGCGCCAGATGTCGAGCGGGTCGGCATCGCCATACCTGCCGTTGTACTTGTATGGATCGTCGTTGAACTGCGCGCTGTGGTTGTCGTTGTGACCGTTGCTTCCCGAGTACGAGAAGTCCGGACGGAACAATATGTTCCATGTCGAGTCGGGTTTCCACTCAACCTTGTACTGGAAGTTGAAACTGTTTTTCTTGTTTCCGCTCCACGAGTGGTTGTTGTTGTACTTGGGGCTTGACAACTCAAAGTTCTGGCTGTTGCTCCACGACTGGCTGCTCGACTGACTGAAATTGCCCGTCGCCGATCCGTTCAGTTCTATCTTAGGCCTCTGTATGTTCATCGTCGCACCAGCCGACTGGTTGTCGTTCATACCGTTGCCGTTGGTGTTGTTACCGTTGCCCACCACGCTGTACTTGTTGTCATCCTTGAAGTGGTTGATGTTCAGCCTGCCAGTGTAGCGGTCGTGCTGACCGTAGCCAGCCTCCAGATTGCCAAACCATCCCCGCTTTCTGTCTTTCTTTATTATAAGGTCGAGCACCGTCTTCTCCTCGCCGTCGTCGATGCCGGTTATGCGCGCACGGTCGCTCTGCTTGTCGTAGGCCTTCACCTTGTCAACTATCTCGGCGGGCAGGTTCTTCAGTATAAGGTCGCGGTTTCCACCGAAGAACTCCTTGCCGTCAACAAGGAACTGGTTCACCACCTTGCCGTTGAAGACATAGTTTCCATCGTCGTCGATGGTTATGCCCGGCAGTTTCTTTATCAGGTCCTCAACAACGGCTCCGTCGGGCAACTTGAACGCGTCGGCGTTGTACATCACGGTGTCGTCCACCACCGTCATCTCTGCCATCTTGCCCTCCACCACGGTCTCCTGCATCATGGTAGCGTTCTCCTTCAGCAGTACGTCGCTCACCTTGAAGTTACCGCTCTTCTTGGGCAGGGTGATGGTAAAATTCTGTGCCTTGTATCCGATGAACGACACGTTGAGACGGTACGTACCCGTTGGTATGTCCTTCAGCAAATACTGTCCCTTGTCGTTCGTCACAGTTCCTGCCACCAGCGTTCCGTCGGGCTTTGCCAACTTCACCTGTGCTCCGGGCAGCGTCTGCAGCTGCTGACTGTCAAACACGGTTCCACGGACGTTCAGCATCTGTGTCAGTCCCAACATTCCCTCCAAGGCTGACTTGGAAGGCGAATATGTCTCCTGGGCAACTGCCAGAATCGGCATTGCCAAAGCAAACAAAAAGGTAAGAAAGTATCTCTTGACGTTCATCTCGTTTCTTTATTACTGACAAGTAAGCAGTTATCTACTCTCCAGCAGATAGCGGGAAAGTACCATCCTGCAAGCATAGAATTACCGCCCCACGTAATAATGGACAAAAAATTAGAAGAAAGGTTTAATGCACCAATATTTTTTTAGTAAACAGACTAAAAAAAACAATAACACCATCACAACCAGGGAATACTGCTGTAATGGTGTTATTAGTTGCGGAGACACGACTCGAACGTGCGACCTCCAGGTTATGAGCCTGACGAGCTGCCAACTGCTCTACTCCGCGATGTAAAAAAGAGTCGGGATGACACGGCTCGAACGTGCGACCGCCTGGTCCCAAACCAGGAGCGCTACCAACTGCGCTACATCCCGATTGCGCTTCAGGATGGGCTTGAACCAACGACCCCATGATTAACAGTCATGTGCTCTAACCAACTGAGCTACTGAAGCAAAAGTACGCCCTCAGGGGCTCGAACCCTGGACCCATTGATTAAGAGTCAATTGCTCTACCAACTGAGCTAAGGACGCATTAATAAATCCTTAAAACCTCAAGACCGCTGTCTCGATTCTTTATTGTAGCGCCTACGGGAATCGAACCCGTGTTCCATGCGTGAGAGGCATGTGTCCTAGCCGCTAGACGAAAGCGCCATTACAATTCTTTTCGCGGAAGCTGGGGGATTCGAACCCCCGGTACGGTAACCCGCACGTCAGTTTAGCAAACTGGTGGTTTCAGCCACTCACCCAAACTTCCAACGTCCGAAAAAGAATTTCGCGGTGCGTACGGGACTCGAACCCGTGACCCCATGCGTGACAGGCATGTATTCTAACCAGCTGAACTAACGCACCAACAACTTTAGAGCCTCTTGTCGGATTCGAACCAACGACCCCGAGATTACAAATCACGTGCTCTGGCCAACTGAGCTAAAGAGGCAATATTGAGAATTAAATCTCAAAACAAACAAGTGAAGAAGAGGAGACTCGAACTCCCACGCCTCGCGGCACTACCACCTCAAAGTAGCGCGTCTACCAATTCCGCCACCTCTCCATTGTTATAAGTTGTATCAATAAATCAATTATAGAAGAGCGGAAAACGAGACTCGAACTCGCGACCCCAACCTTGGCAAGGTTGTGCTCTACCAACTGAGCTATTTCCGCATCTTTTAGTGCGCAGGATGAGACTCGAACTCACACGATCTTGCGACCACTACCCCCTCAAAGTAGCGTGTATACCAATTTCACCACCTGCGCATTAATGCTTCTAATAAACTGAGCACCCATTTGCTCAACCTTAGAAATTCAATATGTTTTGGAGCGGAAAACGAGACTCGAACTCGCGACCCCAACCTTGGCAAGGTTGTGC
>CAMAFX010000050.1 GCA_945833925.1 uncultured Prevotellaceae bacterium
GTCACGGGTTCGAGTCCCGTACGCACCGCAAAAAGGAAGCAGAAATGCTTCCTTTATTTGTACGTACAAACTCTCACCCGTGCCCAGGGTCAGGGTTGTTCAACATGCGTTTCACCAAGCAGATTGGCAGAATGACTTCAGTAAAAAAAGCAGGATGGAACGAGATGTTCCATCCTGCCAGAATAGCATTGTATGTATGGATTATCAATCCTGTGGGAGTGACCAATCCTCCTGAGTCTTACGGATGTAAGTCTGGTAGCGACGCTTAGCCGCAGCCTTACATGCATCGTAGAGTTCCTGAGCCTCCTGAGGTGCAGCCTTCTTGAGCGAGAGGAAACGAACCTCACCCTCGAGGAATGACTGGAAGTTATCCCAGTTAGGCTCCTTGCTATCAAGCTGGAATGGGTTCTTGCCCTCTTCAGCCAAAGCAGGATTGTTACGCCACAACTGCCAGTAACCGCACTCAACAGCCTTAGCCTCCTCAGCCTGGCTCTTGCCCATGCCGCCCTTAGCCTTAAGACCATGGTTGATACATGGAGCGTAGCCGATGATGAGTGAAGGTCCGTGCCATGCCTCAGCCTCGCGGAATGCCTTCAGGCACTGGCTCTGGTCTGCGCCCATAGCAACCTGTGCTACGTAAACGTTTCCATATGTTGCCTGCATCAAACCGAGATCCTTCTTACCTACACGCTTACCATTAGCAGCAAACTGTGCGATAGCGCCGATAGGAGTTGCCTTTGAAGCCTGACCACCGGTATTTGAGTAAACCTCAGTATCGATAACGAAGATGTTAACGTCCTCACCGCTACCGATAACGTGGTCAAGACCACCGTAACCGATATCGTAAGAAGCACCGTCACCACCGATGATCCACTGGCTACGCTTAACGAGATAGTGGTCGAGTTCCTTGAGTTGAGCACAGGTCTTGCAACCCTTAGCAGCACAATCCTCGATAAGTGGTTTGAGAACTGCAGCAGCGGCCTTAGAGCCCTCAGCATCGTTCTGCTGCTCAATCCAGTTCTGAGCCGCAGCCTTGAACTCATCGCTAACACCGCAGTTAGCCATAGCATCCTCGAGAAGCATTGTGATGCGCTTCTTCATCTTCTTGTTGGCAAGTACCATACCAAGACCGAACTCGCAGAAGTCCTCGAACAATGAGTTAGCCCATGCAGGACCCTGACCCTTAGCGTTCTTTGTATAAGGTGTAGAAGGAATTGAACCAGAGTAGATTGATGAACAACCTGTAGCGTTTGCTACGATCTCACGGTCACCGAAGAGTTGAGAGATAAGTTTAACGTAAGGAGTCTCACCACAACCAGAGCAAGCGCCGCTGAACTCGAAGAGAGGAGTTGCGAACTGGCTGTTCTTAGGACTCTGCTTGATGTCAACGAGATCCTGCTTAGAAGTAACCTTCTCAACGCAGTACTTCCAGTTAGCAGCCTCTGTAGCAGCCTTCTCAGAAGAATCATCGTAAGCAACCATTGCAAGAGCCTTACCTGTCTTAGGATTGCCAGGACATACGTCAACACAGTTACCGCAACCGAGACAGTCCTTAACACTAACAGACATAGTGAAATGCATACCCTTCATTGCTGCAGGAGCCTTCATCTCGATAGTAGCGCCCTGGAAACCAGCCTTCTCCTCGTCGGTCATAACGACAGGACGGATACAAGCGTGAGGACAAACGAATGCACACTTGTTACACTGGATACAGTTGTCTGCATTCCACTCAGGAACGAACGCAGCAACACCACGCTTCTCGAACGCAGCAGTACCCTGCTCCCAAGCACCATCCTCGATTCCCTTGTATGCACTTACAGGAAGGAGGTCACCGTTCTGTGCGTTGATAACGCGAACGAGGTTTGTGATGTATGCAGGCTCGTCGCGTACGATAGCCTCGTCAGCAGGCAGGTTAGCCCAAGCAGGGTCAACAGCAAGTTGCTTGTACTCACCACCGCGGTCAACAGCAGCAAAGTTCATATTTACAACATCCTCTCCCTTCTTACCGTAAGACTTAACGATAGCCTTCTTCATCTGCTCTACAGCCAACTCAACTGGGATAACCTCGGTGATACGGAAGAATGCAGACTGAAGGATGGTGTTAGTACGGTTGCCAAGACCAATCTCCTGAGCAATCTTTGTTGCGTTAATATAATATACGGTAATGTTCTTCTCTGCGAAGTACTTCTTGACGCTGTTTGGAAGGAAGTTAACCAACTCCTCACCCTCGAAGATAGTGTTGAGAAGGAACTGACCGCCCTGACGCAGACCACGAAGCACGTCGTACATACGAAGATAAGCCTGAACGTGGCATGCCACGAAATTAGGAGTCTTGATTTGATATGTAGAACGGATTGGTGTGTCACCGAAACGAAGGTGAGAACAGGTAAAACCACCCGACTTCTTAGAGTCGTAAGAGAAGTATGCCTGGCAATATTTGTTTGTATTGTCACCGATAATCTTGACAGAATTCTTGTTAGCACCTACGGTACCATCAGCACCGAGACCGAAGAACTTAGCCTCGAAGATGCCGGCACCACCAAGAGCCATCTCCTCCTTAGCAGGGAGAGAAGTCATAGTGAGATCATCAACGATACCTACAGTGAAGTGATCCTTTGGCTGAGGAAGTTCGAGGTTCTCGTATACACCAAGAATCATTGTTGGAGTGGTGTCGTTTGAACCGAGACCATAGCGTCCACCAACAATCTCAGGTGCGCCTGCTACGCCATAGAATGCATCCTTAACGTCAAGCAACAGAGGTTCGCCGTTTGAACCTGGTTCCTTTGTACGGTCAAGAACAGCAATACGCTTACAAGTCTTAGGAACTGCAGCCAACAGGTGCTTAACACTGAATGGACGATACAAGTGAACACTTACGAGACCATACTTCTTGCCGTTTGCATTAGCATAGTCGATAGCCTCGCGAGCAGCCTCTGTACCAGAGCCCATCATCACGATAACCTGCTCTGCATCCTCTGCACCATAGTAACTGAACAACTCGTACTTACGACCTGTACGCTCTGAAATTGCGTGCATATACTTCTCAACGATAGCAGGAACAGCATCGTAGTAACGGTTGCAACTCTCGCGGTGTGCGAAGAATGTCTCAGGATTCTCTGCCATACCCTTTGCCTGAGGATGCTCTGGTGAAAGGGCGCGTGAACGGAACTCGCTTACAGCCTTCATATCAACGAGATCCTTAACGTCATCATCCTCGAGAAGTTCAACCTTCTGATACTCGTGACTGGTACGGAAACCGTCGAAGAAGTTGATGAATGGAACGCGAGCCTCGATAGCAGAAAGGTGAGCTACTGCAGAAAGGTCCATAACCTCCTGAACCGAGCCCTCGCAAAGCATTGCGAAACCAGTCTGGCGGCAAGCCATAACATCGCTATGATCACCAAAGATACAGAGAGAGTGGCTGGCAACGGTACGTGCACTTACGTGGAACACGCTTGGCAACAACTCGCCGGCAATCTTGTACATGTTAGGAATCATAAGCAACAGACCCTGAGAAGCAGTAAAGGTAGTTGTCAGGGCACCAGCCTGCAAAGAACCGTGTACTGCACCTGCAGCACCACCCTCGCTCTGCATTTCCTGAACCATTACTGTGTCGCCGAAGATATTCTTGCGACCCTGTGCTGCCCACTCGTCAACATGCTCCGCCATAGGAGATGATGGAGTGATAGGATAAATAGCAGCAACCTCACTGAACATGTAAGCCACATGTCCTGCACAGGTGTTACCATCCCATGTTACAAATTTCTTTTCTTTTGCCATTTTTCTTATATTTAGAAACTATAAATGTTTTTTATTCAAATCTTTTTTATCAAATACCTATCAATTAATCATTTGCCCAATCAAATACCTGCCAAGTAAATACTACACAATAAACACTTGACAAGCAAAGAATGCATCCTTCAACCGCCTGTCAATAAAGGAAGCCAAGCAGCCAGAGAGGTATCTGCTTGTCATGCCCCTTGCTGAGACCACTGCGAAGGTAGTAAACATCGCTGGAGAGACGATGCGGCTCACAGTCGCACAGACGGAAGCGCTTGCCATCAACATAGAAGTCGCAACTACGGTCTCCGGCATAAACCTCGTTGGTATGACAGAGATTCTGCTGGAAGAACGTATCCATCAGCATCTGGTCGTCGCTGAAACGCGGGAAGATGGCAAACAACAGGTTGGTATTGTGCAGTGTGATGCGCGCTGGTTTCTTGGCAGACACCTCACCCTTTCTGTAAATCATATTAACAAGACGTGCATCAGAAAGGAACTTGAAATAGTTCATCACCGTTGCACGGCTTGTCTGGACATCGGTGGCAAGTTGGCTCACATTTGGAGCCGAAGGACCAGCCACAGCCAGAAGATACAGAAGTTTCTTTAGTTTATTCAGGTACTTGAATTCTACCTGTTGAATATGGAGAATATCCACCTCGACCATCATATTCATAGTCTTGATAAGATTCTCGCTGAAGTTAGTCTGTTCAAGGAAGAACGGATAATAGCCGTGCTTCAGGTATGGGCGCAGATGCATAAGTGGCTCTACATGTCGCAGGATATTTGCGGCAATAATCTCGTGGCGCTCCAGAATTTCGTCAAGAGTGTAGGCAGAAAGACTCAATCCAGTACGAAGATTTATGAACTCCCTGAACGAGAAGCCACGCAGATGATAACTTGTGCAGATGCCGTTGAGCTCAGGATTCTCATCCTTCAGTCTCATGACACTACTGCCGGTAAACACAATCTTAAGACCAGGATAGCGCTCGTAGCACTCGCGAAGTTCGGCCGACCAATTTTGCATCTTGTAAACCTGATCAACGAGAAGCACCTGTCCACCCGAACGGTGAAATTCTCCGGCGAAATCGACAAGCGACCTGCCCTGAAAATAGAAGTTGTTCATGTTCAAATACAAGCACTTGCGATCGTTTGTACTGAAATTCTCTCGTGCATACTGCAACAGGAATGTGGTTTTACCCACACCGCGCGACCCCTTGATGCCGATAAGCCTGTCATTCCAGTTTATCTCATCCATTAGGGCTCTCCTAACTGGGGCTGTAGCATGTTCCACCAGATAGGCGTGTGTCTTAAAGAAGGCTTCCATTTAACGTAATTAATGCATTTATCGCTACAAAATTACAAAATAAATGCGAAAATACAAACTCTACTTTACAAAATTTACATATTAAAAATAAAAAAAGTAAAGTACGTGTTTAGAGAAGAATTGTCATCTTTTGGACTTCCACACGAAAAATAATATTGACACAACTATAGACACGACAATACCCGAAACAAGTCCAATCCAATAAGGCAGGAGAAAACCTTCGGGAGCAACAATGATGTAGCACACACAAACCACAGTCATAAAGACGGCAGGCAACACTGCCATCCAGCACGAACGTGATTGGCGCACCAGCCACACTGCACTTGCCCATAGCGTGATGGTTGCAAGAGTCTGGTTGCACCACGCAAAATAACGCCACAAGACATTAAAGTCCAAAAACATAAGCAGTACAGAGACAGCAAACATAGGCAGAGTGACAAGCACTCTGTTACAGGCACCACCCTTCTTCATCTTAAACATGTCAGAGACAATGAGTCGAGCCGAGCGAAATGCAGTATCTCCAGAAGTCACAGGAGCAGCCACCACGCCAAGCACAGCAAGCGCAGCTCCGACAACACCCATCCAACTGCTACAAATTTTATTTACAATAACACCAGGAGTGCCTGCATTTCCAAGCGTTCCATAGTCACCGAAAAACTTGATTGCGGCTGCCGCCCATATCAGAGCCACGATGCCTTCGGCAACCATTGCCCAGTAGAAAACGCGACGTCCGTCGCGCTCGTTGGTCATACAACGTGCCATAAGAGGATTCTGCGTACCATGGAAACCACTGATGGCGCCACATGCTATGGTTATGCAGAGCATCGGGAAGACAGGCAGTCCGCCTGGGTGATGCGAAGACAAGCCGTCAGTCACCTCGGGCATCCACCCTGGATTGACAACGATATTGACACCCACTCCCAAGGCCATGACAAGCAGAGCAATACCAAAGACGGGATAAACACGACCTATGAGCGAACTGATAGGAAGAAGCGTGGCAAGCAGATAATAGACAAAGATGATACAAGTCCAGAACAAAGGGGTAGCAAAACTGCCGGCAGTCATATTGCCCAACAAGTCGGCAGGAGTAACAACAAACACAGTACCCACCAGCACAAGAAGCGTGACGGAAAAGATACGCATAACAATGCGTGCCACACTGCCCAGTTCATCGCCCACCATCTCAGGCAAGGACACACCGCCCTTGCGCAGCGAAATCATACCTGACAGGTAATCGTGTACGCCTCCTGCAAAGAGACAACCGAAAACTATCCACAAATAAGCAGCCGGTCCGAAGAGTATGCCCATTATGGCTCCAAAGATGGGACCCGTTCCTGCAATATTGAGAAACTGTATGAGAAACACCTTCCACGTTGGCATTGGCACATAGTCAACACCATCTTCCTGCGAATAGCACGGTGTGCGACGCTCCGGTTCAACACCAAAAACTTTTTCAACATAACGGCTATAGACGAGTGCACCAACGACCAGCAGCACCAACGAGACGCAAAAGGTTATCATATTATCATTATTTTCTTTCCAACGAGTCACAAAATTACAAATAAATTTTTGTTTCGTGCCGTTACTTTACAAGTTTTTTGTACATTTGCACAAAATAAGGCTAAATCTGACTTTCGCAAGCCCCCTGTTATACGAAAGTTGAAAGAAGATTCATAGGGGAGTTAACTCATTACAACTGAATATGGCATTAAATATCACCAGATTGCACACGCTTTTTATAATACTTCTCCTTACATTCACAACCACACAAGAGGCATCTGCTCATGACGTACTTTTAGGAGCAGAGAAGAATTCCCCTAAAAGAGAGTCGCGTGCCGTCTGGATAACAACACTTGGCGGACTTGACTGGCCCAAGAACAGTGCCTTCACCGCAGCCGGACGCGAAAGACAGAAAAACGAGTTGTGCCGTCTCCTGGACCAACTGAAGGAGATTAACATCAACACCGTGTTCCTTCAGACTCGTGTCAGGGCAAGTGTCATCTACCCCTCCAAATACGAACCATGGGACATCGCACTTACCGGCCACTGGAACACAGATCCGGGATATGACCCACTGCAGTTTGCCATCGAGGAATGTCACAAAAGGGGAATGGAACTGCATGCTTGGGTTGTCACCATACCAGCCTACAAGGTCAGTCAAGCCAAAGGCATGGGAAGAAGTGGTATACATGTAAAGAAGCATAATCTGGTGAAACGTGTAGGCGAGCAGTACTTTATGGACCCAAGTCGCACCGAGACTGCCGACTATCTTTCGAACATCTGCACAGAGATAGCAGGTCGATATGACATTGACGGCATCCACTTCGACTACATCCGCTACCCGGAAGATGCCGGCAGTTTCCCCGATGCCGATGCCTTCAAGAAGAGTGGCGCAAAGAACAAGGCGCAATGGCGTCGCAACAACATAACCCGAATAGTAAGGAAGATATACAAGGACGTGAAGTCCATAAAACCATGGATAAGAATGTCTTGCAGCCCGGTGGGAAAGTATCGCGACCTGAGCAGATACCCGTCGAAGGGATGGAACTGCTATGACGCTGTCTATCAGGACGCCCAGGGATGGCTGAAGGAAGGCATACAGGATGCCCTCTATCCTATGATGTATTTCAAGGGAAACCACTTCTACCCCTTTGCAGCCGACTGGCAGGAGCAGGAGAATGGGCGTCCAGTGGCACCCGGACTGGGCATTTACTTTATGAGTCCAAGCGAGAAGAACTGGCCTCTGAGCGACATAACCAACGAACTTCACTACCTCCGCACCATCAACATCGGCGGACAGGCATATTTCCGTTGCAAGTTCCTCACAGACAACACCAAGGGATTGTACGACTACCTCAAGAACACCTTCTATGCCTACCCTGCCTTGACACCGGCAGCCACATGGCTCGACAATGTTCCGCCCACACCTCCTTCAAACTTCAGGACCGAGAGTCTGCCCGATGGTATGGAACGACTCTGCTGGGATGCTTCCACAGACAATTCTGACGGTGGCGTAAGATATAATGTATACGTTGGAGACGAGTCCTACGTCAACACCAGCAAGGCTGAGAATCTTGTTGCCACAGCATTGCAGGAAACCAGTTACACCTACAACCCAAGATGGCTCAAGGCAAACGGACTGAGAATTGTGGTGAGAGCCATGGACCGTTTCGGAAACGAGAGTGTGGTGGAAGGCGAAAAAGAGCAGGCAGACGACGATACAGATTTTGTTGCAGGCGGATATTTCGGCGGACCCGACTTCTCCGTCTTCAGCAAGCGATATGGTTGCATTGAGCCTGAACCAAACGGCGACATCCTTCTGCCAAAACGCGAAACGGAGATGTATGCCATCACCGACATGCAGGGAAGAATCCTGAAGACCGGTTTCTACCTGCGCAAGGTAAACGTGAGCAAACTGCCATCGGGATGGTACCAGTTGCGCACTCTCGACAAGAAGGGTTCGCGCCGTATCCTCGAATTCTGGAAGAGATAGCAGAGTATTTTCTCCTGAAAAACTGAAGAGAACCCCAGCAAGGAACGTTCTTTAAGGAAGCGTGCAACAATGATTCTTCATGTATTCAACTGCGACAACGACATGGCTTTGGCGAGCAATTCGCCAGGCTACACTCCTCCCATCTCCATAACCCGAATGATGGACGATATGGCACTGTTGCCAACGCGATGGGCAAAGCACGGCGACGGAGTGCTGTGTATCGACCACACCGAACCAACCAAGAGCCGGGTGTGGATTGTGGACACGCCTTCGCCCAAGACAGAAGACTGGACTCGGCTTGAAGACATAGGGCAAGGCAGTTATACTACCATTGAAGAGGTTCTGCCCACACTTACGGAGATACGTCCCTGGGGTTGGAGCCATGCAATAAGGCACCGCTTGATGCGTGGAGGCATACCCGAACATCTGCTTCCATCGAAAGAGCAGATTGAAGCCATACGTCAGTTGAGCAGTCGTGAGAAGGCTGTCGAGACGCTTACCAGACTGACAAGCCGTCATTTCACTGACACTTCCAACACGGAATCCACTCAAGTCAAGGAAACCAAAGAATCCCCCAACAACAAGAATACACACAACATCTTTGTTGGTGAATCACGCTACTGCAGGACTGAGGAAGAGGTCGAGCATCTGCTTTCGGTGTGGGGTAAAACAATACTGAAAGCCCCATGGAGCGGAAGCGGTAAGGGACTGAGATATGGTCAGGGTGGCAGAGAAGACACACTTGCCGGCTGGTACAGACGAATCATCTCGCAACAGGGTGGCGTTGTTGTCGAGCCATTCTACAACAAGACTGCCGACTTTGCCATGGAATTCTTTTGCGAGAAAAACGGTGAGGTCAAGTACAAGGGGCTGTCCGTATTCGAGAATCACCCCAACGGCACCTATTCGTCAAACCGTCTTTGGAGCGAGGAGGAGAAGATGCAATGGCTGTACGGATATGCCCCACTCGAAGCCATAACATTTCTGCAAAAGGAACTGGAAACGCAACTGTCGCTGATGATAGGCAACACATACCACGGCCCGCTTGGAGTGGATATGATGGTCGTTGACGGGAGATACATCCATCCGTGCGTGGAAATAAATCTGCGCACCACAATGGGATACGTCTCCCTACCCGACTGAGATAAACTTTTTCTTTCTGTGCTTCTACCAGCCTCTGGCTAAAGTAAGTTCGCCAACTACGCCCCCACACACTAAAGCGTTTCCTTGAACTCCACCTCCACTATGCGGAGTTCGCTCTTCACGTTTTCTCCTCCTTTTGCCTTGAAGAGGTCGAGTTCGCCGGCAGCAGGAGCCGTGACCTCGGTTATCTGACCGAACTCATCCCTATCTTGTGCTGTTCCCTTCAGTCTAATGGTGATATGTCGAGCCATGCGTGGCTTGACCTTCAGATGCACATAACCCAACGAGCGTTCCGTATCGCCACTCCACACCAGTTCATCGTCGGCAAAGATTTCGAGAGGATAACTTCTGAGACGCCATCCGGTCAGTTTGATGCATACATCGTCAATCTGAGCCATACGGGCAAGGTCGTATGTTATCCATGCTGTCGACAGTCTGCCGTCGTTCTTCCACTCCGACAACTCGTTGTCATCATAACTCTTGACGGCATCTTTCTGGTTGCATCCAGCATGAGCATCCACAATCTCAACATCAACGGCACGCTCGGTATAAGACGGACCCGAAGGAGTCTCGCCACGGTCGAGCCTACCCTTCAGTTCCATAGAAGGATTGTAGGTCGACAGACCATTCTTTTCGTCAATCGGCAAAGTACGGAACACAGCGACATCGCCCTTCAGTTCCTTCTCTGGCGAAGGATGGCTTGGAGTGGCAGTCAAAGTCACGACACCATCCTGGGTTGTACTGCGCAGAATGACTCTGTTTACACCACATTCCACAGGCAGGTCACGACTCAATATGAAGTTATCTCTACCCTGAGCCAATCCACCACGGTACTCGGCAGGACCATTCAGTTCAAAGTGTATGGTGTCGTTAGCCAGCGGGCATCGTCTTCCTTCCTCATCAACCACCTCGACCTGCACCAGAGCCATATCCGCTCCGTCCGCTTTCCATCCAAGAGGGTTCTTGATGGCAGAAAGTTTTATATGATGAGGCTTGCCTGCAGTCTGCAAGGTGTCTGCACATACCGCCTTCCCCTCGTTGTAACCTACTGCCACCAGTTGTCCGGGTTCAAACTCAACGCTGTCGGCTGTAAAGAGGAACTGCCACCTCTGAGTCAGTTCGGGAAGAGCCTCACCGTTAAGGAAGAGTGCCACGCTGTCAGTATTGGCAACAACATAGACCGGTTTGACGATTGTCAGCGTGTCACCGTTCTTAGCAATGCACTCGTCATAGTTCCAGTGTCCCACAATGTCTATGCGCGGATTCTCGATGTCCACCCATCCGTCCCACATCACCTGATGTGCGTAGTACACGTCCTTCGGTATGCGCAGAGGGTCCACGTCACCGCTTCTTCGGTAGTTCTCCGCTCCGCGGAAATGCGTGTTTGTGTCCGAGAAGATAATCTTGGCACCACCCGAACTGCTTCGTCTGCCACCGCCCGGACGCTCTATGAAGTAGTCCCACCAGCGATGCACGTTCTCAACCACAAACTGGTCCTGGTTATGATTGTAGGCAGAGGCATCTTTCTGGTTACTCTTCTTGCCGGTCATGGCAGAGAGGTAGTCCTTGTTACCCTCACCTTCCAGATGATATGGGTACGACCAGTCATCCCAGTACTTGCGTAAAGCCTCATCACGGCAATACTCCATTGCCCACATTGGCGAGTGCGCACTCTTGTTTATGTAGAGCATCTCGCCTCCATATTCAGCCTCGCGAATGTCGAGCATCTCTCGCGAACCGATGGCACGTCCGCCAAAATAGTCGAAGGAATCGCGCAGGGCACGCATCTCGATCATATGCTCACGGCTGATGCTCTCATTACCGCTTTCGTAGAACAGTATAGAGGGATTGTTGCGGTTGTAGATGATGGCGTCGCGCATCAGTTGCGTACGTTGTACCCAACGCTGGCCTTCGACATCCTTTTCAGCATCACCTGCCGGCATAGCCTGAATAAGACCGACACGGTCGCACGACTCTACATCCTGCTTCCATGGCGTTATGTGCATCCATCTCACCAGATTGGCATTAGCCTTGACCATAAGGTCGTTCGAGTAGTCGGACATCCATGCCGGAACACTCATGCCCACGGCAGACCACTCGTTGCTGGTACGCTGTGCAAATCCTTTCAGTTGAATGACACGGTCGTTGAGCCACACCTTGCCATCGGCAAAGCGCGTCTTGCGGAAACCAGTACGTATGTCGACAACGTCAGACGATGACAGCGAACATCTTACCGTATACAGATAGCCATATCCCCACGACCAGAAGTGCAGTCCGTTGACCCTGCACGACGCGCTGAGTGTCTCGGTCGTGCCGGCAGAAATGAGTTTGGAGTCACCGCTGAAGGAAGCCACCACCTTGCCGTCAGCATCAATCACCTCAACCTTCAGCCTTTCCCTGACCGACTTATAAGAATCGTTTCGCACCTGGCTCTCAACATTCACCAAAGCAGAACGCTTCCTGACGTTCATCTCGCTAGCATAGACGTATGTTCCGGTAGTTCCCAGATTGCTGTAGAGAGGCAGGGTCTGGTACACCCTGTCCGTCACGTGCAACCACACATTCTTTGTCAGTCCACCATAGTTGGCATTGAAATTCTTGTCATCCCACTGATATTTCTGTCGTGTGGCACGTTCGCGATAGTTCCAGTCATTGTCAACACGCACGGCAATGATGTTTTCCGTCCCCACCTTCACATAGTCTGTTATGTCGAAACCGAAAGCCATGGCGCCATTCTCGTGTATTCCCACAAGACGACCGTTGACATAGCAGTCGACACCCTGACGTGCTCCTTCAAACTCCAGGAACACCTTTCTTCCCTTTGCCTGGAGTGGTAGCGAAAAGTGCTTGCGATACCACATTACGGTGTCTGTCAGTTCGTGTATGTCCAGACGGAAAGCCTCATCCTCGTTGAAGGCATGTGGCAGAGAAACCTTCTTCCAAGCCACGTCGTCGTATGCCAGCAAGGTGAAGTCACATTCATCCTCTCCCATCTTGAAGGTTGGATCGTCACCGACATGGAGCAACCATTTAGAATTGAAGTTGTACTTCTCGCGCTGGGATGCCGAAGCGGCGGAAACACAAAACATCTGGAGTACGATGAGAATCAACAGACTGACAGACTTGAATGTTTTCATAGGATATAATATTCGTATAATTGACTGATAGATATGCAAAAATACAAATAAAAAACGAGCAAGCCACATCTTTTGTCAAAAAAAACAACTTAACTTTGTAACATAATGTGTTGTAAACTATCAAAAAATGCTAAAGATATTACCACAAATAATACTGGGCTTGTGGGTCATAATACTGAATACTACTTCTTCTCAATAGCCTCCACCTTCACAAACGCGCTGACTACAAATGTCACGACACAGCACAAGGCAACCCAAATGAAGAAGTTGACAAAGCCGAGTGCATCTGCCATCCAGCCGGCTATCATGCCTGGAAGCATCATGCCCAGAGCCTGCAGACCGGTACAGATAGAGAAGACGCTTGTGCTGCGCTCGCCACGCGAAAAGTAGACGAGGAACAGACTGTAGGCCGTGAAACCAAAACCATAGCCCAACTGTTCGAGCGCCACACCCGTACAGACAACGATGCTGTTGGAAGGCTGGAAAGCAGCAAAATATATGTATACGAGATCGGGCACGGAGATGGCAAGAATCATAGGCCACCACCAACGCTTCAGTCCGTGCAGAGAAACGACAAATCCGCCAAGAATACCACCAACGAGCAGTGCTATGACGCCAACTGTGCCATAAATAACGCCAACGTCGATAGTACCGAGATTCAAACCGCCCTCCTCCAATGGGCGCAGCATGAACGGTTGTGCCATCTTTGCCAACTGCGCCTCCGGGAAACGGAAAAGCAGGATGAAGAATAGGGCTGCCAGCAGTTGTGGCTTGTTGATGAAAGCCTTGATGGTCAGCACGAACGATGCCACAGACTCTTTTATCAACGATGTACTTTCTATACTCTCGGAAGATTTTTTGTTCTCGGCACTTTCCGCACTTTCCAAGAATCCACTATTCTCTGAACTTTCTATCCTTGGAATAAAGGTGTAGTGCCACAGAGCGAGAAGAATCATTACCGCTGCAAGAAGAGCCATGGTGATGCTCCATGCCAGCGATATGCCGAGACGCATCTCCAGCCATCCAGCCAGCACAACCATAGCACCCTGACAGAAAATCATCCCGATACGATAGGCAGTGCTGCGTATGCCGACAAACAGAGCCTGGTCCTTCTCGTCAAGTCCCTTTATATAGAAGCCGTCGGCAGCAATGTCGTGAGTGGCACTGCTGAAAGCCATCAGCCAGAAGAATGCCAGCGACCCCATAAGCCACCAACTGGTGCGAAGCGTCAAGGCGACCGAACACAGCGCTGCTCCCACGAGGCACTGCATCACCAGTATCCACCAACGGTTCGTGCGCATACTGTCTACCAGTGGGCTCCACAACGGTTTGATGACCCAAGGCAGGTAGAGCCAACTTGTATAGAAAGCCAGTTCAGTGTTTGACAGACCAAGCTTAGTGTACATGATGCCGCTCAGCGTCATGACAGCCATATATGGAAGTGCTTCAGCAAAATAAAGAGATGGAACCCAGGTAACAGGACGATTCATTATACTTTAATGTTTAATCTAAATGCAAAAACAAAGAACAACAAGAACGAAATCCTGTCAGAACGTCTGCGACGTGATGGATTGCCGTTCTTGTTGTTCCGATTTATCAGTTCGGGCGGATTATCTTACCACCTTCTTGCCGTCGATAATGTAGATACCCTTGACAGCCTTGCTAACCTTGCGACCGCTCAGGTCATAGATTGCCGAAGCAGCAGGAGCTGCAGCATCCACGTTCTTTACGCCTACAGCGATATTAGAAGGAATGTTGCTGCTCTCATAGTAGAGGGTGAAGTTGTCAAGTTTGAACCAGCCCATACCATTGCTGCCCTTAACCTCGCCGGTCCATGGGTCTACGTTATCGGTACGGAAACCTATTGTTGCCATGCCGCTCTCGTCAACACCGAAGTGGAGTGAAAGTGTGCGGAGCAAAGAACCGCAATTTGTAGGATCCCAGTCGCCATAGTTGAAGAATGCATACTCGTTCTCCGGATCGAGAAGGATACCCTCGTTAGCAGTGAGATTATAAGCCTTGTAGAGGTCAGGAGCAACAGTCTGCAGGTACTCAGGAATGTACTCATTTGCAGAACCATACATACAGATTACGTCCTGAGCGAAGATGCGCTGGTCGGTGATGCAGTTGCCTGCCCAGTTCTGACCGTCAACCATAACGTCGGCAGTGAGCAGGTAAGTACCTGGCTCCAGACCGGTGATGGTCTGAGAGAGTTCAACCGAAGGCATGTTGCTGTTCCAGATACCCCATACGTGAGTACCGTCGGTATACTGATGAGTATGTACAATGCCCTGTTCGTCTGTAACATTGATATTGTCACCGCCGTTGATAGCACACCAGCCATTGATGCCGGCAGCCTTAATCTCGTCGACAGTCTCGCACTTCACGCCATTGATGAAGAGGTCCCATCCGTAAGGAGCAGCCTGAGTGCCGTCGCTGTTTGCGTTGCCCTGGTTGCGGAGGTCCTCGAACGAGCGGTTGATGATGAGGTCGCTCACGTCAGCACCTTCGTCAACGCCACTGCGCAGACATACCTGGTAAGCCTCGTCGAGAGCGTCAACAGCAGCAGCAATCTGCTCTGCGGTATAGTCGCCACCCTCGTAAGCCTCGCTTACCTCGTCAATAACATCCCAGAATTCGCCAACACCCTTATAGCCGACTTCCTCGCACTCGCCAGCATGAGTCTTAGCCTGCTCGATAGCAGCACCAAGAGGCTCGTAAGCCTGTGCCTGTGCATCAGCCTCAGCAATGAGAGCAGCGACAGCAGGAATACCCTCGTCGAGGTTCTCGTAAGAAATGCCTTCGTACTTTGACTTATATGTAGCATCCATTGGCTTTCCTGCAACATCCTGCAACTGCTCGAGGAAGTAGTTGTAGAGGTTTGTCTGATCCTCCTCTACGAAACCGTCCTTCTCGATGGTGAAGTGGTCAGTCTTGAACCATCCGTCGCCGTCATAGCCGTTCTCACGGAGTGCAGCCTTGTAGTCACCGTTTGTCTTGACACCGAAGGTAAGAGTACCGTCGTAAACGTATGCACGCACGGTCATCTCCTGCATCTCACGCTCGCTCGAAGTCTCTGTGTTGGCTGCGTATGTCTTGTATTCTGCAGGCAGCAGACCCTCAACGTAAGCGCCCTCGTCGCCGAAGAGTGTAGAGTTGAAGTTACCGAAGATGCGCTGTGTGGTGCGACGGTTGTCTGCAACCATCAGACCAGCCTTGATGATGTATGTACCATTGTCAAGACCTGTGATGGTCTGGCTGATTTCGTACTCAGGAACCTTTGCTGCCCAGATACCAAAACCGTAGTTGCCATCCTTGTAACTGTCGCAGTCATCGTTGACGCCGTGCCAGTTGAAGCCGTATGCAGGAAGTGTGCCAGCCTCGAGCTTCTCACCGTTTACATATACATTCCATCCGGTAGGAACAGGCGACTTGGTAGTTGTCATGTTGCCACCCTGAGCCGAGAGGTCCTCGAAACTCATGTTCTGACCCAGCGAAGTGATGTCGCCCTTGCCCATTGCATACTCGTCGCATGCAGTCTTCAGTGCCACGTATGCAGCCTTCACTGTCTCCACGCTTGTCTCAGTGTCAAACACAGCCTTGCTCTCCTCTGTGATGGCAGCCAACTGAGCAGCGCCAGTCTCAACTGCTTTTACCAACTGGTTGTAAAGTTCAACCTTGGCATCGAGAAGAGCCTGCATATCCTCGTAGTTGCCAGCATCGAAAGCAGTCTGTGCCGCAGCCAGAGTGGCAGCGAAACCAGCCTCATATCCTTCGATCGAGCAATAGTTCTTCTCGAAACTGTTCAGGACATTCCACTGCGTACCGATTGCAACATACGAGTCGAGGTCCTCAACAGCTACGAACGCCCAGTTCATACTGGTAGAGTCTGCCATAACCTTATAGCCAAGGATGTCATCCTCACTGTCGTAGATGATAACGGGCTGTCCGTCCTCGTCATACTTGATGCCACCGTAGAAGTCGGGGTACCACCGACTCTCGCGTTCGCTTACAACAACATACTGACCACCTGAGTTGAGGTGCATATTCAAACCGATACAGTTGCCATTGCCATTGCCTTCAGCAGCTGCCAGAGTGTAGAAACCGGCAGTCTCGCTTGGAGTAACCTTCCACATTGCCTTGTCTGCAAAGCGCGAGTTGACATTGTCTGTTCCGGCAGGAATACCCATATATGTATACTCATAGTGGTAGCCTCCACGGTCAATGTCGCCTTCCTTTCTCTTACCGAACTTCTGACCCTTAACGTCAGCCTCATCGGGCGACTGATAGTCCTCGTCCTGCACGTACTCCTCCGTAGTGGTGAAGTACCAGTTGCCGCTTTCAGCATCGAAGTGAGCCTTTACGGTAACACCGCTGTTGGCAAAGTCGGAGCTGCCAAGGAAATACATAGCGTTGTCCCATCCTGTGCGACACATGTAACCTGTTGGAACAGCCAGATTACAAAGCACATACTCACCTCCGTCTGTCAGAGTCTGAGTCGGGTACTTCGGGTACTGAACAGCCCACGCGTTACCAGTTGAAAGCATCATCGCGCCAGCGACAAGTGCTTTGAGTAAATTTTTCTTCATAAACACATATTTTAATTTTAATCTTTATTTCACGTCACGCGCACAAAGTTATAAAAAAATCAATAACAAATGCCACATCACACCTCTTTTTGTGTGATAACCTGCCGAAAAACATATAGGCTTGTCCGGTACGGCAGCAATAGAATCACAATTCTGAACATCGACGAGAGCATCTACGAGGGTGATGACGACATGATGTACGTAC
>CAMAFX010000051.1 GCA_945833925.1 uncultured Prevotellaceae bacterium
ACAAAACGAAAAAAAATAAAAAACTATGACTAAAGCTGAATTGGTTCGCGCCGTATCTCAGAAGACCGGCGTTGATCAGGTAGCAGTTCTTGCTACTATTGAAGGTATGATGGAGGTTGTAAAAGAAACTCTGCAGAATAAGGAGAATATCTATCTTCGCGGTTTCGGTACATTCGACTTGAAGCATCGCGCCGAGAAGACTGCACGCAACATCTCTAAGAACACTACTCTTATTGTGCCTGCACACGATCTTCCTCACTTCAAGCCTTGCAAGGAGTTTGCTGACGCTGTTTCAGCACAGAAATAAGAGACATCTATACTGAAAATATTTAGAGATGGATTATTCATCACGAATAGTCCATCTCTTTTATTTTGTCATCCTCTTCCGATACTAAATGACAGATAGGTTGATATGGATTTACTTCCAGATTAGGGATTTTCCTACAACTTATAGGGTAACATACTTTGCACATCTATTATTTTAGAATATCTTTGCAACAGTTAAAACAAAAACAGTAAGTACAAATGCCAAAAACTTCAAATATTATGAAAAAGACTATTAATCAGATTAAGTTGATATTTGCTTTCATAGCAATGGCTTTTACATTTAGTTCGTGCGAAATGGATGACAACCACATAGCATACACTCTCGAAGGAACATGGAAAGGAGATATGTATCAGGAGTACGAATGGAATGGAGATGTCTACAACCCAACTTCAACCGAAGTTTGTTTTCTTCGTAATCCTTACAAATATTCAAGTGGCGAAGGTTACTGGGTAGATTATTTCAACTGGGGATACCGCCACAACTATATTGCCAACCACATGCAGTGGAAAGTATTTAACGGTACTATCAGAATTTACCTCATAGAAGATGATGTAGAGTTCACAATCCGCGACTACAGACTGAGTGACAATTACTTCTCAGGAAGGCTCTATGCTGACGACAATTCTTATGGAGAGTTCAGACTTCGTCACGTTGATTCTCCCAACTGGAATGATTTCTACTACGGATACGACTACGATTACTACGGTCCTTACTATCAAAAAAGTATAGATGGCAGTACAAATGAATCGAGCGACAGCAAACCTGTAAGAATAATGCGCAAGCAAACTGCCAACGACTGAAGAACATTCATCTTTGACAAACACAGACAAGTATTAGTTGCTACTGCTTCGAAATAAAACTGCTACTGCTTCGAAAGAAAGCTGCTACTGCTTCAAGGAAAAGCTGCTACTGCTTTTTCCGAAAGCAGGTGCTGCTTCGGAGAAAAGCTGCTACTGCTTCAAAAGAAAACTGCTACTGCTTCGAGAAAAAGCAGTAGCAGTTTTATTAACGGGTATATCAAATCTATGAAAACCCTGTCAAGACTTATATTGCAAAATATTACTTTTCTGCAATTACCTCAACCTCAATCATGACGTTCTTTGGAAGGGTCTTGACTGCAACAGCCGAGCGAGCAGGATAAGGCTCACTGAAATACTGTGCATAGATGCCATTTACTGTAGCAAAGTCACCCATATCAGCAAGGAAAACGCTTGTCTTAACTACATTCTTCATCGAAAGGCCGGCTGCCTCAAGAAGATTGCTTACATTCTTGAGTGCCTGGTGTGCCTGCTCTTCAATGCCACCTTCTACAATATTGCCTGTCTCTGGAACAATGGGAATCTGACCACTGCAAAAAACAAGATTTCCCACCTCAATAGCCTGGCTATATGGACCGATAGCCGCAGGTGCCTTAGTTGTACTGATTGCTTTCATCTTTATTTAATTATAAATGTTATTGTATCTTATCTTAATAACGAGTAATGTGTGAGACAAATAAGTGAACATTCGGATGGATGATTTCATCAGAATTTAAGCCATGCTGAACTGCTCGCATCACTCGGCATTCGCCAATCGCCACGAGGCGACAAAGAGCAGGAACCTACCTTTGGACCATCGGGAAGACAACTGCGCTTGAACTGCTGGGCGAAGAAACGACGGAAGAAGGTGTGCAACCATTTGTGTATTGTTTCATCATCATAAATGCCATGTTCAAATGCGAGATTGTCTCTTGAGAATGCTTTTTGTGCAAGATAGTAAATCTTGTCCGGACGGAATCCCCAACGAAGTGTGTAGTAGAGGAAGAAATCGTGCAACTCGTATGGACCGACCAAATCCTCTGTCTTTTGCGAAATCTCTCCGTTCTCGTCTGCCGGAATCAACTCAGGTGAAATTGGCGTATCAACGATGTCAAGCAGAATGGAACGCGTAGAATCGTCAGCATAATTGTTTGCCACCCAAGCAACAAGGTGCTTGACAAGAGTCTTTGGAACACTTACGTTCACGCCATACATTGACATGTGGTCACCGTTATAGGTTGCCCATCCAAGAGCCAACTCGCTTAAATCACCCGTTCCAACAACAAAACCATTCATCTGATTTGCCGCATCCATCAAGATTTGCGTTCTTTCGCGAGCCTGACCGTTCTCATAAGTTACATCATGCTTGTTGATGTCATGTCCTAAGTCTCGGAAATGAATCTTGCACGCATCCTGAATGTCAATCTCACGGATGGTGATACCCATATTCTTCATCAGTTCTACAGCATTCGTGTACGTCCTATCTGTCGTACCGAAACCGGGCATTGTTATGCCGACTATGCCACGCAGGTCACGTCCCAATTTCTTGAATGTACGCTCGCAGACGAGCAGTGCCAAGGTGCTGTCAAGACCACCGCTTATGCCAAGCGTAACGGTCTCTGCATTGGTATGAACAATGCGTTTTGCCAGACCTTCAACCTGGATGTCAAATATCTCCTGACACCTTTCATCAAGCGTGCTGCCCTTCGGAACGAATGGATGCGGGTCGATGACTCTATCGAGTGGAAGGTCGTGAGATATAATCATGTCACTGTCAACAATGTGCGGAATCAAATCCTTCACCGTTGCCGCACATGCAGCAAAAGTAGTGTTGTTTCGGCGTTCTGTACGGATTCTATCAACATCTATATCACTTACAACAAGTTGCTGGGCGAACTGATGTCGCAGACCTTCTGCCAACAGACTGCCATTCTCATAAATCATAGCCTTTCCGCTGAACACAACATCCTGAGTACTCTCCCCGAAACCACAACCGCTATACACATATCCTGCTATGCAGCGAGCACTCTGCTGTGATATGAGGTTCTTGAGATAATCGTGCTTTCCTACACAGTCATTGCTGGCACTGAGGTTGAAAATAACATCAGCACCCAACAACGACAATGTTGTGCTTGGTGGATTTGGTGCCCATACATCCTCGCAAATCTCAACTCCGAAAACGCATGTTGGAGTGTGGAAAAGTTGATTATGAACTAACGGAATCTGTTGACCGCAGCACCAAATGGAACCTTCACGTATGTCGGCTGCACTGGTAAACCATCTTTTCTCGTAAAACTCGTTATAATTCGGCAGGTAGGTTTTAGGCACGATACCAAGAATCTTGCCCTTTTGCAATATTGCCGCACAGTTAAGAAGCGAGCCACAATATGGCAACGGAAGACCTACGATGCAAATTATATCGTAATTACGGGTAAACTCCATCAGCGAGATGAGAGAGATCTCGGCATCATCCAGCAACTGACGCTGACCGAACAGGTCCTGGCAGGTGTAGCCAGTAATACACAATTCGGGGAAACAGACTATCTCAATGCCTTTCTGTTCTGCTTGGATAATCAGTTGTTTTATCTGGTCAGTATTATACTGACAATCAGCAACCTTAACAACTGGTATTGCCGATGCGGTTTTAAGAAATCCGTGTTTCATTATTTAATCATTTGAACACTTCGTTTAACGAAATCTGTCAATGCCTTGCCACGAAGCATACCATTCTGAAGAAGGGCAAGGTCAATAAGTTGATGTACGCGCTCACTGCCTTCACCGTACTTGCTAAGTACAGCCTGCTTCTTGTCCTGTTCTGCCTTTATCTTGTCTCCGCAATCCTTCAGATCATCCTTCTCTGCCTGGGTTATCTCTTCAGGTTTCTTCTTGTCCTGTTCCTGGCGAAGAACAGCCTGACGAGCATTCAATCCCTTTAACTCGCTAACGATTGGCTTCAACTCGCTTTCGGTCTCCTTCTCGCTATCTTCAAGAACCGACTTGATAAGTGGAGAGTCGCTATTGAGAACCAATGTGTACATATCGGGCATCTCACCATAGAACGACATACCTGGCTGGATACGGCTCATCTCCTTCATACGACGCATATACTCACTCTGGGTTATCATGACTGGGAGAGCATCTTCGCCCAATGGCTGTACCTCAACATGGAATTCAGTCTTGTCTGTCTTAGGCATCTGTGTGCGGAAGATGGTCGAAAGATTGTCACCACGCTCTGCCTCTATAACGTCGCGCTTAGTCTCTTCCTTCTGTATAAGACGGTCTATAACATCAGCATCTACACGTGTGAATGTGGTCTTCTCCAACTTGCGCTCGAGCATAGAAACAAGTGGGGTGTCAAGTTGCCCGTCAAGAAGAAGTACATTGTATCCCTTTGCCTCAGCAGCCTGAATATATGTATACTGCGACTCCTTGTCTGTTGCATAGAGATAAACAACCTGGTCATCTTTGTTCTTCTGATTCTCAGCAACAAGGGTCTGGTACTCTTCAAGAGTATAGTACTTGCTGTTTGTATCCTTCAACATGAAGTACTTGGATGCCTTGTCGTAGAAGTCCTCCTGTGACAGCATACCGTAGTGAATGAAGATCTTTATGTCATCCCATTTCTTCTCAAACTCAGGACGATCTGTCTTGAAGATACTCTGTAAACGGTCGCTTACCTTTTTGGTAATATATGAAGAAATCTTCTTCACATTCTGGTCGCTCTGCAGATAACTACGGCTAACATTAAGGGGAATGTCTGGTGAGTCGATCACACCATGAAGAAGGGTGAGGAACTCAGGAACGATATTCTCCACATTATCTGTAACGAATACCTGATTGCAATACAACTGAATCTTGTTGCGCTGCATATCCAGACTGTTCTTTATCTTTGGGAAATAAAGAACACCGGTAAGGTTGAATGGATAATCGACATTGAGGTGAATCCAGAAGAGTGGCTCGTCGTGCATAGGGTAGAGGGCACGATAGAAATCCTTATAGTCCTCATCTTTAAGTTCAGAAGGCTTCTTAGTCCAAATAGGATCTGTGCTGTTGATTACATTGTCCTCGTCGGTATCAACATATTTTCCATCTTTCCACTCCTGCTTCTTGCCAAACACAACTGGCACTGGCAGGAAGTTGCAATATTTCTTCAGCAAACCTTCCAACTTGTTCTTGTCGCAGAACTCCTTGCAGTCGTCGTCGATATACATTATTATATCTGTACCGCGACCTTCCTTTTCTGTCTCCTCAAGTGTGAAAGAGGGACTACCATCGCAAGACCACTTCTGGGCTGGTGTTCCCTGATAACTCTTTGTTACAATCTCCACCTTCTTGCTTACCATGAAAGAAGAGTAGAAACCAAGACCGAAATGACCGATTATAGCGTTTGCGTCTTCTTTGTACTTATCGAGAAAATCGTTTGCACCACTGAATGCAATCTGATTGATGTAGCGGTCTATTTCATCAGCTGTCATACCGATACCCATATCACTTACCGTGATTGTACCAGCCTCAGTATCCAACGAAACACTCACTTTAAGGTCTCCCAACTCACCTTTGAAATCACCCTTGCCAGCAAGTGTCTTCAACTTCTGTGTAGCATCAACGGCATTACTAACAATTTCACGAAGGAAGATCTCATGATCACTGTAGAGAAACTTTTTGATAACGGGGAAAATGTTCTCTGTCGTAACCCCAATGTTACCTTGTTGCATGATATAATGTTTTTGTGCGTTATATAACTGTTTACATTCTCATTTTTAAGAAGATAAGCATACAATTACAAAGCGCTGGTTTAAATTATTCTGTTATAACGTCAATAATCAGTCTATTGTCGCTGTTTGAGTTCTTATCGGTCTCGCATTCTGCAGTAAGCGAACTGCCTCGAACAGAAAGGGTAGAGCCTATCACAGGTTTTTCGTCGCTCATAACAAGTTCGCAGATAGGATCCTCCAAAAGAGTCTGTATGGCTCTCTTCAAAGGTCGTGCACCATACTGTGCGTCGTAACCTTTCTGACCGAGAACATCCTTGGCGTCATCTGTCAATGTGAGAGAATATCCCATATCAAATACACGATGTTTGAGAGGACGAAGTTCAATATCTACAATCCTTCTTATAGACTCAGAATCGAGTTGGTCAAAAAAGACGATATCATCCAAACGGTTGAGAAACTCAGGAGCAAACTGCTTCTGTATTGCCTTCTTGATGACTGAGCGACTAAATTCTCTGTCTTTTGTTACATCTCCCTGGACGTTGAATCCTACGCCATGACCGAACTCCTTCAATTGACGAGTTCCACAATTTGATGTCATTATGACTATAGTGTTCCTGAAATCAACGGTTGTACCATTACCGTCAGTCAGGCGTCCTTCATCTGTCAACTGTAACAGGATATTGAAAACATCCTGATGAGCTTTCTCTATCTCATCCAAGAGGACAATAGAGTAGGGCTTTCTTCTGACTCGTTCGGTCAACTGACCACCTTCATCATATCCGACATATCCTGGAGGCGCACCAACCATTCTGCTTACATTGTGCTTCTCCATATATTCACTCATATCTATGCGAATAAGAGCGTCCTCACTGCCGAACATTTCTTCTGCAAGTTTCTTTGCAAGATATGTCTTACCGACACCTGTCGGACCGACAAACATAAACGTACCAATCGGCTTCTTAGGATCTTTAAGTCCAACACGACTGCGCTGTATTGCCTTCGCAATCTGCTTGATAGCATCATCCTGACCAACAACAACCGAACTGAGCGTTTCTGCCAACTTGCGTAATTGTTGATTCTCCTCCATACTGATGCGCTGAACAGGAATTCCTGTCATCATTGCAACAGCGTGTGCTATCTCTTGAGCATCTACTACACGTTTTTCCTTCTTCTGGCGAACCAACTCATCATTCTGCAAATTTGTCAGTTTCTCCTCTTCTTCCTTCAATTTGTCGCGATAACTTGCAGCCAACTCAAAGTTCTGGTCATTGACAGCCTTATTCTTCTTCTCAGTAAGTTTGGAAACCAATTCCTCTTGCTCAAGCAATTCGTCGCTGACAGGAAGTTCTTTTATTCCAACTCGTGCTCCTGCTTCGTCGAGTGCATCCAATGCCTTATCTGGGAAGCAACGATCCGTAACGTATCTTTCTGTAAGTTTAATACATGCCTGCAAAGCATCGTCAGTATAGGACACTCCGTGGTGGTCCTCGTACTTACCCTTCAAATTGAGAAGTATCTGTAAGGTTTCCTCCGCATTTGTCGGCTCTACGATGACTTTCTGAAAACGTCGGTCAAGAGCACCGTCTTTTTCAATGGATTTTCTAAACTCATCAAGTGTTGTTGCACCAACACACTGCACTTCGCCACGTGCCAGTGCCGGTTTCAACATATTTGCAGCGTCCATCGTTCCCGGAGCAGAACCAGCACCGACAATGGTATGGATTTCATCAATAAATACTATTATGTCGGGGTTCTTCTGCAACTCCGTAATAATGGCTCTTATACGCTCTTCAAATTGTCCTCTGTACTTTGTGCCAGCGACTACGCTTCCAAGATCCAACGACACAATTCGCTTGTTCCACAAGGCACGATTAATTTCGTGATTGACAATTCGTTGAGCCAATCCATCTACAATAGCACTTTTACCAACACCAGGCTGTCCTATTAAGACGGGATTGTTCTTCTTGCGTCTACAAAGAATTTGAACGACACGTTCTATCTCTTTGTCACGTCCGACAACAGGATCAATCTTTCCCTCGGCAGCCTTCTTCGTTAGGTCAACCCCAAAATTATCAAGTGCTGGCGTAGCAGTTGGCTTATGGGGTTTGGTGTCAATCTTTGAACTGGCCGGCGAGCCTTGTTCCTCGTCGTCTACTTCTGAAAAACCAAACCCGTCAATTGTTTCTTCCAAAGGTTTGAGCATAGACTCAACCCCCTCGTATGTAATGGAATTATCCTTCAAAATCTGGCAAACCTCATTATTATTTTCATGAAGTATGGCAAGGAGAAGATGTTCAGTGTCTATAACCTCACTCTTCAGATTCTTTGCCTCAAGAACACACAGTTTAAGTATTTTGGATGTTTTCGCATCAAGAATCAAATCATCAGGATGCAATGACACATTGGCAGACATGTTTTGGGCTACATTCTCGAACGCCCTGCGGAGTGCCACACCATTATCACACAAATGATTAACAATCTCAAAAGCTTTACATGTCGGCTCTTTCATTATGCATAGCATAATGTGTATAGGACTCACACTCTCATGTCGCATTCGCAAAGCCTCATTTCTACTTAAACTGAGGATTTGCGACATTTGAGCCGAAAACTTTATTGTCATCATATATTTATCTTATTTTATTCTTAATAAATCCTTCACACAAAGGAACTCTTGCACCAAAATATTTGCAAATATAATGCCAAAATGTAACATATCGTTTTTTTTGACTTAAAAATTTTATAATTCAACATTTTTGTCCTATCTTTGTACACATAAAAAGAAAGCACCAAAACGAGCCAGAATCAAAGGAAATGCCCTTTACGGCGATTTTTCAAGAAAATGGCAATTTATTCGAAGAGCAAATTAGTAGTAAACGTTTTTAAGGTGTACAAGTCGAAAATATAACTTAAAACAATAAAAGATGCTAGACGCAGAAGACAGAATTATCAAAGTCGACATCGAAAGCGAAATGCGAAAGAGCTACATTGACTACTCGATGAGTGTTATTGTAGCGCGTGCACTTCCCGATGTCAGAGACGGTTTTAAGCCAGTTCACCGCCGTATTCTATTTGGAATGAAGGAACTGGGCAACACCCACAACAAACCTTATAAGAAATGTGCCCGTATTGTTGGTGAGGTACTCGGTAAGTATCATCCACACGGCGACAGTTCCGTTTATGGAGCCTTAGTGCGCCTTGCTCAGGAGTGGAACATGCGATGCACACTGGTAGACGGTCAGGGTAACTTCGGTTCTGTCGATGGTGACGGAGCGGCAGCGATGCGTTATACCGAGGCTCGACTCTCGCAGATGGGCGAAGCGATGATGGATGATCTGGAGAAGGATACCGTAGATATGATGAACAACTTCGATGACACCCTCAGAGAACCTACAGTCATGCCTACACGAATTCCTAACCTGCTCGTGAACGGAGCTACTGGTATAGCCGTTGGTATGGCAACCAACATCCCAACACACAATTTGGGTGAAGTCATTGATGCTTGTGTGGCATTCATCGACAATCCCGAACTTGACAGTCTGTCTTTGATGGAATGGATCAAGGGCCCTGACTTCCCAACAGGTGGTTTCATTATGGGAACACAAGGCATCAAGGACGCATACGAGACAGGTCGCGGACGTGTCATTATGCGTGCCAAGGGCGACATTGAGTCGAACGACCAGCACGATACAATTGTATTCACGGAAATACCTTACGGTGTCAACAAGGCAGAACTTATAAAGTATATTGCTGAACTTTGCAAAGAAGGCAAGCTTGAAGGCATCAGCAATATCAACGACGAGAGCGACCGTGACGGTATGAGAATTGTGATTGACGTTAAGCGCGATGCAAACAGTCGTGTCGTAATGAACAAGTTGTTTAAGATGACACCATTGCAGACCAGCTTCAGCGTCAACAGTATTGCACTTGTAAAGGGAAGACCCAAACTGCTGACACTGCGCGACTGTATTTACAACTTCTGCGAGCACCGCCATGATGTGGTAATACGTCGTACCAAGTTCGATTTAAAGAAGGCAGAGGAGCGAGCACACATTCTGGAAGGTCTTATCATTGCGAGTGACAATATAGACGAAGTAGTACAAATAATAAAAGGTAGCAAGACACCCGCTGAGGCCCAGACCAACCTGGAGAAGAGATTCGACCTTGACGAACTACAAAGCAAGGCAATCGTAGACATGCGTCTCGGTCAATTGACAGGTCTGCGCCAGGAAGATCTTCACAACGAGTACAACGAGTTGCAGGAAAGGATTAAATACTATAATGAGATCCTTAGCAACGACGAGTTGTGCCGTAAGGTAATGAAGGACGAGCTTATTGAAGTTAAGGACCAGTTTGCCACTGAGCGTATGACAACAATTATGCCAAGTGCAGAAGAGTTCAACGCAGAAGACTTCTATGCTGACGATGAAGTAGTGGTAACAATTTCTCACCTTGGCTATATTAAGCGTACTCCACTATCTGAATTCCGGGCACAGACACGCGGTGGAGTAGGAAGCAAGGGCAGCAGCACACGCGACGGCGACTTCCTTGAGAACATGTACATGGCAACAATGCATAACACCATGATGTTCTTCACACAGAAAGGCCGTTGCTACTGGCTCAAGGTATATGAATTGCCTGAAGGAAACAAGAACAACAAGGGTCGTGCCATCCAGAACATGCTACAGCTTGACAGCGATGACAAGATTGAAGCATGCCTCTGCATCCGCAAACTCAGCGATGCTGAATTCTGCGCCAACCACTACGTATTCTTCTGTACGGAACGTGGCGTAATCAAGAAGACATGCCTGTCAGAATATTCACGTCCACGAGCAAATGGTGTCATTGCGCTCAACATCAACGACAACGACCGCCTTCTCAGCGTTCAACTGACTAATGGTGACGATGAAATCGTTATTGCAAACAAGAACGGACGTGCCATACGTTTCCACGAGTCAGATGTTCGTCCAATGGGACGTAATGCTACTGGTGTTCAGAGTATGATACTTGACGGTCCGGACGATAATGTTGTGGGAATGGTAACGGTGAACAATCCACTCGAGGATAGCATCGTGGTTATCAGCGAAAAGGGATATGGTAAGCGCAGTGTATTGGTAGACACCGACGGCAACGACATTTATCGCAAGACAAGTCGTCGTGCAAAGGGAGTCAAGACCATAGACATTACCGACAAGACGGGCGGACTCATCACTATTCGTGCCGTTGACGACAACTGCGACCTTATGATTATCAACAAGAGCGGTGTAACCATAAGAATGCATGTTGATACCATCAGACAGACAGGCCGTGTGGCTCAGGGTGTCAAGTTGATTGAGCTGACAAAGCGCAATGATGTTATAAGTAACGTGTGTGTTGTTCCTCGCCAGGACGACGAGAACGAGGAAGGCGTCGAGGGAAATGACCTTCCGGAGAACCCAGAGACTATAACCGGCGAGACTCCAGCACAGGAATAAAGCGGAGAGAGAACAAATTAGATAATTAACCTAATATCTAAATAATTATGAAGAAATTAGTTTTATCATTCACTGCTATATTGTTAGCAGTAAGCATGTATGCACAAACTCCCGAGGAGAAAGCAGCTCAGAAGGCAGCAGAGAAAGCAGCAAAAGAAGCCAAGAAAGCTGCCGAGAAGATTGCCAATGATAAGTACAACCAAGGCATGAAATGCTACAATGAAGCCATGGCAAAGTGGACAGAGTTCCAGACCTGGAAATCTACCGAGAAGAACGTCGACAAGATAGAAGCAAAACAAGCACAGGTTACCGATGAGATGATAGCACTCTCAGAGCAGGGCAACACTCCTATCTACGAAGCATTGACAAGTGGCAACCTCAGCGAGAAAAAATTCTTTGACGGCTACAGAGCTCAGGATTTCATGCTCGTACAGCTTATCATGAAGGAGCTTTCAAAGGCACAGGAGACAATACCATTTGACACACTTAAGCTGTGCAAACTGATTCCTCAGTTCTGTGACGCATGCCACTACCAGCTTAAATACGGCAATCCCAAGGATGAAACACACAAGAACATCCTTCCCCAGGTAAGGCTGAAGTTTGTGAAGCAGGCACACACATACCTTGCATACTGCATTCAGTTCCAGTTGCAGCAGAAGAATCTCCCTGCTGCGGCCGAGGTTTTTGATGTATATGCAAACTTCGCAACTAAATATCCTGAAGTTGCAAACGAGCCAGAAATCAAGGATCCGAACCCAAGCGTAGGCCAGATGGCATATTATATATATATGTATGCTTTCGAGGCAAAAGACTTTGCAATCATGGACAAGTACTATGAGCTTGCCATGTCATTTGATGACCCGGAGGCAAAGATCGGTGTTGAGCAGAGACAATTGCAGACCTATCTCCTGAAGGGTGACACACTTGCCTGGGAGAAGGCTTGCAAGGACAAGATTAAGCAAGACCCATCTTCTTCCGATTCGGAAATCATGATCCAGAACCTACTTTCATTCTACAGCAAGAAGGGTGGCAAGGCCATTGCTGCATTTGCAGATGAAATACTCGCAGTTAATCCTAACAGCAAGATGGCCAACTACGGTAAGGGTTATTCATTCCTTGAGAGCAGAGACTACGCATCTGCTTTGCCATACTACCAGAAGTGCATAGAGATTGATCCGAACTACATAGACGGCAACTACCAGTGCGGTTTCTGTCTGTATCAGATCGGTCTGGACAACGGACGTGCCATTGCAGACAAGAAGTATGCAACCCAGGCAGCAGCAGACAAGGAGAGTGAGACAAAGGTCAAGAGTTATCTGCGTAAGGCAGCTCCATATTTTGAGAAGGTTCGTGAACTTACCCCCGACAATCCCGACCGTTGGGCAAGTGAGTTGAAAGTAATCTACAACAACCTTGGTGAGAAGGAGAAAGCAAAAGAATTGCCAGACCTTTACTAACAACTGAACCATAAAAAACAAAGCCTCCCGAAAGAGGCTTTGTTTTTTATGCACTAACAAAAAAAAATAATCGCCGAAGCGATTATCTCTTGAAGATTCTTTTAAAAGCCAGAACGGCCGTCAGTAACTCTGCAACTTTGTAACCTGCACGCAAGCCCTGTATAACAGTTGCGCCTTTGTCAAGGAAATAAATAGCTTTTCCCAATTTGTTGGCTGGCATCGAATCACCGTGCACCAGTGATTGATAGGTCGCCTTCATCTTTTTCTGACTCGTGACAATCTTTTCATGAGTTGTCTTGCGGTTGTAGGTCAACCACTCCAACTCATCGGATATATTAAACTGGTTATTTATCTGTTTCATTGTCTTCGTTCGCTGTATCATCCTTTACAAAAATTCTTGTCATAAGTCTTGCCAGAGGCAAAATCACCAGTCTTCGACGGTTTAAATAGAAAACAAGAAGAAGTAAAATAAGAAATAACGCAAATGCGGCATAGCACAGGGCAATGTTGCCAATTGCTGCGCCAATCCAATGAACCATAGCCATTCCGGCAAAAAGAAGAATGACAAGACCAACCAATACCAGGACCAGCGTTATGGCAATAACACTCAGTAGCTTCGTCAGTTGCTCTGCAACGGAGTAACGAAGAAAGTCTTTTTGCAAACCATAGTAGTTCTTTGCCTCCGATATCAATTCCGCAATGCTACTCCTGGTATTAGTGGTCTTTGACATATTACAAGAAATTATTCTGCATTATTCTGCAATTCTTCAGCAATTTCGTCTACAAGGTTATTCATTTCAGCCTGATTAAGACGAATGCCACGCTTACGTAAAGCCTCCATAATCTTAGCACGCAAGTCAGAACCCTTTTCAGGAGCGAACAAAACACCAGCTGCAGCTCCGATGATAGCACCACCAAGGAATGCTGCCAATAAATTAACACTCTTCATAATAAAACACGTATTTAGGTTAGATGATGTGCAAAGATAATATAAATTCTGCTACTACAATAACATATTGCAGGTTTTTAACTTTTTTTTTGTAGTCAATGCGTTGTATAATGATAAAAAAATATTATCTTTGCAGTAGAAAATAATTATTTTAATAAATAATCCATGAACAAAACTTTATTTATGGGCGCTGCCCTTACATTGGCTTTTGCATTTACTTCATGCAAAAGTAGCGAGAGTGCTTACAAGAAGGCTTATGAGAAGGCACAGCAGGCTGCTGCTCAGGAATACACAGAGCCTACACAGCAGTACACAACTCAGCAGACAACACCTGTTGAGGTAACACCTGTAACTCCAACTACTGTTGTTACAACAACCCCTGTTACTACTCAGCCAACAACCCCTGTTACTACTCAGCCAACAACAACTGTTGTTAAGACTACACCAACCGTAGACTATAGCAACGTGGCTGTTCGTACAGAAAATGTTACTGTCGTAGCTGGCAACACACTCAGCCAGTTCGGTGTTGTCGTAGGTAGTTTCAGTGTTCAGGCTAATGCTGTTGGACTGCAGACAAAACTCAATAACTCAGGACTCAAAGCAACTGTTGTAAAGGCACAGGTTAACGGTAACGACTGGTATCGTGTAGTTGCAGCAAGCTTCAACACAAAGGAGGAGGCAGCTTCATTCCGTGCTACATTGCAGAGCCAGTACCCAGATGCTTGGTTGTTGTATGCTAAATAATATTTGAAGATATATAATATAGATGGAGTTAGTACACTCGTGCTAACTCCATTTATTTTAGATTCTCCTTAATATTCTGTGACATTATTACATATATGGGAAGACTACTCGCTATTGATTATGGAGCCAAACGAACAGGAATAGCAACTACAGACCCTCTTAAGATTGTACCAGGTGGCTTGTGTACAGTTTTAAGCAAGGACTTGATGAAATTCCTTATAGAATACACTAACAAGGAAAACGTAGAACGTTTCATTGTAGGCTATCCAAAGCAGACAAACGGAAGAGATAGTGAGAATCTGCAACGAGTAAAGTCATTTGTTGGTCAACTACAAAAAGTACTCCCCAACATACCGGTCACGTTCTACGATGAACGATTTACAAGTGTAATGGCTCACAAGACCATGCTTGATGCAGGTCTAAATAAAAAAGCCCGTCAAAACAAAGCTTTGGTAGACGAGATAAGTGCAACCATTATATTACAGAGTTATATGGAGTCAAGTGATTTCAGGACAATATAAACCAACATAACAATTGAAACAAATATGATATTACCTATTTATACATTAGGACAGCCTGTACTTAGAAAGATGGCTGAAGACATAACACCAGAATATCCTAACCTTAAGGAGTTGATACAGAACATGTACGACACACTCGACAGAAGTGAGGGTATCGGTCTGGCAGCTCCCCAGATTGGACTTGCCATTCGTCTTGTTGTTATCAATCTTGATATTCTCAGCGAGGATATGCCAGAGTACAAGGGATACATTCACACATTCATCAATGCTCACATTGTTGAATACGATGACACTGAAAAAGATGTTTCTGAAGAAGGATGTCTTTCTCTCCCTGGACTTCACGAGAAAGTAACAAGACCCACACGTATTCGCGTACAATATATGGACGAGAACTTCGTAGAGCACGACGAGTGGGTGGGTGGTTACCTGGCACGTGTAATGCAGCATGAGTTTGACCATCTCGACGGAAAGGTATTTACCGACCACATAATGGGTATCCGAAAGCAGATGATTAAAGGAAAACTCAATTCATTACTAAAAGGCAACTTCAGTTGTAACTATAAAGTAAAAGTAAGGAAATGATTACGGTTGGCATAATCATTACCTTATATATAATACCTTATATATAATATGTGTTCTTCTGTATTGCCTCGAAAAAACGTAGAAGTTTCCAGGCAGACAGAAATACAGTACATACTTTCGTATGCAAAGGCTAAGAATCCTCATAGTACTATCTTTTCTTCTCATTTGGGGAAAAACTAACGCTCAGCTCAACACCGAACGAATAATGCAGATGGGCAGGAACGCATTGTACTATGAGGATTACGTTTTAAGTATACAGCGTTTCAATATGGTAATCAATGCCAAACCAAACATTGCAGAACCATATTTCTACAGAGGTTTGGCAAAGTTCTATCTTGACGACTATGTAGGAGCAGATCTTGACTGCACTAACGCCATATTCCGCAATCCATATGCCCCCAACTATTATGTTCTCAGAGGCTTGTGCCGAATAAACCAGAAGCATTTTGACACTGCTGAGCAAGACTACCAGAATGCTATCAACATAAATCCGATGGATGAGAGTTCATGGCATAATATGGTTTTGTGCCAGATGCATCTTGAAGAATACAATCGGGCAGACTCGTGCCTTGACATTATGATAAGACGATGGCCCAAGTCGAGCGAGAACTGTACAATGAAGGCACAGGTAAAATTCTCACAGAAAGACACCGTCAATGCAGAGGACTGGATTGACCGAGCATTAGACATAAATGCATTCTGCGGTCCGGCACTTAGTATGAAGGCTATGTTGCACGTCAAGCGTGGCAACTACAAGGATGGAGAAACAATGCTTGACAAAGCAATAGTACAGATGCCTCGAAATACTGACCTGTACATCAACCGAGCATTGGTGCGATACAATCAGGACAACCTCAGAGGGGCAATGAGTGACTATGACGCCGCACTCGAGATAAACCCGAACAATTATGTTGGTCACTTTAACAGAGGACTATTGCGTTCTCAGGTTGGTGACGACAATAATGCCATAGAAGACTTTAACTTTGTATTGGACAAAGAACCAGACAACTATATCGCTCTATATAATAGAGTTCTTCTCTTGAACAATGTAGGCAGGTATAAGGATGCGATACACGACATCAATATAATACTGAAGGAATATCCTGAATTTTGGGACGGATATTCTATTCGTGCTTCAATGCGCAGAAAACTGGGAGACATCAAAGGAGCAGAATTAGATGAATTTAAAGTACTTAAAGCAAGAATAGAATACAGATACAGCAAGAAGAGCAATAGTAAGAAGACACGTAAAAAGAACAATAACAACATATACGATTACACCAAACTGGTTGAAGAAGAGGAAACTGAACAGTTGGAGAAATATGAATCTGAGTTCAGGGGTAGGGTACAGAACAGACAAACAACCCTCCAACTCAGACCATTGTTTGTTCTCACATATTTCAAGAGCAACAACCAGCAAAACCACTATATGCCATTTCTTGATGAGGTTTATGCTATGAATAATAAAGGCATTACCAAACACACTGTTTACCTAACAAATATGGAGGCAAATGCTTCTGAACAGATGTTGAAAGGTATATTCAATGAAATAGCAATCGGCACCGAGAAGATTGAGAACTCAATCAAAGAGAATAAAGAAACAGATAATAACGAACTATTCAGAAGAGCTCTTAACAGTTACATTATCAGAGACTTCGAAACAGGATTGACTGACATTGAAAACATTCTAAAGACAGACTCTACGAACACACTTGCATTGATGATGCGAAGCCAACTTAAGACTGCAAGTCTACTGACAGAAAATTCCAACATAAATCTTCTAACAGACACTGAGAATGTTCTGACAACAAGCCAGAAGATCACAATAAACAATATTATAGAAGAACTGCAAGCGCTAATCAAAATTCAACC
>CAMAFX010000052.1 GCA_945833925.1 uncultured Prevotellaceae bacterium
TAACGTCTTTTTCTTCAATAAATTTTGATCTTCACTCACTTATTCGTAACTTTGTGCGCTCTATATATAATATAATAAGGTATTAAAAGAAATAAAATACAATGGCACAACAAGAAGAAGTTTTTAAGAAGATTGTATCGCACTGCAAAGAGTACGGTTTTGTGTTTCCTTCAAGTGATATATATGATGGTCTCGGCGCTGTCTATGACTACGGTCAGAATGGTGTTGAGCTGAAGAACAACATCAAGCAGTACTGGTGGCAGAGCATGGTGCTGCTGCACGAGAATATCGTCGGTATCGACGCTGCCATCTTCATGCACCCAACAACATGGAAGGCAAGTGGACACGTTGATGCATTCAACGACCCCCTCATCGACAACCGTGACAGCAAGAAGCGCTATCGTGCCGATGTTCTCATCGAGGACCAGATTGCAAAGTACGACGACAAGATTGAGAAGGAGGTCGAGAAGGCTGCAAAGCGTTTCAAGGACCAGTTCAACGAGGAGCAGTATCGTGCAACCAGTCCAAAGGTGCTCGAGCTGGTAGAGAAGCGTGATGCACTGCACAAGCGTTTCCAGGAGGTTATGAACGCTGAGGGTGGTATCGACCTTGAAGGCATGAAGCAGATTATCCTCGACGAGGAGATTGTATGTCCTATCAGTGGTACCCGCAACTGGACCGACGTACGTCAGTTCAACCTTATGTTCAAGACAGAGATGGGTGCGGCAGCAGAAGGTGCAAGCACAATCTACCTCCGTCCCGAGACAGCTCAGGGTATCTTCGTGAACTATCTCAACGTACAGAAGACAGGACGCATGAAACTTCCTTTCGGTATCGCACAGATTGGTAAGGCATTCCGTAACGAGATTGTTGCCCGTCAGTTCATCTTCCGTATGCGTGAGTTCGAACAGATGGAGATGCAGTTCTTCATCAAGCCAGGTACCGAGCTCGATTGGTTTGCAAAGTGGAAGGAGACGCGTATGAGGTGGCATCAGAACCTTGGCTTCGGTGCTGAGAACTACCGTTTCCACGACCACGACAAGCTGGCTCACTACGCTAACGCTGCTACCGACATCGAGTTCCACATGCCATTCGGCTTCAAGGAGGTTGAGGGTATCCACAGCCGTACCAACTTCGACCTTGGTCAGCATGCAAAGTATAGCGGCAAGAAGATTGAATACTTCGATCCAGAGACAAACGAGAGCTACACTCCATACGTTATCGAGACATCAATCGGTGTTGACCGTATGTTCCTCTCTATCATGTGCCACAGTTACGAAGAGCAGCAGTTGCCAGACGGACAGACACGTACAGTGCTCCATCTGCCTGCAGCCCTGGCTCCAGTCAAGCTCGCTGTGTTCCCATTGACCAAGAAGGATGGCATGCCCGAGAAGGCACAGGAGATTATAAACGATCTTCGTTTCCACTTCAACTGCAAGTACGAGGAGAAGGACCAGATTGGCAAGCGCTACCGTCGTATGGACGCCATCGGTTGTCCTTACTGCGTAACCGTAGACCAGCAGACTCTCGTTGACAATACCGTTACTCTTCGAGACCGCGACACTATGGAGCAGCGTCGTGTTGCTATCAGCGAGCTTCGCGGCATCATCGAGGATAAGGTCAGCATCACAAGCCTATTGAAGAACCTCCTCTAATACTTTAGGGGAATCGTCTTTAACCCTTTTGAAGAATATTCTCAATAGAGAATCCTGTATATTATCAGAATTATAGATGACAACAGTTAAGAAGATTTACGGCAGAATGTCGCATGGAGTGACTGTGGTGTCGGCGTCATTGGTCAAGATGAGCGCCTGCATCGCAGTGCTGGCATGTGTCGTGCTTGGCTCCTGTGCAGAAGACGAGGCTGGTTACGACCCCTATTACAACTGGGCGGCTCGCAACGAGGCATGGTATATGCAGAAGGCCGATTCCGCACGCAGTGCCATTGCCGAGGCAAAGGCAAAGTACGGCGAAGACTGGGAGAGCCATTGCGAGTGGCGTATGTTCAAGAGTCTGCTGCGCTCTCAGTCGTTCAACTCTGGCAACGTCATGGATTCAATATGCGTCCGTGTGCGTGAGTCTGGTGTGCGCAGCGAGAATACGCTGTCCCCTCTCTATGCCGACACCGTCCGCCTCAGTTACAGGGGTTTCCTTATGCCGGCTGAGTATATGGACGACAATGGAGCGATTGCCACAAGCCAGAAAGTGTTCAGCCAGACCTTCTACGGCAACTATGATGCTGCCATTGCTGCGCCTACCATGCTGAAGGTAAGCGGAACGGTTGAGGGATTCAGCACCGCTCTCCAGTATATGGTTCCGGGCGACGTGTGGGATGTTTACATACCACAGGCACTTGCCTATGGCGGCAGCACCTCTAATTCCGACATTCCGGCTTACAGCACCTTGCTTTTCCGCATCTACCTTACTGCTGTCTACAGGGCTGGTTCTGGAGTGCCCGAATGGAAGTGATATAGTTTACTCCTCAAGAGTGTGCAGGTACAAACTTGCATATAATATTACAAGGTATAACGAAAGCGACAGTGAGTAACCATTTGGTTGCCCGCTGTCGCTTTGTTTTTCGAGAAAACATCCATTTTCTGTTTGTTAATTGACAAAAATACGTTAAAAATCAAATAAAACTAACGAAATGATAGGTTGTGTGAGAGAAAATGTGTAACTTTGCATTTGCAAGATGACAATTTGTAACAACCAACTAAAAAATCAAGGATATTTATGGAAAAGATTCGTGTGGCCATTGTAGGCTATGGAAACATCGGACAGTATACTCTGCAGGCTTTGCAGGCAGCGCCCGATATGGAGATTGCTGGTGTAGTACGTCGTAATGGTGACGCCAACAAGCCAGCAGAACTTGCAGACTATGCAGTTGTTAAGGACATCAAGGAACTTGGCAAGGTGGACGTTGCCATTCTTTCTGCCCCAACACGCAGCGTCGAGGAGCATGCTCTAAAGTGTCTTGCTATGGGTATCAACACAGTAGACAGTTTCGACATTCACGGTCAGATTGTAGACCTCCGTCGCTCGTTGGACAAGGCAGCAAAGGAGAATGGCGCAGTCAGCATCATCAGTGCTGGTTGGGATCCAGGCTCTGACAGCGTTGTTCGCACCTTGATGGAGAGTCTCGCACCAAAGGGTATCACATATACAAATTTCGGTCCGGGCCGTTCTATGGGTCACAGCGTTTGCGTGCGCTCTAAGGCAGGTGTAAAGGATGCATTGAGCATGACCATACCAGTAGGCGAGGGTATACATCGTCGTATGGTTTATGTAGAACTCGAGGAGGGTGCAAGTCTTGACGAGGTTACAAAGGCAATCAAGGCAGACCCATATTTCGCAAGCGACGAGACTCACGTGTTCCAGGTAGAGAGTGTCGATGCACTCAATGATGTTGGCCATGGCGTGAACCTTGTTCGCAAGGGTGTCAGTGGTAAGACCCACAACCAGTTGTTCGAGTTCAACATGAAGATAAACAATCCTGCTCTTACAGCTCAGGTTCTGGTAAATGCGGCTCGTGCCTCAATGAAGCAGCAGCCAGGTGCCTACACTATGATCGAGATTCCTGTCATCGACTACTTGCCAGGCGATCGTGAGAGCATCATCCGCCACTTGGTGTAAATCTGTGATTTTAATACGCCTACTCTCTGTGAGGCGTTCAAAATGTTCTGATAGCAAAAAAATAAGAATCGCTCGTCATGGGCGATTCTTATTCTTTTTTGCACATTTCTTTAGCAAAGTCTCTCCAGGACGACTGCACTTTGCAGAGGAACGATAATTGTATTGTCACTGATGGCAGGTTTACCAGAACTTGATAAGGCAATGATCCATCTTCCTGCAGGGAGAACCTGGGTAATGCTGCTTTTGTTGCTGTTCAGCACGACGATGCTCTGCGAGTCACTGCTCGTGAAATGGCAGGCAATGACGTTGCTCTTGTTGGTGGCAGGAAAATGAATCTCGCAGTCGTACCACTTGTATTTTTTTCGCAGTTGTATTAGATTCTTTATGTAGTCGAAAACTTCACGATTCTTTGTTTTCAGGCTCCATGGTATGGCGTTTATGCTGTCGGGCTGGTTGTAGCAGTTGCGTATGCCGTGCCTGTTGCGCATCATCTCGTCGCCACACCAGATGAGGGGTATTCCTTTGCTGGTAAGAACGGCTGTGTATGCCAGTTTGTGCAGACGCTTCCATTCTTTCTCCTTCTCCATCTGGTTCTTCCTTCTTGTGGCTGTTGTCAGCATTAGCCTGTCAGTAAGGCAGAGGTCGTCGTGGCAACTTACATAACTTATCATCTGTTGGGGGAGGATTGCCCACGGCTGTTGGCTGTAGTTTACTTTTTGCATATCGACCTCTTCGTTTCGGCATGCACCGCACAGACCGAAGCGGATGCTCTCTTCGTGCCCGGCTCTGCCAGTCAGGAATGCTCCTTTCTTGTCTGTGTCCCATGGCCCTCGCAGTGCGTCTCGCATCTCGTCGCAAAAGGCGGCTATGCGTGGCATCTTCGCAATGTTAGTCTTGAGGGCAAGCCGGTTGTACTCCAATGCTGGTTTGTCTGCAGTCCATCCTTCGCCATATATCAGTATGGTAGGGTCTATCTCGTCAAGTGCCCGGCGAATGGAATTCATCGTGTCGATGTCGTGAATGCCCATAAGGTCGAATCGGAATCCGTCGATGTGGTATTCCTCTGCCCAGTATCTCACGCTCTCCACCATGAACTTGCGCATCATGGGTCGCTCGCTGGCAGTCTCGCTGCCACAGCCGCTGGCGTTTGATGGTGTTCCGTCCTTGTTCCACCTGAAGAAGTATCCTGGAGCCGTTCGCTGGAAGTTGCTCCTCTGCAGGTCGTAGACGTGGTTGTAGACAACGTCCATAACAACTCGTATGCCAGCCTGGTGCAGAGCCATGACCATCTGCTTGAACTCGCGTATGCGCGTGGTTGGTTCGTGGGGGTTCGTTGAATAGGAACCCTCTGGCACGTTGTAGTTGACAGGGTCGTAGCCCCAGTTGTATTGTGGGTTGTCGGTGTTGGTTTCGTCAATGCTTCCGAAGTCGTAACTGGGCAGAAGATGGACGTGAGTAATCCCCAACTCCTTGAGATGGTCTATTCCCGTGGCAAGTCCCTCGCTGTTGTGTGTGCCTGTTTCGGTCAGGGCGAGGTATTTTCCTTTGTTCCTTATTCCCGAGTCCTTGCCGGCAGAGAAGTCGCGGTGGTGCATCTCATAGATGATGGCGGCGGCTTGGATGTCGGGTCCCGTCGATGGACGTTCGTCATATTCCCATCCGTCGGGATTGGTCGTTGCCATGTCGAGCACTTGTGCGCGCAGTCCGTTGGCACCTACAGCTCTGGCAGATATCCCGGGAGTCTCCTCCAGTTCGTATCCGTTCTCGTCAGTCACCGTGAAGGTGTAGAACATGCCTCTCAGGTCGGCGTTGACAACAGCGCTGAACATTCCGTTGCTTCTCTTGTGGAGCAGGATGGGAGTCTGCCGGCTGTTGTCGGTGTGCAGGATGGGAGTCTGCCAGCTGTTGGCAGTGTGCAGGATGTTTATGAAAACCTTCTCCCCGCCCATGCCATGCTCGTAGAGGTTCACGACAACCGACCGTGCCCTTGGGCTCCACAGTGCAAAGTGAGTCTGGCACGGCGAGCATTTCATCTCGCACAGCGGAGCATTGGGTACCTGCCACTTCTCGTAGTCCTCAGCGTCAGCCTTCATCTTACATCTGCTGCAGTGTCAGTTTGCCGCTCTTGAGTCCTTTTGTCTTTGCCTCCACGATTGCCGTGCCCGTTTTGCCGGTGCCCTGTATAATGAGTGTGCACTGACCCGCAAAGGCGTGATGCTGAGGCAGATGGAACAGGTCGAGATTCGTTGCGTCACCGTTCGAGGCAGCGCGGAACTTCCCTTCACCCTTCACGCTGAAACTTATCAGGTTGCCGGCATTGGGACAGAGGTTTCCTTCTGCGTCAACAACGCTCACCGTTATATATGTCAGTTCGTCCCTTGAGTTGCCAGCCAGGTCCTGCGACGCGCGTGTCAACTCTATGTGGTGAGGCTTTCCAGCCGTCCTTATGGTCTTCTCCTCTGCCTTTGCTCCGTTGGCGTCGTATGCCACCACCTTTACCTCGCCCGGCTCATACTTCACGTTGTTCCACATCAGTCGGTATCTGCGCTGCAGCCAGAACTCGTCCTTGCCTTTCAGGGCTTCAGCCTCGCTCTTCGACATCTTCTTCTGGCGTCCCTGGCTCTTGCCGTTGACGAAGAGTTCTGCTTCGGGATAGTCGGTGTATACGAATACCGGAGTCACCTCGCCCTCGCGACCCTGCCATGTCCAGTGAGGCAGGATGTGCAGCGTGTGCTCCTTCTTGTTCCACTGCGAGCGGTACAGGTAGTATCTGTCTTTTGGCAGCGAGGCAAGGTCGATGATGCCGAACACGCTCGAGTGGCTTGGCCAAGCGTTGGTGTCGTAGGGCGAGGGTTCACCGAGGTAGTCATAGCCGGTCCATACGAACTGCCCTATCTCCCATTCGTTGTCGTCGGCAAGCGCGAAGTCCTCGTCGGGCACGTTGCTCCACGAGCACGCCTCCACGTCATATCCGTTGCTCTGGTTGTTGGGGTGGATGACACCCTTGCCGAGTTTGACGGGGAACATGTAGGTGCCTCTCGACGACACCGTGCTGGCAGTCTCCGAACCGAGCACTATGCCTTGTGGCAGATTCTCGTGTGCCTCGTGGTAGAACTGAGTGCGGTAGTTGAAGCCGGCAACGTCAAGCTCGGCTGCGAATCCGTTGTGAAGCACATTCCACACCTGGTCCATGCCGCATGTCACCGGGCGTGTGGGGTCTTCCCTGTGGCATATTCCCTGCAAGAAATCCACCATCTTGTAGCCGTCCTTCCTGCCTTGGGTGGGAACCTCGTTGCCGATGCTCCACATCACCACGCTTGGGTTGTTCCTGTAGTGGCGCACCATGTTCACCATGTCCTTCTCTGCCCATTCGTTCCAGAATCGGTGGTATCCGTTCTTGCATTTTGCCACGTCCCACTCGTCGAACGGCTCTACCATCATCATCAGTCCCATCTCGTCGCACAGTTCCACAAGTTCCGGTGTCGGCATGTTGTGGCTGGTGCGTATGGCGTTGCATCCCATATTCTTGAGCATGTTCAGTTGGTGGCGAATGGCGCTCTTGTTGATGGCGGCTCCTAAGGCACCGAGGTCGTGGTGCAGACACACGCCCTGGAACTTTATCTTTTCCCCGTTAAGGAACATGCCCTTCTCGGGAATTATCTCCAGATGGCGGATGCCGAGCGGGGTGGTGTACTCGTCCACCACCGAGTCGTCGCACAACACCTTGCTCACTGCCCTGTAGAGATGCGGACTCTCGGGCGACCACAGCAACGGATTCTCTATCGTGAAATTCTGCTGGAAGGCGATGTTTTGACCCTTGGTGAGGTGGGGTATGGGTGTTGCGCTGGCAAGGTTGGTTGTCTTGGTTGCTACCACATTTCCCCTGTCCGACACGATGTCAGTCACAACCTTCACATTCTTGCCTTTGGCATTCTCCACCAGTCCCCTGAGCGAGACACTTGCAAATGCCTTCTCTACGTGTGGCGTGCTAATCTGAGTTCCCCAGACAGGGATGTGCGTCTCGTTGGTAGTGATGAGGTGAACATTGCGGTAGAGTCCGGCACCGGGGTACCATCGGTGGCTTTGCTCTCGGTTCTCCAGGCGCACTGCTACGATGTTGTCTCTTCCGTCGGTGTAGAGCAGGTCCTTTATGTCAACGTGGAAGGCGTTGTATCCGTATGGCCAGAAGATAGCCTCCTTGCCGTTAACGTACACGTGCGCCTCGCTCATGGCACCGTCAAACAGCAGAGTCACCCTGTCGCTTTCGTGGCTCAGGTTCAGTTCGCCATGTTTGACGACCCTTCTGTACCATCCAGCCCCTGCCCATGGCAGACCACCCGAGCGTCCCGTCTTCAGAGTGGCAACGCTCTCCCCGTTCTGTTTCACGGCAACCTTCTGCAGGTCGTTCTTCATGTCAAACGGACCGAAGATGGCCCAATCGTGGGGTATTGATATCTTCTCCCAACGGCTATCGTCAAACTCAGTTGCTTCGGCACCGTCGATGTCCCCCTTGTGGAATGTCCATCCGTCGGTGAGCTGTTGTTCGCTGCGCTGAGAGAATACAGATGTTGCAGCACATGTAAGTGCACATATCAGAGAAAGGATTTTTTTCATGGCGTGTGTTGTAAATGATTCTTTTTACAAAGATAATAACTTTTTTGTATAATGATTTGTGAAGAGACGGAGGAAGATGTGGTAGTCTACGTGTAAACTGGTTTATTCCTCTTCGGATAGTTCTTTTATGTCGGTGAGGAGTTTCTTGCGCTTGGTGTTCTCCTTGGCACCCATCCTGATTAGTTGCTTAGCCGAGGTGACGATGCTTGTGCCCTTGTCGGCAGTGATGACGTCGATGGCGTCGAATGCCTGCTGGGTCTTGATGAGTTGCTGGCGTGCAGTGTCGAACCTCTCTACAAAAATCTGGACACGGTTAACTATTGCGTCGGCGCAGTCCATTATCTTCTGTTGGTTCTCGACCTGACTCACCTGTTTCCATGTCATTTCGAGAACACGGAGAAGGACGTAGAGGTTCTGACTGCCCGAGATGATGACGCCCTTGTTGTATGCCTCTTTCCAGAGGGTGGCGTCGTTGGAGAGCGCCAGTTGCAGAGCAGACTCAGAGAATACGTACATGAGTACGAAGTCCAGTTTGCCGTGGCCCTCCTTGATGTATTTGGAATAGTTCTTTTTTGCAAGTTCGTTTACGTGGTTGCGCATGCTAAGTATGTGCTGTTGAAGCGCAATGCGCCTGTCCTCCTCGCTGTCGGAGTTGTGATAGCGCTCGAATGCCGTGAATGACATCTTCGAGTCGATGATGATGTCGCGCTTGTCGGGGAAGTGTAGAATGACGTCGGGAATCATTCGGTGCCCGTCCTCCTCGTCGTAGATGATATTGCCGGAGGCATCGCGCATGGTGGTTTGCTCTTCGAACTGCACACCTTCCTCGAGTCCCATCTCCTCGAGCATCTGCCTGAGTCTGAGTTCTCCGAAGTTACCCTGCGTCTTGTTCTCACCAGTAAGCGCCTGCGCCAGCTTGTCAGCGCGTTCGCCCACCTCGCGACTCTGCTCGATGCTCTGCTTGATGGTGGCGTCGAGTCGCTCCATGGTGGTCATGTTGTCCTTTCCGCTCTTCTCCACGGCTTCGCGCATCTGCTGGATGTTGTTCTGCAGAGGATTGAGGATGACGGCGAGCTGTTCGCGATTGGTTGACGAGAGTTGCTCGGCACGTTCCTTGAGGATTCGCTCGGATGCCGTGTTCATCTGTTCGCGCACCAGTTGCAACTGTTGTTGCAGTTGCTCGTCCTGTTGCTTTCGGAGGTTGACAATCTGCTCGGCGTGCTGCTCCTTGAGTTCGGCGGTCTGGCGGCTGTGCTGCTCCTTGAGTTCGACGGTCTGGCGGATGTGCTGCTCCTTGAGTTCGCTGATTCTCTGTTCGTACTGCGCTTTCAGTTCGTCGATACGGCTTTCGTTTGCCTCGCTGATATTCTTCAGCAATCCGGCACTCTGGTTACGCAGGATGAACCAGGTTCCGACGGAGCCGGCAAGAAGAGCCAAGGTGATGAGGATGTAGGTCATGGTGTGTAGGTGAATGTTTTTTAAAAGCAAAAAAGGCAACCCGGAAGTTGCCTCTTTGTAGCGGGGCCGGGGATTGAACCCGGGACCTCATGATTATGAATCATGCGCTCTAACCATCTGAGCTACCCCGCCGTTTCTGTTTTGCGAGTGCAAAGGTAGGGCTTTTTTTTAGTTTGTGCAAGTAATTGCGGGAAAAAGTTTCCAAAACTTCTCATTTTTTTTCGTTTCTGCGTTAATTGTTTGTTCACGCTCGCTCAATCTTAATAAAAATTGTTACCTTTGCACCACTATTATATACGCGCACGTACATGAGGATTATAAAGAAGTTGGATATATACTTGCTGAGGGCTTATCTGCAGCTCTTCGGAGGCACCTTCTTTATATGTCTTTTCATCTTCCTGATGCAGTTTACGTGGCGTTATGTCAACGAACTTATCGGAAAGGGACTCACGGCAGACATCCTTGCCAAGTTCTTCTGGTATGCGTCGCTGACGCTGGTTCCGTTGTCGCTCCCCCTTGCCATCCTGCTGGCTGCTCTCATTACGTTCGGTAATTTCGGCGAGCGTCTGGAACTGCTTGCAATGAAGGCTGCCGGCATCTCGCTGCTGCGCATCTTCCAGCCTATCTTCCTCTTCGTGGCGCTTATCAGTTTCGGCAGTTTCTTCTTCCAGAACAAGGTGGGCCCCGAGGCGACGAAGCAGCTGGCGTCGCTGGTGTGGAGCATGAAGCAGAAGTCGCCCGAACTGGAGATTCCGGAGGGCATCTTCTACAACGAGATTCCCGGATACAACCTCTTTGTGGAGCGCAAGGACCGTGAGAACGGTATGCTCTATGGCATAATGATCTATGAGACGAGCAACGGATACGAGGACGCCCAGATAATACTTGCCGACTCGGGCAGACTGCAGAGTACTGCCGACCGCAAGCATCTGAAACTGACCCTCTACGGCGGCGAACGTTTCAGGAACATGGCTTCCCAGGGCGGCGAGATGCTGAGGGCCTCGGTGCCATATATGCGCGAGACGTTTGCCAAGGAGGTGGACCTTATCCCGTTTGACGGGGACTTCAACATAACGGATGCCGAACTCTTCTCGGGCAATGCCGCAACCAAGGACCTGACTGCAATAACGCAGGGCATCGACTCGCTGACGGAGCGAACCGACAGTATTGGCAAGTCCATATATTCGTTTATGTGCTCGTCGCAGTTGCAGAGAAGCCTGTCCGACGGACGCCCAGACTCGGCAAAGGTGGTGGCGTCGGTAGACAGGCAGGCGCCCCTCGACACGCTGATAAGCGGATTGTCGGAGACGCAACGCAAGGAGGTGTGGCGAGTGGCAACAATGCGCACCCAGCAGATGCAGAGCGAGTGTGAGTTCCGGGATATGACCACGTTTACGGAAAACAGAACTCTGAGAGAGCATTTGCTGGAGTGGCACAAGAAGTTCACTCTCAGCGTGGCGTGCATCGTGTTCTTCTTTATCGGTGCTCCGCTCGGAGCCATCATTCGTAAGGGAGGTCTGGGCATGCCGGTTGTGGTGAGCGTGCTCATCTTCATCTTCTATTATGTGATTAACGTGAGTGGCGAGAAACTTGCCAAGACGGGAGACCTCGACATCGTGTTCGGTGTGTGGCTGAGCAGTATGGTGCTGGCACCTATTGGCATCTTCCTGGTATATAAGGCAAACGGCGACTCTGCCATGTTCAACATAGAGGGCTATACGCTACCTATGAAACGGTTTGTGAAGCGAATGAAAGAATTTAAAAACAACTTAAGATATGACAAACGAATTAAGTAATATTGCTGACGCCATCGAGGACTTCCGACAGGGAAAATTCGTCATTGTCGTGGATGATGAGGACCGCGAGAACGAGGGAGACTTCATCACTGCTGCCGAGATGATAACTCCGGAGAAGGTGAACTTCATGCTGCAGGAGGGACGCGGAGTGCTGTGTGCGCCTATAACCATCAGCCGTGCACAGGAACTGGAACTTCCTCATCAGGTAGAGGACAACACGAGCATGCTCGGCACTCCGTTTACGGTGACGGTGGACAAACTGGATGGGTGCACGACGGGTGTCAGCGCACACGACCGTGCCGAGACCATATTAGCCCTGGCAAACCCTGAGAGCAAACCTTCAGATTTTGGCAAGCCCGGTCATATCAATCCTCTGTATGCACAGGACAAGGGTGTGCTGCGCCGTGCTGGACATACCGAGGCGGCAATCGACCTGGCTCGTCTGGCTGGACTGAATCCTGCGGCTGCGCTGATTGAGATTCTTAATCCAGACGGTACGATGGCGAGAATGCCACAGTTGCGCGAGGTTGCAAAGAAACATGGCATGCGAATCATCACCATAAAGGATCTCATTGCATACCGCCTGCATCAGGAGTCGCTGGTGGAGCGTGGCGAGGAGGCTGACCTTCCAACGGAGTACGGACACTTCCATATCATCCCATTCCGCCAGAAGAGCAACGGACTGGAGCATGTAGCTATCATCAAGGGTGAATGGACGCCCGACGAACCTGTTCTGGTGCGCATGCACAGCAGTTGTGCCACAGGCGACATCTTTGCCAGCAAGCGCTGCGATTGCGGAGAACAACTTCACCGTGCTATGCAGCTGATTGATAAGGAGGGACGCGGTGCAGTTGTGTATCTCTTGCAGGAGGGACGCGGCATCGGACTGATGAACAAGATTGCCGCCTACAAGTTGCAGGAGCAGGGCGAGGACACGGTGGACGCAAACATACATCTCGGTTTCAAGGCCGACGAGCGCGACTATGGAGTGGGTGCGCAGATTCTACGCGAACTGGGCATCGGCAAGATACGCCTCATCAGCAACAATCCGGTGAAGAGGGTAGGTCTGGAAGGCTACGGACTGGAGATTGTAGAGAACGTGCCCATCGAGATTCAGCCCAACGAATACAACGAGCGTTATCTCAGAACGAAGCGTGAGCGCATGGGACATATGCTTCATCTCTAATTGTTAAATAAAGAAAATCATCACATATTATTATGAGTACACAACTATCAGACAGACTGAATCGTCTGGCTCCAAGTGCAACACTTGCAATGAGCCAGCGCAGTAGCGAACTTAAGGCACAGGGTGTCGATGTAATTAACCTTAGTGTAGGTGAACCTGATTTCAACACTCCCGATCACATCAAGGAGGCTGCTATTCAGGCTGTACGTGACAATTACTCGCGATACTCGCCCGTACCAGGATACCCCTCACTGAAGCAGGCTATCGTCAACAAACTGAAGAACGAGAACGGACTGGACTATGCACCTTCTCAGATTCTCTGCAGCAACGGTGCAAAGCAGAGTGTCTGCAACGCTATCATGGCTCTCGTAAACCCGGGCGACGAGGTTATCATTCCTGCTCCATACTGGGTGAGCTATCCTCAGATGGTGCTCCTGGCAGAGGGAACTCCTGTGTTTGTTGAGGCTAAGATTGAACAGGACTTCAAGATTACTCCCGAGCAACTTGAGGCTGCTATCACACCCAACACCCGTGCGTTGATTCTCTGCTCGCCAAGCAACCCAACCGGCAGCGTTTACAGCAAGGCAGAACTCGAGGCTTTGAAGAATGTTCTCTTGAAGCACGAGCGTGTCATTGTTATCGCCGACGAGATTTACGAGCACATCAACTATGTGGGCGAGCACGCTTCCATGGCTCAGTTCGACGACATCAAGGATCGTGTGGTTATCATCAACGGTGTTTCTAAGGCTTATGCCATGACTGGTTGGCGTATCGGTTTTATCGCCGCTCCAGACTGGATTGTGAAGGGATGCAACAAACTGCAGGGACAGTACACCAGTGGTCCTTGCTCGGTAAGCCAGAAGGCTGCAGAGGCTGCTTTTGCAGGCGACCAGCAGTGTGTCGAGGACATGCGTCTGGCATTCGAGCGCCGCAAGAACCTTATCGTGGGTCTTGCAAAGGAGATTCCTGGTCTCGAGGTCAACGACCCTCAGGGCGCATTCTACCTGTTCCCTAAGTGCAGCAGCTACTTTGGCAAGGCTGACGGCGACCGCAAGATCAACAACTCTACAGACCTCGCCATGTACCTGCTCGAGGTGGGACATGTGGCTACTGTGGGAGGCGACGCCTTCGGTTCGCCCGAGTGCTTCCGTATGAGCTATGCCACAAGCGACGAGAACATCGTCGAGGCTATGAAGCGTATCAAGGACACTCTTGCAAGATTGAAGTAACCATAAAAGGTTCATATAAATGAAAAGTGGGATGCCGTTGCAATGACGTGCATCCCACTTTTTTTAGTACCTTATATATTATACGCACGCGTGAGAACGTGGTTTGCCTTACGGCACAGGGGATTATTCGAAATAGAAGGAGAAGACTATCATCTTGCTGCGCGCCTTGTCGACGGCGTTGGTGTACTTCATCAGCGAGGCGTCGATGAGGTCGGTGCGGTTCTTCTTCAGAATGTTTGCAAGTCCGAAGCAGAACTTAATCTCGGGGATGAGCTTGAAGTATCTGAGATAGACATCGCAACCCATACCAATCTCCAGATAGCCATCCATCGACTTGAGCAGGAATGCGTTGTGCTTCTTTGTGGTCAGGTCTATGGCTGGTCCGCCGCCCACGATGAAGTACGGGCGGAAGTTGTTGTAGCGAGGTGCAGAGATCTTCAGGTCGACAGGTATCGAGATGATGGTGCTGCGAATGTTTTGCGTGGTGTCGGCACCGGTGGTCTGCTCGTGCATCCACATGTGTTTCTGTCCAAAGTAGAGGGTGGGGGCGAGGCGTACAGACAGATGGTTGTTTATCTTCAGTTCGGCAAGCACTCCAACGTTGAAACCGGGGTTGTAGTTGTTGACGTCGGCATACCACTGTTCGCCGGTTTCGGGGTCGATGTATCCGTTGTTGTACATCTCGAGGTCCTGCATCTGAAATCCAAAGAGGAAACCATAGTGCAACCGGCGCGTGTCGAGATACGGTCGGTGCTGTACTCTGCGAGGCTGTGCAAAGGATGCAACAACGCAGAGCATCAATATGATTGTTGTCAGAACTCTTTTCATTTCCGTTTTATAAACGTAAAACTTACAGTTTTATTGTGCAAATCGTTCTTTTTGATTATTTAATAAAAAAAATAGAGCATTTGTTGCACGTCATTAACTAAAATTGATTACCTTTGCGTAGTTAACGGTGGAAGAAAGGCGATGTCGTTTCTGGTTTTGCTTTCACAAGCGCCACGCACCGGCTTGCATCTGCCCCTTAACACTTGAGAGAATAATTTTCTTTAATTATAATTTTAAAATTTTACTACTATGGCTTATGTAATTGGTGACGATTGTGTTGCTTGCGGCACATGTATCGACGAGTGTCCTGTAGGTGCTATCTCTGAGGGCGACAAGTATTCTATCAACCCAGACGAGTGCACAGAGTGCGGTACTTGCGCTGACGCATGTCCAAGCGGTGCAATCTCTCTTTAATCTGCCAGTCGTAAGAGACTGACTCTTAAACGAAGATTTACCTCTGCACAGTTTTTGATTCGTGCAGACAGGTTTCATAAAGTCCTTTTGCTTTTGCTTAAGGACTTTTTTTGTCAGCAATAGCGTTTGCTTGCTTGAACTCGTAAAGAAAGCGAAAACGGGCAAGAAGGGTCTCTCTCTGTATAGGTGTTTGATTCTTTTCTTTGCGCTTCCTTGTATATACAAAAAAAAGAGGCAGTGTCAAAATAGACACGACCTCTCTTCTTTGTCCTTTTTGTTGAGTGCCTCTTGACGAGGCGTTGAGGATGATTAGTCCTCCTTGACAAGCTGACGCTTCTCCTGGATGCGTGCCTTCTTACCTGTCAAAGCACGGAGGTAGTACAACTTAGCGCGACGTACCTTACCTACCTTGTTTACGGTAATGCTGTCAATAGCGGGGCTCTCGATAGGGAAGATACGCTCTACACCTACGGTACCGCTCATCTTGCGAACAGTGAAACGCTTCTTGTCACCATGACCGCTGATCTTGATTACAACGCCACGATAGAGCTGAATACGCTCCTTGTTACCCTCGACGATCTTGTAAGCTACAGTTACAGTGTCACCAGCCTTGAAGCTTGGGTGCTGCTTGCCAGTAGCAAATGCTTCCTCAGCAATTTTAATTAAATCTGCCATTTTTTTATGGTTTAAAAATTGTTTGTCGTTCAGCCGAGGCATAACAGGGAACTCTTCATCCTGCCAGCGACCTGGGCGGAAAGCGGTTGCAAAGTTACAAAAAAGAATTTAGATACGAATGTTCGACGCAATTATTTTTGCCTTTTTTCTTGTTTTACAGCTTTTTTTTGCCTGTTGTAATCCATATACGTGCCATTGCTTGAGCGATATTTGGCGCATTGTGCAAGGTGGAAACGAAATATTTTTGTAACTTTGTAGAGCGGCAGATGCTTATCTGTAAGTGTTAAAAAAACGAGTTGATGAATATAGTTTTTGATAGTTCGAAATGTACCGGATGCGGCAGATGTGCTCGCGTATGCCCCTCGTCGGTAATTCTTTTTGCAGAACAGACGGAGAACGGAGGCAGAAAAGTGCCTCGTGCAGAGAATGTGAGTGCCTGCATAGAGTGTGGTCATTGTGTTGATGTGTGCCATGCCGATGCTGTTCAGCATGAGTCTTTTCCAAAGGAGAGGATTCACGATGTGAGGACGGATATGCTGCCAACGCCAGAGTCGTTGAAGGAGTTGATGCGTTCACGCCGTTCGAACAGAACTATAACTGATAAGCCGATTCCTGCCGATGTGATGGACGACTTGCTCGAGGCTGCCAGATATGCCCCGACGGCAGAGAACTCGCGAAGGGTGTGCGTGACAGTGCTTGACTTGGCAGATATTCAGAAGGTGGAGGATGCCACCATGTCCTTCTTCCTTGGTCTGGCAATGCTGTTAATGAATCCTGTTGTCAAACCTTTCACCAGGCTTTTTCTGCGCGACCTCTATGATGAGGCTCCCGAACTGATGCGTTTCGAGAAGCGGTGGAAGGCAGGAGAGCGTCCATGCACATGCAACGGCACAAGGATGCTTGTGTTCAGTGCGCCCAAAGGCTACGATTTCGGTTGGCAGGACTGCAATCTGGCATACCAGAATGCTTCGCTCATGGCAGAGGCTCATGGCGTGTCGCAGATATACATGGGACTGGTCCAGACAGCCCTCAGGTTTATGCCGGCAGCCAAGGTGAGAGTGTTGCTGAGATTGCCAGACAATCAAAAACCGTATGCAATAATGTCGCTCGGCATTCCGGCATTCACGTACGCTCGATATACAGACAGATAATAACCAGCAAGACGTAATACTAAAGTGAAAGAGGAAGTTTCTACATCGAATTTCTGTTTTACCTCAAATCCGCAACCGCCCTCTTAAGATGACACAGATGTCAAAAAGGTAGCGACACTGTGGCAAAAGAGGGTGCAACGCAGCAAAAATCGC
>CAMAFX010000053.1 GCA_945833925.1 uncultured Prevotellaceae bacterium
CTATCACAAATGAACCAGTATATAAGATCGTAGGTATTGATGCCGCAGGAGCAGAAATAGACTGTTCGCCAGCAGTTTTTGGACAAGTATATAGATATGCCCGTTTAAGAGGAATGACAAACCTAACATATCATGTAGGTGAGGATTTCTACGATTTATGTGACGGACTACGATCCATAGATGATTCTATACGTTTCCTTAATCTGGATGAAGGTAGTCGTTTGGGACATGCCATTGCATTAGGCATAGACTCCAAAACATATTATGAACGTAGATGTTTTCAGACAATAATGACAAAACAAAGGTTGTTGGACACATTGGCATGGATTTATTGTAAAGCACACAGAAAAGAGATTATTATTTCAAACGAATATGCGAAGGAGTTACTATCTAAAATACAACAATTATATCATAAGATAGGATATAGAATACCATTTGATGTAGACGTATACGTGAAATCAATGGTATTAAGGAGTGACAATCTGGACAATACAGAAAAACATTCTGTATGGAGAAAAGCAGCTTTGTGCCTAGATATACAATGCCAAAAAGCACGTACGAACAAGTCGGCTATTGCATTATGTCATGAGTTTCTAACTGACAAAAATATTTGGGAGAAAGGTAATGAAATTGAAATATTCACTTATCGTAATGAAATAGTCAAAATTGTTTCAGACCTACAAATTCTCTTGCTGTCATTGATTTTGGATAAACATATTGTTGTAGAAACCAATCCGTCTTCAAACGTAGTCATTGGACCAATTGATGGATATGATAGTCATACAGTTCATAAGTTTATAAAAGATGGCATAAGAGCAACAATAAACACTGATGACAAAGGAATTTTTTCCACATCATTACCTAATGAGTATTCGTTATTTGCATGTTCTGCAAAAAACAATAATGCAGACGAATCCGACATTATAAAAAATCTCGAGATCCTTAGAGAAGAAGCCAAGAAAAGTAGATTTGCACCGCAAAAAATAAATTAAATATCTGAGTATTATGAATCGAAAATACCGATTTGTTTTGTACTTTCTGTTATGTCTCAGCATATTAACGTTTCCATATATAGCAGAGATATGTATTGATGTATGGGTATGGCTGAGCAAGACAATTGATACAAATTGTCTTATTGTATCGTTGTGCATTGCTGGCATATTTTTGTTTATGGAGTTTCGGATTCATACGTGCAAAAAGGAGAAAAGACTTTATTTCTTTATACTTTCCACTCGCTTTGCTGACCACCACCACACTTGTAGAGCCAGAACGGTTATGTTTCTTACGTACGTACATACTACAAAGGTACACATATTTTCGCTTGCGCCACCCCCCCCAAAAAAATAATCATTTTACGTAACTCACTGATTTTCATTCTGCGCTATGTGATGGCGCAGAAAAGTGATGAAGTCAGGAAATAGCATTTTCAGTGTCATTATAAGAAAATCTCGCTGTGTGGATTGAAAGACTTGGACTATGTACAGGAGCATAAAATGTTGCCATAAAGATAAAAACTTTGCAAAAAACATCAACCATTAAGAAAATTTTAGTAAATTTGTAATTGGTGAATAGAGCGAGTGTTGTTTGTGTTGCAGCGTCATTGGACGCTATAAGAAAATAACGATTTTAATCATTCTCCAATTACAAGTCAATTATGTTTCGTTGAACTTACGTTATGTTATATAAAATAGCTCATTTTCTAAGAGACAGGATGCCATGGTTGTGGAATCTTGTGGATATAATGAACTCGTTGCTTTTCAATATTCGCTATGGAAAGCCCCTTCTTACTATAACGAATACTATAACGAAAATCTATGAGAAGAAATCTGGTTTGAAGATAGTACCCATGCGTGATGTTCCTGCAGAGAAAATATCTTCATTCTTTATTGCTCAGCCAGAGAATTCATATGATTTTTTTAAGCCTCACGGTTTTGACGTAAAGAGTATTAAGAGATTGCAGAGACTGAATTCATTCTTGGGATACGTTTTTTTTGAAGGTGAGGAAGTTGTTGCCTATTGTTTTATACGTGCTTTCTTCCATGGCAAGGGTTTTCGTGGCAGGATGGTCGGAGTAAATCATCGTGGCTATGGACTTGGCACGCTAATGAATCGAATGATGAACGATGTGGGATTTGGCATCGGGCTTCGTTTGTATGAGACAGTTTCCAGACGCAATGTGGCTTCGTATCGTTCGGCTACATCTGCAAGTAATGTTAAGGTCCTTAAGGAGATGGATAACGACGACCTATATTTGGAAATCTTAAAGGACTAAAACTATAGATACAGATGACATTACCTTTGATATTTATGTTAGTATTAATAGGAATTCCTTTTTATTAATACACATGTCGTAAAAGGTGATTTTGTTTGATAGGCAGTTATAAGAAAATCTCGCTGTGTGGGTTGAAAGACTCATACAGCGAGATTTTTTTTGTTTCTGAACGTTTCCTTCTTACTTTGTCTTTACGTTGATGTCGGGTATCTGGTGAACGTAAAGATCGCGTTGTGGGAATGGAATGTTGATGTTGTTGTCGTTCAGGGTGTTGTAGATAATTTCCTTGCAACGTCCCGTGAATGGTGCAGACTTTTCTACAAGCATCCATATGCACACAAGCAGGTCGACGCTGTTGTCGCCGAATCCACTGAATGCTACTGTAACGGATGTGTTCTCGTCTGTTATCTGTTTGCCAGATTCTGTTGTCTCATTGCAGATGGGTGTCAGGGCGTTAATCAACATCTGGCGTACTTCGTTGACGTTACTGCCGTATGCAACTCCAACAGGAATCTTTACCAACTCGTACTGATGATTACGTGTCAGATTCTTGAAGTTCTTGCTGAATAATGCAGAGTTGAGGAACGCTATGACACATCCGTCCATGGTTATAATCATCGTACTCTGGTAAGTGATCTTCTCCACCTTACCGCGTATTCCATCACATTCTATATAATCGCCCACGCGCACGCGTCCAGACATTAGTGAAATGCCGTAGAAGAAGTTCTCAAGAAGATCCTTCATGGCAAATCCCATACCCGTTGCAAGGCCAGCAGCCACTACGGAGATACCGTCCTTTGGTACCTGAAGCAATACGAGTGCGAAGATGCAGTATCCTCCCCATACAAGGATTGTTATGACGTTGTTGGCGAGTGTGCCGTTGTAGTCCTCCTTGCTGTCGCCAAGTGTGCGTCGGCGTACATGGTGGTACAATGCGGTCAGTGCGTAGTTGAAGTATTTGAAGAGGAACCACAGACTGGCAACGAGACAAATCTTAAAGAGTGAAACGCTGCAGACTCCCTCTTGTTCGATGAAATTGGTAATGAAAATCTTTTCGCATACACTAGTCATATCGAAGATGTCAGCGGCGTAGAAGATACTCATCAGGACGGAGAGTACACCCAGGATTGGGACAAGCGCAAGGTGGATAAAGTCGAACACCCATGTCTGCGAAATGAATTTTCCCTTCTTGATGCGTTCTACAAGCTCACTGATTTTATCCTTTATGTCCCTGCCTTCTTTTATGTCATCGTGCAGACTTGGCTCAAGCTTGTATATCAGTTTCTTGTGCTCATACATCTTAAGCAGGTCGAACAGACATGTGATGGTCTGTATGGCTGTAAGCTGGAACATCCACCACATCATTATTTCTACGGCAAAAAGTGTGTAGCCGACAAACGAGGCGATAGATGCCGTAATCATCGCCAGCAGAGATATGCTTGAGTAGAACTTGTCGCTTGGTGGCAATGTGTCCTTGTGGTGCTTCAGTATGCGTGACTGCCAGATGGTGAAGCAGAATAGGATAGGGGGGTAGATGAGGTTTACCAGACTGTTAGGTATGAGAATGATACGGAAAAGTATTACAACCATAGCCATAAAGATGAAAGGCATGTAGACCTTTGCACCGTCTTTCATCTGTGCTCCGTCGAGTCGGATGAGTAAGGACAGGAATATAACCTCAATCAGCCATGCGAATGTTGCCATCAGCGATGTTGCCATCAGAACGATGTTGCGGTCGGTAAAGCTACGTGCCACCATTGTGAAGATGGCGAACAGTGCAACTCCAAGAACATTGATGAACATCTGGCGTTTCATCTTGAACTGAGGTGTCCTGAAACGCTTTGGCATAAGCCATCGCATGATGATATTGCTGAGAAGGATGGAAAGAGCAATATAGAATATCATGAATATGCTTATGAATACAACATAGAAGCCACGCCACTCAGATACTCCAGTACCGTCTTTTGCCAATGGCTTGTACTTGTTGACAATGTCGTTTTTGATGAGCATTATCTGCAACGGTAGCTTCATCAGGAGTGCGAGGTAGTTGCTTGTTCCATCCTTGAAAATATTCTGCTGTAGAATCTTATATCTGGATTGTGCAAATTCGTTCAGCTTCTGTGCGCGTTCTGCCACCTGGTCGTAGTATATCTGCTCCTGAGTGATATTCTCGATGAACGCCTTGAGGTTAGCCAACATTTCCTCGGCATAGTATAGACATTCCTGCCTGTTCTGCAGTTCGTTACCTTCCAGGAGGAACGGCTCGTTTGTAATCTCTTCTTTTACAAACGTGCTTTTTGGCGTAATGTTAAGTTCTGCCAGACTGTCAGCTTCCTGTAGCGCCAGCGAATCAATGGCTGTCAGCGAGTCCTTTGCCTCTCCAATTGCAGGAGGCATAGCCTTTAGCAGCGCAATGAGTTCAGTGTATCTTTCTATCTCTTGATTGACGCGCGTCTGGATTCTGTCGTAAGGCAGAGTGTTGAATTTCAACTCCCTGTACATCTTTGTGGCCTCTTGGCATGCGTATGCCATGTCGAAGGTGAAGTCGTTTTTCTGAGAGAAAAGGATGAGACCGATTTGTTCGCTGCGCTTCATGTAGCTTATTAGCTGTGCATGCTGCTCTGCATTCATGGACTCGTATCGTTGCATCATGATTTTCTGTTTCTCAAAGTCGGCTTTGAGTTCCTCTTTAAGAACACCGAGAGTATGCGGAAGGTCTTTTTCCTTGAGAACAGCGTTAGCCTGTACGAAAGACAGGATGAGAATTAATAGGAATAGTAATCTTTTCATAGAGATGATGTTGTTTGTGAGATAGGGTTAACCCTAAAATCATATTTTCGACTGCAAAGTTACAAAATATAAACGGAACAGAGACTTAAATGCTATTCAAATTCTTTAATGAGTATTTGTCTATATGCGTATTCGCAGTTGAAGAGTGATATCGTTCTTGACATTGCTGAAGATAGTTTGTAGGCCAGACGATTGTGTTTTTCGGTCGAAATATCTTGTTACTCCGTATTTCAGTTCCAGCATTATTCTTCTCTCCCATACCTGATACTGTACCGTTCCTGAAGCCCTTGCTCCGTGTCCGTAGAAATTAGGCATTGTCATGGTGTTCGTCACATTTGGCTCGTATATGAATACGCGCGAGTTGTAGTCGGAGGTGTGAAAATAGAAGACGGATGCAGAAAGCCTCAACGGTTTAGTGTTGTCAAGTCCATATCTGAATGTTTCCCCTATAGCCTCTCCATACGACCCATTTACAATGTGCATCACGACCGTAGTCTGCCATCGTGTGTTTTCTGTTGGCAGAATTGTCCATTGCAACCTGAGCCGGTGATGGTTCTGCATCCCCGTAGTGTATTCCTTGCTTTTGAAACTGTATTTCGAGGACAGTGTGTTGCTCCTGTTGAAGGTGTATGTGCCTCCAACGACACATTCCTCACCGCGCGAACTGCTCTTTAGTCCGAACCTGGGCCATGGGTTGTAGAAAAAGTCAGCATAGACATACATCTGCAGTCCGTCCATCGGCGTTGCATCTATTCTTATTGTTGCTGCCGTCTCGTTTTGAACGTTCGAATTATCAGATAATGCAGATGCATAGAAACTGTAGTAATGGTAGTCGTAGTATCTTTGCGATGCTGTAAGCGTATATTTGCTGTCAATCTTCCAACATACAGTGTTGAGCGTAGCGATGCCACCCTGGTTGGTGCTGTATGCTGTTTCGCCCCTGAACAGCCAGCGGTAAGCCTCGTATCCGTAGTTCACGCCCATCACCCCGAACCTCTTTCCGTTGGGGTATATTCTTCTGTATGCCGTGTTACCAGGTTCAAGAGCCCTGTCTGTTTGCAGGAAATAGCCTGTTGCACCAGCTCTCCATCCTTGTTTGTTCCATGAAATGTTGGCTCCTCCTGTATAGCTGTTGAAGTTGTTTTTCTTCTGCCATTCCGTGTTTGTACGGTGGTACCCTCCTTCTATTATTGTCTTTATTGTACTGTTGTTTTCTGGCTCAGCTTTGTTGTCGTCATTGAGAGTAGCATCCCCCTTTCTGTGACTTATAAATGTGGAGATGCAGAAGTCACCATATTCCATGGTGGCGGCAATTCCTCTCATAAAGTTTGTCTCATCCGTTCCTGTGTGTGGTCTGATACCTTGCGATGTGGTGGAAGTAGGATTCGTCTTGCCAAGGTTCATTCGTTGGTTTGCGACGAGTCCCTCGCCAAATCCGACTTTGTAGTCTCCGGCGACGAACTTTTTTAGATGCCCCATATCCTTAATTGCAAGCAGTCCGCCCATGTGGTCTATTCCCTTTTCTCCTTGGTCGCGCTCAATGTCGAAGGATGCCATTATGTGTTTTGTCGCGCTGAGAGTGTACCTTGTTTTGTTGTACACCCTCGAACCTCGGTAGCCGTCGCTTACAAGATAGCCTTTCCGATGATAAAGAGGTATGTCCATACGTGTCAGCAGTTCATGCTTGCTTTTTTTTAGCATAGTCTTAAGCGACAGGTCTTCCGTATATTTTCCGGGCATGTCTCCGGCGTGGACGAAGAGTTGCAGCATCCTTCGGTCTTTCATCGAAAGCGAGGTTATGTATTGCAGTTCGAAGAGCGTCTTCATTCCGTCATATCGCGCAACGTATTCGCGTATATCTTCAATCTGTTTGGTGCTTAGAAATGGGAGAACTTCCAGTTCCTCGGTTGTTGCAGTGTTGATGTTTATGGGGCTTGACGCTATGTGCTCCAGTTCCTCGATGTTTTCAATCCAACTTATATCCTCGGTTTCCTCTTCCTCGTTTGTGATGAGGTTCACGAATTCGTCCCATGTCATGGCACTTTGGCCCATAGCAGTTGATGGGAGCAAAAACGCAGCAACCAGGATAATCAGGGCTTTCATAGGTGTAAAAAATTATTTCCTGTAAGCTACGCTATATGCAAAGAGTTTTTCCTCGTTTTCCATAGTGTCAATGACAATCTTCGAGTAGTCAATGTTTTTGAGTATATCCTTGATGTTGTCTTGGATTCCAAGCCCTGTCATCTTGACAAAGGCTTCTTTTTTTGTCCATAATTTCGTAAAGGCGTAATCCTTGTCCTTGCTTTTGTCTATCTGTTCTATTTCTTCATCGTTCATCGTGTATCTTATCAAGTCGTCGTTGGCGTGTCTCTTTCTTTCTATGTCAACCCCGATGGGCGAGTTGCTTACTGCGCACACGACAGCATTCTTGCAGTGGCTCAGGTTGAAATGAATGTTTGGGTATCCTACAAGGTAAGGCTTCCCGTTTTCAAGGTATCCGAAACGAGGCTTTTCTTCTATTCCGTAACATTCCCGAAGTGCCCTGCAAAGCAGCAGATATGAAGTCGCACATTCGCATTTGCCCGACAGGAATTTGAATCTTATGGCTTGTTTCCGTCTCCATTCCGGAAGTTCCATTATAAGTGTTTCCACTTCTTTCTCATCCATTCGCTCCAGGTCAGTACGTATATAAATCTTCATTGTGTACTTGTTAAATGCTTTCTTGTAGTTGCAAATTTACAACATAAGCACGATTTGAGCAAACGTTTTCAAGAAAAGGATGCTTTAATCTTTCAATCTGCAATTCCAGCTTGTCGGCTTAATTAAGATTGCAAATAATTTGCGTGTTTTTCTTTTTATTCGTAACTTTGCGCCACTTATTCGTACGTGCGCGCATCAAATCATTACAATTGTATGTGCCAGTGTGCGTTGATGTGTACACCAGAATGACGTACACATGCGAGGTGGTAAATTTAGAGTAAAAAGATATATGAGCGACAGACTTTTTATTTTTGACACGACATTGCGTGATGGTGAACAGGTGCCCGGATGCCAGCTCAACACAGTTGAGAAGATTCAGGTGGCTCGTCAGCTCGAGGCTTTGGGTGTCGATGTTATTGAGGCAGGTTTCCCTATCTCATCACCAGGTGACTTCAATTCTGTTATTGAGATAAGCAAGGCTGTAACCTGGCCTACTATTTGTGCGTTGACACGCGCAGTCGAGAAAGATATTGATGTGGCGGCCGAGGCACTGCGGTATGCCAAGCATAAGCGTATTCATACAGGTATCGGAACCAGCGACAGTCATATAAAGTACAAGTTCAACAGCACTCGCGAGGAGATTATTGAGCGTGCTGTTGCTGCAGTGAAGTATGCCAAGCGTTATGTCGAGGACGTCGAGTTCTATGCCGAGGATGCCGGTCGTACTGACAATGAGTATCTGGCACGTGTCATAGATGCTGTAACAAAGGCAGGAGCTACGGTTTGTAACATTCCCGACACAACCGGTTTCCGTGTTCCAAACGAATATTTCGAGAAGATTAAGTATCTCTACGAGCATGTTGATGCTTTTGCTGCAGGCAAGAGCATTCTGTCCACCCATTGTCACAACGACCTGGGTATGGCAACAGCCAACACGGTAAGCGGCGTACTTGCGGGAGCACGTCAGGTAGAGGTCACTATCAACGGAATCGGCGAACGTGCCGGCAATACCAGTCTTGAGGAGGTTGCCATGATTTTCAAGACACACCCCGACCTTGGCATTGAGACAAATATCAATACCACCAAGATATATCCTACAAGCCGAATGGTAAGTTCGCTGATGAACATGCCCGTTCAGCCGAACAAGGCTATTGTCGGAAAGAATGCGTTTGCCCATTCCAGTGGTATTCATCAGGATGGTGTCCTGAAGAACGTTTCCACCTACGAGATTATGAATCCCAAGGAGGTTGGCATCGACGACAACGCTATTGTTCTTACTGCCCGCAGTGGTCGTGCGGCTCTCAGGCATCGTCTTCACATAAATGGCGTTGAGGTTGAGGGAGAGAAACTCGACAAGCTGTATCAGGAATTCTTGAAGCTGGCAGACAAGAAGAAGGAAGTGACAGACGACGACGTGCTGGTATTGGCAGGTGCCGACCGTGCTGCACATCATTCGGTAAAGCTCGACTATCTGCAGGTCACAACCGGCATGGGCGTCAAGAGCGTAGCGTGCATTGGTCTCGATCTGGCAGGCGAGAAGTTCGAGGCAAGTGCCAGTGGCAATGGTCCGGTTGATGCAGCAATCAAGGCACTCAAGAACATCATCAAGCGCCAGATGACACTCAAGGAGTTTACTATCCAGGCTATCTCCAAGGGCTCTGACGATATGGGTAAGGTCCATATGCAGGTAGAGTACGACGGTTCGGTATACTATGGTTTCGGAGCAAACACCGACATAGTTACAGCTTCAGTTGAGGCGTATATCGATTGTATAAACAAGTTTAAGAAATAAAAAAAAAGAAACTATGACTCTTTTTGACAAGATATGGGACAGCCATGTTGTACAGAATGTACAGGACGGTCCAACCCAGTTGTATATTGATCGTTTGTATTGCCATGAGGTAACAACCCCTCAGGCTTTCGATACACTGCGTGATAAGGGACTCAAGGTGTTCCGTCCCGACCACATCTATGCAATGCCCGACCACAATACACCAAGCGACCAGCAGGGGGTGATACACGACCCTGTAGGTCGCAAGCAGGTAGAGACCCTCAAGGCAAACTGCAAGGAGTTTGGCATCACACATTTCGCTATGGGAACCAAGGATAATGGTATCATCCATGTTGTGGGTCCTGAGAAGGGACTTTCGCTTCCAGGTATGACCATCGTTTGTGGTGACTCGCATACATCCACCCACGGAGCTGTTGGAGCCTTGGCAATGGGTATCGGTACCAGCGAGGTGGCAGAGGTGCTGGCAAGCCAGTGCATTCTGCAGCAGAAGCCCAAGTCAATGCGCATCAACATTGAGGGCGAACTCCAGAAGGGTGTTACAGCCAAGGATGTCGCACTCTATATCATGGCTCAGATGACCACCAGTGGTGCTACAGGATATGTCGTTGAGTATGCTGGAAGCACTATCCGCAATATGAGCATGGAGGGCCGTCTAACCCTTTCCAACCTTTCCATCGAGATGGGAAGCCGTGCCGGCATCATTGCTCCCGACGAGACTACCTTCGCTTACCTCAAGGGACGCGAATATGCACCTAAAGGCGAAGCCTGGGACAAAGCAGTCGAGTTCTGGAAGACTTTGAAGAGTGACGCCGACGCGGTGTTCGACAAGGAGGTGACCTACCGTGCCGAGGACATTGCTCCACGCATCACGTACGGAACAAACCCTGGTGCAGGTATTGCCATCGACGGTGCTGTTCCTGCACTTGACGGCCTCGATGAGGCTGAGAAGAATCAGTTGCTTTCGCAGCTCAACTATATGCAGTTCCAACCGAGCGAGAAGCTCGAGGGGCATTCCGTTGATTATGTCTTCCTCGGAGCTTGCACCAATGGTCGAATCGAGGATTTTCGTGCATTTGCTTCTGTAGTCAAGGGCAGGAAGAAGGCCGACAGCGTGGTGGCGTGGTTGGTTCCTGGCTCATGGCTGGTTCGTCAGCAGATAATAGACGAGGGTATAGACAAGATTCTCGAGGAGGCAGGTTTTGAACTTCGTCTTCCGTCTTGTTCAAGCTGTCTTGCAATGAATCCCGACAAGGTTCCTGCCGGCAAGCTCTGCATCTCTACCTCAAATCGTAATTTCGTAGGTCGTCAGGGACCTGGCGCCCGCACCGTGCTTGCCAGTCCGCTCACCGTTGCTGCTTCTGCCGTCACGGGTAAGATTACCGACCCTCGAACACTCCTATAATTATATATAAGGTATCAGGATTATGAAACAGAAATTCAATATAATTCAGTCAACCTGTCTGCCAGTTGCTATAGACAACTGTAATACTGACCTCATCATACCAGCCCGTTATCTGGCAAGTACAACACGCGATCCCAAGTTTTTTGGCGATGCCTTCATGCACGATCTTCGTTTTGATGCCGATGGCAACCCGGTTGCAGATTTTGTGCTTAACCAGCCCGACTATTCAGAGTCCCCACACGAGGGCATTCACGAGATTATTGTTGGCGGAAAGAACTGGGGCAGTGGCTCGTCGCGCGAGCATGCGGCATGGGCCATTGCCGGATATGGAGTTCGAGTAGTCATCAGCAGTTCCTTTGCAGACATCCATCGCAACAACCTCCTTAACTGCTTCGTGCTTCCTGTCACTGTCAGCCCTGAGTTCCAACAGGAGCTCTTTGCCACCATTGCTCAGAACCCCAAGGCAGAGGTAAAGGTGGACGTTCCTGCACAGACAGTTACGAACATCACAACAGGCAACAGTGAGCATTTCGAAATCAATGGCTATAAGAAATATTGCCTCATGAATGCACTCGACGACATTGATTTCCTTCTTGAAAACAAAGATAAGATTGAATCCTTTGAACAGAAATAATAATCGATTCATTGAGATCATGGATACGACACTCCGCGATGGCGAACAAACCAGCGGAGTGTCGTTTATGCCACACGAGAAGCTCATCATAGCGCGTGCCTTGCTGCTTCAGGTCAATGTCGACCGCATCGAGGTGGCTTCTGCACGCGTGTCCGATGGCGAGAAGGATGCCGTCACCCGCATCTGCAAATGGGCGCTCCAGGCTGGCAAGATAGACAGGGTGGAGGTGCTCGGTTTTTGTGATGGACACACCAGTGTGGACTGGATACACGACACAGGATGCCGCCACATGAATCTCCTGTGCAAGGGGTCGCGTCGCCATTGCGAGGGTCAGCTCAAGAAGACTCTCGATGAGCATCTCAAGGATATCACCGATGTCGTGGACTATGCAACGTCTAAGGGTATCAATGTAAATGTATATCTCGAGGACTGGTCAAACGGCATGAAGGATAGCCAGGACTATGTGTTTGGTTTAGTAGACGGTTTGCAGAAGACCCCCATCGAGCGCTACATGTTGCCCGACACCCTCGGAGTGCTCAATCCGCTCGACCTTGTGGGATATATGCACAAGATGGTAAAGCGTTATCCAAACCTGCATTTTGACTTCCACGCACACAACGACTACGACCTTGCCATTTCCAATGTCCTTGCCTCCGTTCTTGGTGGCTGTCACGGCATCCATACCAGTGTCAACGGACTTGGTGAGCGTGCCGGCAATGCAACTTTGGCATCGGTTCAGGCCATTCTGCGCGACCAGTTTATGGCACAGACACACATCGACGAGAGTCAGTTGAACGAGGTGTCGCGTTTGGTTGAGAGTTACAGCGGAATAGCCATCCCCCCCAATCAGCCTATTGTTGGAGACAGTGTCTTCACTCAGGTTGCAGGCGTCCACGCCGATGGCGACAACAAGGCAGGTCTCTATCAGAATGCCCTTCTTCCCGAGCGTTTCGGTCGAAAGCGCGAGTATGCATTGGGCAAGAATTCAGGTAAGGCAAACATATTGAAGAATCTTGAGGAACTTGGTCTCGAACTCACTCCTGAGCAGACAAGGCGTGTCACGGCCCGTATCATCGAACTTGGCGACAAGAAGCAGTTGGTTACGCAGGAGGACCTCCCCTTTATAGTCAACGACGTCTTGAAGCATGGCCTGCAAGAAGAGCACGTCAAGTTGCTCTCTTATGTGGTGACTACCGCCTATGGCTTGAAGCCCCTTGCCAGTGTGCGCCTTGATGTCAATGGTAAGACATACGAGGAGAGCGCCAACGGTGACGGACAGTTCGACGCCTTTGTGCGTGCCATTCGACACATCTATCGCGAGAAGCTGGACCGCGCCTTCCCTTGGCTTGTCAACTATACCGTTACCATTCCTCCCGGTGGCCGCACCGATGCCTTCGTGCAGACCATCATCACCTGGAACTGGAATGAGCGCATCATCAAGAGCCGTGGCCTGGATGCCGACCAGACGGAGGCTGCCATCAAGGCTGTTATCAAGATGCTCAACATCATCGAGAAAGATTTTTCTTAGGTAAAATAAATAAAGAATAATAATATGAAACTAAAGATTGCAGTTCTGGCCGGTGACGGCATCGGACCAGAGATTATGGAGCAGGGTGTGGCAGTTATGTCTGCAGTTGCAGACAAGTTCGGTCACGATGTCAGTTACAAGGATGCGTTGTGTGGTGCTCACGCTATCGACGAGGTGGGCGACCCGTTCCCCGAAGAGACATTCCAGACCTGTATGGATGCTGATGCTGTGCTTTTTGCCAGTGTTGGCGATCCAAAGTTCGACAACAATCCAAGTGCCAAGGTTCGTCCCGAACAGGGTCTGTTGGCAATGCGCAAGAAGCTTGGACTCTATGCAAACATTCGTCCTGTTGAGACTTTCGACTGTCTCGTTCACAAGTCACCCCTTAAGGATGAACTTGTCAAGGGTGCCGATTTCATCTGCATCCGCGAGTTGACCGGTGGTATGTATTTTGGCAAGAAGCAAGAGCCGACGGTCAATGCCGACGGCATTGAGGATGCACTTGATACCAACTACTACAGTCGTCCCGAGGTGGAGCGCATACTGCGCGTAGGTTATCAGTACGCTCGCCAGCGCCGCAAGCACCTCACAGTTGTCGACAAGGCAAATGTTCTGGCAAGCAGCCGTTTGTGGCGTAAGGTGGCTCAGGAGATTATGGGCGAGTACCCCGACGTTACTACCGACTTTATGTACGTTGACAATGCAGCGATGCGTATGATTCAGGAGCCAAAGTTCTTCGACGTAATGGTAACCGAGAACACTTTCGGCGACATCCTCACTGACGAGGGTTCGTGCATCACCGGTTCCATGGGTCTTCTTCCAAGTGCCTCGACGGGCGAGCACACACCTGTCTTCGAACCTATCCATGGCAGTTGGCCTCAGGGCAAGGGCTTGAACATAGCCAATCCTCTTGCACAGATTCTTTCTGTTGCCATGCTATATGAGTACTTCGGCCTGAAGGAAGAGGGCAGCCTGATTCGTGAAGCTGTCAATGCTTCGCTCGACCAGAACGTGCGCACACCCGAGATTCAGGTTGAGGGCGGTGCCAAGTATGGAACAAAGGAGGTTGGCAAGTGGATTGTCGACTATATCCGCAATAAGTAATTGACAAACTATAAGTCATAATGATGTTAAGACGAACCGTTTTAACTCTAAATCTTTTCCTCGTGTCTCTGTGCGTCTCTGCACAGAACTACGAGGATCTTGTGCAGCGTGGTATGTCGCTTCTCGAGGCTGACAGTCTCCTCGAGGCTGAAACTGCCTTCAAGGATGCCATGCAGGTCAGTCCTGCCAGGAAGAGCAATGCCCTGCTGTTTCGCCATGTTGGTCAGATACAGGAGCGCACGGGACGCAGTCAGGATGCTCTCGAAAGCTATACGATGGGTTTGAACCTGTCGCCAACCACACTCGGACTCTTGCTCGACCGCGCGTCGCTCTATTTGCGTTTGGACAATGACAACCGTGCCATTCACGATTATACCACTGTTCTCGAATTGAGTCCCGACCATACCGAGGCATTGTTCTTTCGTGCATGGCTTTACACGCGCAAGCGCGACTACAAGGGTGCCCGCGCCGACTACGAACACCTGCTCCGTCTGCAACCGACGCGCGAGGAGGCTTTGCTCGGGCTTGCTCTGCTCAACGAGGAGGATAACCGTCCACGCGAAGCCATGGAGCAGGTCAACAACATCATACAACTTTATCCCAACCACGCTACAAACTACGTGGTGCGTGGCGGTATGGAGCAGGAGCGAAAGCAGTACGAGGCCGCCATCTACGATTTTGACAAGGCAATACAATTGGAGCCGGAAAACCCCGAGCACTATCTTAGTCGTGCCAACTGCTACCTTGCCATGAAGCGCAGGAAGCTTGCGCGTCGCGACATAGAACATGCGCGTTCGCTCGGAGCTGACACCAAGATTGTAGCTCAACTGATGGCAGGGTTGAAATAATTAATTTTTTAACTATGGAAGAAGAAAAGGAATTTCTTGATAGATACGAACTTGGTCTGACTCGCGAGTTGTTAGGCATATGCACTCAGCAACAGTTGCTCGGAGGTCGGCTTCTGCCAAGTCCCGATCTCGATGACAAGTGGGAATCTATTGCCAGCGAATACATAGTGGATGGAGTTCGTGAAATAGCTAAGTATCCAACCGTGGCGCTTGGATGGATGATGTATGTTGGCATGGCGGTTGCCCACTATTGGGACGAGGACTGGACTATCTTCGGCAATCTGGACAATCTGTACGCATACATTCGTGACAAACGAGGTTTCGACTGCATGGACGAGTATATCCGCGAGACGGTTCTTTGTATGAATCCGAAGGACAAGCCTTCGTCGGGATGTCTTTTCAACGATTATCAGAATATGGAGGAATTGGTGCGTGCCTGTTCTGCGTCAGCGCTCAACCGTATCCGCCGTGAGCAGATAGAGCCTCAGAGTCCGTTAGCCTTCCGTGTTTATCTTCGAAGCATCCATGCACTCTATCTTGTCGGTGCCAGTGTTGAACTGTACCGGTTAGGTTATAAATACGAGGCGCAGTAACGATAATCATGTATTCCACTCTAAATTCGCTTTTTTATGTCTACAAAATCAAAATTGTCTTCTATTGTCCGTATTGTAAGAAAAGAGTTGAGTCTCTATTTCAAGTCCTCTTCTATCATTCTGTATTACCCAACGTTGAGGTCAAAAAAAAATGTAGTTAACATTAATTACTGGATATCGAGTTTAAAAAAGAAGGATGTCCCATATAATTTGGGTGATGAACTTTCCCCATTAGTCGTAGAATATATGTTGAGGAGGAAGGATATAAGTGCTGGCAAGAAAGTGTCTAAAACTCGACATCTCTATGCAATTGGATCAAAACTTCAGATGGGGTATCAAAATGCAACCGTTTGGGGAACAGGTTTCTTGAAAAATTATAGTATGGCACGTATGCTGCTTCATAGATTCCCTTTCAGAAAGCTCGATGTAAGAGCTGTGCGTGGTCCCTATACACGAGAGTTTTTGCAGAAATTGGGACACAAGTGTCCTGATGTATATGGCGATCCAGCTATACTAATGCCTATGATATATCAGCCCAGTGTAAGATTGCAGAAGTCTGATTTTGCCATCATACCTCACTATGATAACGACAAGTTGTACACTAACAAGTATGGCAAACTTCCTGGTATTGATGTCATAAGTATGGTTACCAAAGATTACAAGGATGTCATCGACAGAATATGCTCGGCTAAGGTGGTTATAAGCGGATCGCTGCATGGTATCATATTGGCTGAGGCGTATGGAGTGCCTGTCATATTTTTGAGAGACCGCGAACCAGACAAAGATTTCAAGTACAATGACTATTATGCCAGCACTAATCGTGATAACTATAAGTATGCATCATCTGTGGAAGAGGCTTTTACAATGCAACCAGAAACTCTGCCCGATAACATGTGCGACTTGCAGCGTGGTTTGATAGAATCATTCCCATACGATTTGTGGAATAAATAAAAGCACTTGCCTTTATTTATACTCAATACGTCTTCATTCAGAATCCTTATCTACGTTCAGCTTCTTTACCACTCTTGCAGGGTTGCCTACTGCGAGGGAGTCAGAAGGTATGTCCTTCACTACTACAGCTCCAGCGCCAATTACACACCTGTCTCCGATGGTTCTTTCTTTACGTTTCTTCAATTTCCCACGATATGATAAAGCTCGTAGGAAATATAGGAAACAAAGGAAATTCTTTCTCACCGTTTCTTCAATTTCTCACGATATAAAAGACTCGTAGGAAATGTAGGAAATTATTTCTTTCCGTTTCTTCAATTTCTCACGAAAATATAAAGCTCGTAGGAAATATA
>CAMAFX010000054.1 GCA_945833925.1 uncultured Prevotellaceae bacterium
GTATTTTATTTCTTTTAATACCTTATTATATTATATATAGAGCGCACAAAGTTAGGAATAAGTGAGTGAAAATCAAAATTTATTGAAGAAAAAGACGTTAATAGTGCCGGCACACAGCCATAAGACGACAAAAAGAGCGCCCCGAACATACGGAGCGCTCTGTATTTGGATTGTTTACGTCAAGCTGATTTTTACTTGACAACCTTCTTGCCGTTGATGATGTAGATACCCTTTACAGCCTTGCTTACCTTGCGACCAGCGAGGTCGAAGATACCTGTTGCAGAAACTGTGTTCTGGGCAGCCTCAACAGCCTCGATAGCAGTTGGAGACTGATTTCCGAGATACTCAAGTGTGAAGTTGTCGAATACAAACCAAGCACACTTGGCAGTTGTCTCGTGACGCAGACCCAATGTGAGGTCCTGACCATCCTTGATGCAAACAACAAGTTCGCTGCGGTATGGCTCTGATTCAAGCTGAGCATAAGCCACCATAGAAACCATTGTGTTAGGAATGTAGTAGCTTGTGCCATTGTAAGTGAACGTATCCTCGCCATCCACGCCGAGTGCCTCTGCCTGAGCACCCTCATATACGCTCTTCACATTGACAGAAGTCTCGTTTGCATATAACTGTGCAAGTGCAGAGATAGAGTCTACATTGTTATAGTACTGTGCAGCAACAGCCTCCTCGTTGTTACCGTTACGATAAGAAGCAATACAACTGATACGATAGAAACCATCAGCCAAGCCAACGATAGTCTGGTGGAGATCCATTGAAGTAGTGTTCCATGTCTCGAGAGCACCAGAAGCCGCTGCCTGACCACCACCTACGTGACCGTCACCAGTCTTGGTGTATGTCCAGCCTGTTGCATCGTGAGTATCGAAACCTGCGTTAACAATGACAGCGGTGATGTCCTCAGGATTCTCCTCTGTAGCATTGAGATGATCGAACTGAATATAAGCAGTCCAACCCTTAGCGAGAGCGGCCAACCAGCCCTCAATCTGCTCGTTGCTTTCGAATGCCTCGTCGCTGATAGCAGCACCAATCTTGTCGATAAGTGCGGGGAATGCCTCATCGCTGCTCTCATACTCGCCAAGCTTGTTGTTGTAGACCTCGTACTTGGCCATAATCTCGTCCAGAAGAGTGACTGACTTGTTAGCGTAGGCGATAGCACTCTCGAGGTCGTGAATAACTGTCATCAACTCATCCTCACTGCTCATAGCCGACACATTGTCGGTAGAAGCGATAGCATCGTTCAACTTAGTGTCTGCTGCAGCAACGATAGCAACAGCGTCCATCATACCCTTGGCAGAGGTCTTGAGTGCAAGTACCTGATCGTAGAGACCAGAGTTGCTCTTACCGCAATAGAGTACGTGGAATGTACCCCAGATGCTCCAAGCGTCGTCAAGGATTTCACCCTCGTTCTTGATACCGAATGTAAGGCTGCCATCCTCTGTAAGATAGCTGCTTACCTCGCACTCGTACTTGCCCTGTGCGAATGCTACAGATGCACCTTCCATTGAGTTAGGAAGATAGAGACCTGAAACCTCATCATGATAGTCGTTGCTGTAGTAAGGCTCCTCGCTCCAGCCTGTTGTCAGGTTAGGAACCTTTGCTGTGCTCTTGCCGGCATAGAGGCATGTCAGAATCTCGTCATCCTCAGACATTACGTCGTTTGCAGCCGTACGATATAAAGCATTTGACTTGATAACGTAGAGACCTGCAGGAAGGTCTTCAATTGTCTGGTGACAGTCGAAGTTTGAGTTCCATACCTCAGCTGTGTGAGCACGTACATTCCAGTGGCCGGTTGTACTCTGGTGAGTCCAGCCCTTGTCTGTATTGTCAGCCCATCCAAGGTTTACACCGAGGATAGAGACATCGACAGGCTTGTCGATTGTAGCATTTGCCATAGCAGCCTTGACACCATCAAGAACTACAGCATCGTATGCGTTAATCCAATCGTTGATCTGGCCGATTGTTGCAGTATTGTCGTCGTAAGCACCCTCATACATATCCTTCATGTCGCTCAGGGTAGCGCTAAGTTCTTCAATATTCTCGTATGTTACAACGTCTGCTGCAACACGCTCAACGAATGTCTTCAGTCTGCCGTATGCAGCGACCTCAGCCTTAACATTTGTCATAAGCTCGTTGATTGTAGTAGCCTCAGTCATACATTCCTCGCTTGAACCGGACATAACGTCGTAAGCATTCTCCAGTTCTTCCTTCAAGGTGTTGAATGTAGTCTCGCTGTAGACGTACTTCTCGTCGTACTCGTCTACGTAAGGCTGTGCAGCACCTACAGAACCTGTCAGAGCAACCAAACCTGGGTTGTCTACTGGACCAGCGTAAGCCAACTTAAAGTTGTCGACTGCAAACCACTTAACGTAACCAGGTGTGAAGTGAGCACCGATGGTAAGGTCGCCACCCATGTGGGTTACGAAGAGAGAGTATCTGTGAGGACTGCCGCTTCCGGCACCGCCATAAGGATTCTTGTCAATGTCCTGAGAATAGTGGATGGCACCACTCTCTGCATAGATCTCAGCACCACTTACCTCAAGATTTGCAGATGCACTTGTAGCGATAGCGTCAACAGTAAGGATGTATGTACCCTGAGGCAGGTCGGTGACAGTCTGATAGAGGTGGCTCTCTGCGATTGGGTCGGTGTTGCTTGACGTCCAGTTCTGAGCAAAGTTGTTCAAACCGAACTCGCCCATATCGTTACCCTCGTCGTCAACCAGATTGTAAGCCTTGTTGTTCTGGATGAGCATGTTTCCGAACTCATCGGTCCAACCTGCAGCTGCTGCACCCCTTGCACCTTCGAGTGTTGGGTTGACAATCTTGCTGGTGATATCGAATGGGTTGTCAGGAGTGGCATGGTTGTATGCATAGTTGAGGATGAGATTGTCCACCTCTGTTACTGCTACGTTGATAGCCTCAACATCTTCGCTCTCGAGCAGAGCAGCGTAGGTCGAAAGTTCGCTTTCAGCATAGCCAATCTCGAACGCCTCGTTCAACTTGTTGTAGAGAGTAAAGTGTGCATTGTAGAGTGCATAGATCTCCTCTGTAACGAATGCCCAGTCGAAAGACCAGCCTTCGCCATTCTCTGGGTCACCCATATAGACTCCGTCGTTGGTACCCATAGAAGCACCGTTACCGTTGGTGAGGTCTTCGCCATTGGCGTTCCATCCCAACTCATAAAGACCATAGTTGGTATCGTCCTCGGTGTAGCGGTCAGAACCATAGATTGGGTTGGAAGCAGCAGTACGGATGCGGTAGTATCCAGTCTCCGACTTTACGAACTCCCATGTCAAACCCCAGTCTCCCGACTTGTAGTCGGTGTAGACATCTGTCTCGCTGTTACGACCCAGCTTGCCAGTGTTGGCAGCTGCGCTGCAGTAAAGAACATAGCTACCGTCACCCTGATCCTGAATCTCGTACATGAAGGCTGCTGATACATCAGCCTTGATACTTGCATGGGTACCCCACGCACCGCCTTTGGTCAGAAACTTGCTCTGCTCTACATTGTAGATGTAAGCCTTTGCAGGAATACTCTCGGCAGAGTACTGCAGAACAGGAGCTGTCCAACTCTGAGCCTGTATTCCCACGAACGAAAGGAATAAGGCAAACAAAGAAAGTAGACTTTTCTTCATAGATTAATAATTTTGGTTAACAATTAGTATTTTTGATTTTTCTTTTCATGGTTGGCAAACGGGCAAAACGCAATCTGCCCATTACTAATTACAAAAATATTAAATATTTATGAAACCAAGCAAGATTTTCCCCAAAAACAACAGCAATTCACTACAAAATTCACAGAAAAGCATAAAAAAGGGAAAAGAGAACATCCACACACCCCCTTTATCCGAATGAATGACAGACAAACAAGAGAGAGGCAAAAAAGAAGAGAAACAAAAAAGAAGAGAGACAAAAAAGAAGAAAAAAAGAGCACTCCGCATATGCGAAGCGCTCCGTGTCTATGTTTTGTGGAAGGTTATTGACTAACCATCCACTTCAGGAACATTGAATGATTACTTGATAACCTTCTTGCCGTTGATGATGTAAACACCCTTTACAGCCTTGCTTACCTTGCGACCAGCGAGGTCGAAGATTGCAGAAGAAGCAAGCGACTTCTGAGCATCCTCAACAGCCTCGATAGCAGTAGGAGCATCCTTGCCGATGTAGCTGAATGTAAAGTTGTCACATACGAACCAGCGAGCATTCATTGTACCAATAGTCTTGAAACCAACACGAACGTTAGAAGTCTTAGGAACATAGAAGTCAACTACGTAGTTGTAGTAACCATCTGTACAAGCTGGCTCCTGAACGTCAACTGGAGTAAGACCAATGAGAGCAACAGAATCTGTAAGCTCGATACCTGCGTAGAGGTTAGCACGACCTTCAGCAGCGTTTGAAGCCTGACCGTTCAGAGAGTTAGAAGCATCAGCTGCCAAACGATAGTAACCCTGAGGAAGTGCGTTGATTGTCTGATAGATATCGAACTGGAGGTTAGATGCACTGCCATTCCAGAACTCGATAGACCTGGTACCATCGAGACCATTATCAAGAGCAGGACCATTACCACCATTCTTTGTGAATATCCAAGCGACTGTTGCACCCTCTTCTACGTCAGCATTGCGAATGAGTGAAGTAGCTTCATAAGGATTATCCTCGTTGATAGACTCATCATTAAGACCATCGAACAATACATAAGTTGTCCAACCGCTCTTAAGACCATCCAGATACTCCTGAGCCTTAGCGTCATTCTCAATATCAACAGGATCAAGCAAAACACCAATCTCATCTACATAGCTGATAAAGTCCTCATCGCTGCTTGTGATGCCACCCATCTGATCGTTGATTGCATTCCAATCCTCGTAGAGCTTCTCAATCAAAGCAACACTTGCCTTAGCCTCAGCCTGTACTTCACTGAGAGAATTGAGCATATCGAACATTGCATCATAGTCCTCAGCTGTTGCAGCGAGTTCCTCAGCCTCACCAATCAACTCATTGCACTTGTTTGCAACCTCGTTAGACATATTAGCTTCGTTGCCATCCATATACTCCTGAAGAGAAGCAATACTACTTCTCAAGATTGGAGCAATACCAGCAGCATCCTTGCCTTCGTAAACAAGCTTGAAATTAGCCCAAAGTACCCAATGTACCTTAGCACCGTTTGAAGTAAGACCAATCTTCATTACACCATCGTTGCCTACGAGACCATAACACTTCTGGGTGTAACGTCCTGCGTGGAATGCGTAAGAAGCACCATCCATTGAGTTAGGAACGTAACCAACGCCAGATACCATATAGTCATAAGGCCATTTACCAGTAGTTTCAGTGATGTAGCAGTTTTCCTTGTCAACTGCAGTTTCCTCAGGCATAGCATCCTTTGTGATATTCATCACAGGTGTCTGGATGCTGTTCATGTAGAGGAATACCTTTGGTTCCTCGTCACCAGTATATGAACCATTAACTGCAGGACGCTCGAATGCCTGAACAGAGATTGAATAGAGACCAGCAGGCACATCCTTAACTTCCTGAGAAACGTTTACAACATTATCGTATACCTCAACATTAGGACAGATTGCAAGACCACCTACATTACCAGCCTCCTTAGTCCAACCTGTAAAGCCATCCTTGAATGAAGGATTAACAAGCATCTTAGAGCAGTCCATACCTGGATACAAGCTGTTCTTGATAGCGTTCTCGTATTCAGCCTGAAGAGAAGCGATGAGTTCGTTAACCTCCTCAGTTGTCAGTTCGCCTGCCAGAAGAGTTTCAGGCATGTCAGCAATCTTGTCAGAAAGAGCATCAATAAGGTCACCTGAGTAAGAAGAGATACCTTCTCCAATCTCTTCAATCTTGTCAGAGAGTGCCTGATAAGCACTGATAGATGCGAGCACTTTTTCAACGATACCTGTGATCGCCACAGTGTTGTCATGAATTGCCTCTGGAGTAGTAGCTGTACGTGCAGCTGCAATAACCTCCTCAAACTCTGTTCTGGCAGAACGCTGATAGAGGAGATTCTCCCAGTCATAGTGGTTCATATCCTCAAGGACTACATCGATAACACCATCACGCCACATCTGGTAAGCAGAAAGGTCGTTACCATAGTATGTCAAAGTGAAGTCATCAACGATAGTCCAGTCTGTGTCAATCAGATTTGATTTTACGACACCGATACGGAGCTTACCATCGAGTACAGGGATAAGAACGTTGGTTCTGCTACCCCAGCCCTTTTCCTTCCAGGCAGTGAAGTCTGCCATTGTGTTAGGCACGTACATTGTACCCTCAGCAGTTGGAGAACCACCGAGTTCTGAACTTTCGTTTGCCCATGATGAGAGAGTAGGAAGGCTATTGTAGAGAGAGTCTGTACCACTCTTAGCATAAAGCTTAGCGTGACGGAATGCAGGATTGTCCTTAGTATTCCAGTCGTTTACGATAGAACCAGCACGATAGAATGCAGCAACCTCTACCCTATACACACCGTTAGCAATGCTCTTGCCACCGTTTACATCCTGCCATGTATCGTAGTTCTTGTTGTAGTGCTCTGCACATGTAGATTTTGTACCACCTGCACCGAATGCAGTACCACTCCACCCCTTGAAGTCGCCAACTACGTCGAATGTTGAGTTAGCAATCATGTCAGAAACATCGTTTGGATTATCCACAGTTGCCTGTGCAGCCAACCATGCAACGCACTTCTCAGTTGCACTCTCGAGAGCAACCTGCAAAGCCTCTGTAGTAGAAGTAAGGTCAGCGTATACAGCCTTCTCCTCGGTAAGGTCAGCACCATTTCCCTCAGCAGCAACTTTGTCAAGGTATGCACCCAATGCTACAGCAGCATTGAACTGGTCAACCTTAGCCTTGTAGTCTTTATAGTTTTCCTTAACAGTAGCAACGTATGAATCATACTCCTCTTGAGAAAGAGAAACCCATGTATATCCAGCCTCAATTGAGTTGTCAACGAAATAAGACTGAAGATACAGACGAGTATCAGTTCCACTCAGAGCAGCACCCAGATAACCGTAGTCAGGGTAAAGATTATCCTCGGTAATCTCAATAGGCTCGTTACCGAACTGGTTGTTGTAGATCTTGAAGAAATTACCCTCTGCAGGTTCAATAACCCAAGTGGTTGCATTTGCACCATTGTCGTTATCAACCCAGATAGAAGCACGGTTGTCAGTAAAGGTTCTCATCCATGCATTCTTTGTCTCAACAAAGTCGATGATAGAGCAGAAACCTGCATCTGCATCCTCAACATTAATCTTCACCTTGTATCCGAGTGTATCAGACACAGATGCTCGGGTATTCCAGTCGTTTGCACCCAGGAAGAAACCCTTTGCCTCTACGTTGTAGAGGTACTGCTCAGTTTCGCCGTCCTTAACCAGTGCCTGACCTGTTACTTCAGGTGTAGACAACACCGGCTTAACCCACTGAGCATAAGACGCAGTCGACATGATAAATGCGACTGCTGCAAGAAGTAAATTCTTCTTCATTTTCGTTAGGTTTTAATAAAAAAAAGTTAGTAATATAGATAGTTATAGTCTCATTCTTACGGGCAGTCCATGCATCGCGATGTACGCACACATAGTACTTCTCGTTGCAAAGTTAGGCAAAAATCCAAAATGAACAAAAAAATTATTAAAAAAAACTTTCACGAGATTTTTTTAGACATCATTTAAATATAATTATGTGTCGCTTTTTGTATCTTTGTACGTCAATTGTATTCGATAACAACAAAAACACACCATACCGTGACTGACAACGTACAGAACAACGAAGGAATAACCCACCACCTGAACCAGATGTACCAGAACTGGTTTCTGGACTACGCCAGCTATGTCATTCTGGAGCGCGCCGTGCCACACATAGTGGACGGCTTCAAGCCAGTACAGCGACGCATACTGCACTCAATGAACCGCATGGACGACGGCAGATTCAACAAAGTGGCAAACATAGTCGGACACACCATGCAGTTTCACCCTCACGGCGACGCATCTATCAAGGACGCTTTGGTGCAGTTGGGCCAGAAGGAACTTCTGGTAGACTGTCAGGGCAACTGGGGTAACATCATAACGGGCGACGATGCCGCTGCGGGCCGTTATATCGAGGCACGTCTCAGCAAGTTTGCACGCGACGTTGTGTTCAATCCCAAGACAACAGAATGGAAACTGTCCTACGACGGACGCAACAAGGAACCGGTGGCTCTGCCTGTCAAGTTCCCACTGCTTCTGGCACAGGGAGCCGAAGGTATTGCCGTAGGTCTGAGTTGCAAGATTCTGCCCCACAACGTCAACGAACTGTGCGAGGCTGCCATACAGTACCTGCACGGCGAGGAGTTCCATCTCTACCCCGACTTCCCAACAGGCGGTTCCATCGATGTGAGCCGCTACAACGACGGCCAGCGCGGTGGCGTGGTGCGCGTGCGTGCCAAGATTGAGAAGCGCGACAACAAGACACTTGCCATAACCGAGATACCATTCGGCAAGACAACCGGCACGGCAAGCAAGCCGAGCGCCTTTATCGACTCCATCATCAAGGCTAACGAGAAGGGCAAGATAAAGATTCGCAACGTGGAGGACCTCACTGCTGCCCACGCCGAGATAATCATACACCTGACGCCGGGTGCATCGAGCGACAAGACCATCGACGCCCTCTACGCGTGTACCGACTGCGAGGTTAGCATCTCGCCCAACTGCTGCGTCATCGACAACCGCAAGCCTCAGTTCCTGACTGTGAGCGACGTGTTGAAGCGCAACGTCGACAACACGCTCGAACTGCTGAAACAGGAGCGCCTGATACGTCGTGGAGAGTTGCTCGAGCAGCTGCACTTTGCCAGCCTGGAGCAGATTTTCATTGAGGAGCGAATCTACAAGGACAAGAAATTTGAGAACGCCGAGACGATGGATGCGGCCTGCGCCCACATCGACGAGCGACTGACTCCATGGTACCCCAAGTTCGTTCGCGAGGTGACCAAGGACGACATTCTGCGCCTTATGGAAATCAAGATGGCGCGCATCCTTAAGTTCAACAAGGAGAAGGCAGAGGAGAACATAGCACGCATCAAGGACGAGATAGCCCAGATTGACAAGGAACTTGCCAACATGGTAGAGGTGACCTGCGACTGGTTCCGATTCATCAAGGAGAAGTACGGCAAAGATCATCCACGCCTTACCGAGATAAAGAACTTCGACACCATAAGCGCAGCCAAGGTGGTAGAGGCGAACCAGAAGCTCTACATTAACCGCGAGGAGGGCTTCATCGGTACCAGCCTGAAGAAGGACGAGTACGTGTGCAACTGTTCTGACATCGACGACGTCATACTCTTCTACAAGGACGGAACGTACAAGGTGGTGCGCATTGCCGAGAAACTCTTTGTCGGCGAGACGGAGCGTTCGAAGGCTGAGAAGAAGAAGGCTGAGATAATACACGTTGCCGTGTTCCGCAAGAGCGACACGCGAACTATATACAATGTGGTGTACCGCGACGGCAAGGGAGGCGTGTCCTTCATCAAGCGCTTCAACGTGACGAGCGTCACACGCGACCGCGAGTACGACGTCACGCAGGGCAAACCAGGCAGCAAGATAACCTACTTCACCGTCAACCCCAACGGCGAGGCAGAAATCATCAAGGTCACACTGAAGCCCAATCCCAAACTGAAGCGAGTCTTCTTCGACAAGGACTTCAGCGAGATAGGCATCAAGGGACGTGCCTCGATAGGCAACATACTGTCAAAGAACGATGTGATGCGCATCACACTGAAGAGTCACGGCAACAGCACACTGGGTGGCCGCAAGGTTTGGTTTGACCCAGACATCAAGCGCCTGAACTACGACGAGCACGGCAAGTATCTGGGCGAGTTCGTGGACGACGACAAGATACTCGTTATGCTTGAGGGAGGCGAGTACTACCTCACAAACTTCGACCTGAACAACCACTACGAGGACAACATTACGCTCATCGAGAAGTACGACAGCAACAAGGTCTGGACAGCCTGCCTCTTCGATGCCGACCAGCAGGGATTCCCTTACATCAAGCGCTTCCAGCTCGACGCATCGACACGCCAGCATCAGAGTTTCATGGGCGAGAACCCCGACAGTAAACTCATAATGCTTACCGACACGCCATTCCCACGCCTGCTTGTCACGATGGGAGGAAACGACGAGTTCCGCGACCCTATGGAATTCGAGGCAGACGAATTCATCGGCATCAAGAGCTACAAGGCTAAGGGTAAGAGAATCACGACATTCACCATTGCCGGTATCGAGGAGCTGGAACCGACAAAGAAACCCGAGACACCCGAATCCGAGGAGGGCAGCGAGGGCGATGGAGACAATGACGTGACTGAGGCAGAAGCAAGCGAGCCGATAGAGTCGCAGAGCGATGTGGCAGACGAGATAAACGGTCAGCTTCACCTGTTCTGAGCAGAAGTTGGCAGGGGTCTGCTTACCATAGCTGGCAAAACGAAAAAGAACTGACAAATGCGTTTCCCAATACTGACCATAGCACTCACCCTGTGCTCCTTGACAAAGGGACAGGGAGTTGACACACAGTATGGGAAGTGTGCACCAGCGGACCGCCAGACATCTGTAACCTTTGGCATAGGACGCACCAACCAGTACGACACCTATCTGTCGCCACTCGAATACGCTGGTCCGCAAATTACAATAATGAACGAGAGGATACGGCCCCTGCAGTCAAGCGGGGGGCGTGTCCTCTTTCAGTCTGTGCTTGAGGCCGACGCCAACTTATCCAGAACCAAGGCCAAGACATCAAGATATGCCGGTGCCGACATACACTATGATGCCGGTTGGTACCGTGCCTGGAGGGATGTGATTTTCAAGAATATGACTCTGCGTGCAGGAGCACAGGTCGGTGCTACTGTAGGCGGACTCTACTGCACCAGAGGCGGCAACAACCCCGCTCAGGCACATGCCCAGGTGAGGCTCTCGCTGTCAGCGGCTGCACAATATTCGTTCAAGATAAAACGCCTGCCAGTCACGGCACGCTACCAGGCAGACGCACCGATGCTGGGCGCTGCCTTCTCACCCGACTATGGGCAGTCGTACTACGAACTCTTCATAAAGTCGGGCTACGACCACAACATCGTCTTCACCCACCCCGCAAACGCGCCTACCATCAGGCAACTGACCACTCTCGACCTCACCCTCAGACACTCCACCCTGCGCCTCGGCTACCTGTGTACCATCCGGCAGGGCAAGCTGAACCATCTGAGGCAACACCAATGGGCGCGCTCCTTCATGATAGGCTGGTGCAAGACACTTTAGCAGACTCCTGTCAAACAAAACATTTCCGAGAATCACAAACACACTCAACACACACATGATTGGTACATTAAGAATCATACTGAGACGCATTTCCGCAGCAGCACTGTCCATAATAGTGATGGGCGGTTGCCTCGTATCGTCGTGTGTGAGGGGCGAGGAATACAGCAATACGCCCGAGAGCAACTTCGAAGCGCTGTGGAAGGTTGTCGACGAGCACTACTGCTTTCTGGACTACAAGAGGGAGGCAATCGGGGTCGACTGGAACAGCATCTACTCGAAATACCGTGTCCGACTCAACAACAAGATGACAAAACTGCAACTGTTCGAGGTGCTGAGCGATATGCTCGGCGAACTGAAGGACGGTCACGTAAACCTGTACTGCAGCGCCGACGTTGGGCGCAACTGGTCGTGGCACGAGGACTACCCCGTAAACCTGAGCACTGAACTGCGCGATGCGTATCTCGGAACCGACTACAGGATAGCCAGCGGACTGAAATACCGCATACTCAGCGACAATGTGGGTTATATGGTTTACGAGAGTTTCCAAAACGCCATCGGCGAGGGCAACATCAGCGACGCGCTCTACTACCTGCGTTCGTGCAAGGGTCTAATACTCGACGTACGCGGCAACACGGGCGGCGAACTGACCTATGCCGACAGACTGGCAAGCCACTTCATCAACCAGCGCACTCTGACCGGCTATTTCTGTCACAAGAACGGTCCGGGGCACAGCGACTTCTCAACCCCCAAACCCGAATATCTGGAGCCGAGCGACGGCTTCAGATGGCAGAAGAGGTGCATCATTCTTACCAACCGACAATGCTACAGCAGCACCAACACTTTTGTGCGCAACCTGAAAGGACAGCCTAACATAACCATCATGGGCGACCAGACAGGCGGTGGAAGCGGTATGCCTTTCAACAGCGAGCTGCCAAACGGTTGGGTTGTACGTTTCAGCGCATGCCCCATGTTCGACGCCAACATGCAGCACATAGAATTCGGCATTACACCCGACATCCCCTGCGCCCTCGACTCTGCCGACCTTATGCGAGGCATCGACAGCATCATCGAGAGGGCGCGAAGAGAGATGTAAGTACAAATAAAAGTTGGGGGCACCCGTAAAAACGTGTGGATAATCTAACACAATAAGACAAGTTTTTACAGGAAATTCTTTCTCACCGTTTCTTCAATTTCTCACGATAATATAAAAGAATCGTAGGAAAGGTAGGAAATTTTTGATTAAAGATAGAGATCACACGATGAGGGGTTAATGTTTGTTTTTGTGTGTTTTTGGTTAGTAAAGTTCAAGCTGCTACTGCTTCAGAGAAAAGCTGCTACTGCTTTAGAGAAAAGCTGCTACTGCTTTAGAAGAAAGCTGCTACTGCTTCAGAGAAAAGCTGCTACTGCTTCTGGAAAAAGCAGTACCTGCTTTAAAAACAAGCAGTAGCAGTGTCTCACGTGTCTCATATTGTCTCATTTATGAAACAATGACCTATGAGGTTGAAATTCAGTGATATAGATGGGGTTGTGTCTCATGTTTGTCTCATTTTCTCACCCCCCTGCGTCCTCTTATATAAGCCATTGACGTCGCGCAAACACAAACGACTCTTAATCAACTGTTTTAGAGAACGAAACTTCGTGGAGAACTGGAGTTTGCAAAGTCAGATGCAAAGAAAGCGCATGATGAAAATGACCAATGGTTTCGTGATTACAGGCATCCAAGGTCAGCTCACCGATTGGTCTGAACGCAAACTCAATGAGACTGACGAAGACTTCATCCACCGTTGTATTGATACCGTGAAGAGTATCACAGCGCCAAAGCAAGCACATGTGGAAAATGTAGTCCCAACTGTTACCTATCGTAGGAAGCGATAGTTTTGAGGAAGGGCAGGTCTATCATTCCTGTCCTTCCTCTAATACATGCAAGCGAGACAATAACCTGCTATTTGCTCCTTAAATATTCGCCAAATCGAATGATATTTGTTAAAAATGGCGAAGTTTCTTGGTTGATTGAAACTTTTTAACTACCTTTACATCAACAAATAATACAAAAGTAAAAGCAATATGAACTATAATATTATTGGACGTGAAAGAGAAATCTCAGAACTATAGTATTTGTTAGGTACTGATAAATCTGAGTTCCTGGCAGTCTATGGTCGCAGACGTGTAGGAAAGTCATTCCTTGTTGATGAGGTTTACAAGTCAGCCATAGCGTTCCGAACTGTTGGTGTATTTATTAAGAGCGAGGAACTGACAGAGGAGTCTTATCTCCGTCACATTGAGAAGGTGGCAAGTGTCCAAAAAGGCTGGAAGTCATTGCAGCGTTCACCACAGTTCTTCACATGGGCAGGAATCACTTTTGAGTTAGTGGCGATGGTGCATCAGCGGCAACTGGCTAACGCCCTTCGCCTCGGTACTATCAGTGCCTGCTATAGTTGGAAAGGAACATCAACTGCTGGTACTGGTGCGCAGATAGACATGGTGCTGGAATGGAAAGGCGAGAGAACGGACTACCTCTTTGAGATTAAGTTCTCGGAAAGTACGTATGCTATAGATGCGGATTATGAGCAAAATCTGCGAAACAAGATAGATGCCTTCCTGCATTCAAAGAAGCATAATCCCTTACATTCCATCAACCTGGTATTTTTGACAACTTTCGGTTTAAGCCAAGGAATTCATAATGCACCTATTGATACCAGCCTGACAATGGATGTGCTGTTTAAGCAATAAAGAGGTTTCCACGAAAAGAAAATTTGCGTGGACAGCAAGAAAACTAAGTAGAATCTTTCCGATCTTTCCCACGAGTTATCAATTATCGTGAGAAAGGTAAAGAAATGGTAAGAAATGCTTCTTATGCAAAGATACAAAAATTTTATGACACTGGCAATCAAATCGTTAGATTTGTTTAAACTAATTTACGACTATCCCTAATGTATTCGCAAAGCTCAGGCGCAAGCGGAGCTCAGAGTTGTTGTGACTCATTGGAGAACTGATGTTTGCGGATTTTTGATTTGACGAACAAAAAGGTCTCAACGGATGTACCTGTGTAGCAGCATTACAGAAATATTGTCATAAATGCCGGTAGCAATGTTGTCTCATGGTCCTTCTTTAAGTCCTTGGTGTAGATGAGATACCTATTGCTCACGTGCTGCGAAAATTTTGTGCAGAATTCGTCAAGAGATTTATGGGTATTGTATCCAGACGACTTCACCTCAATTGGCCAAAGTTTAGTTCCACGTGACAAGAGGAAATCAATCTCATAGTTGTGATTGGATGTATCACATGGCCAGGTGTGATAAAAGAGCTTATTGCCTGATGCGGTAAGCATCTGCGCTACGACATTCTCGTACACATATCCCAGATCAGCAGAAAGCTTGTCACTCAAGAGCTTCTGATAGATGATGTTCTCCGTAATATCCTTATCCCAAAAGGCGAGAGTGATAAATAGTCCTGTATCGCCCATGAACATCTTATACTGACTATAATCCGTGTGTGAGGGCAATCCTACACTGGGATTGTCCGAGTGATGGGCGAAGTTGACTGTCAGACTATCCTCCATGTCACGCAGAAACTCGTTTATCGTGTCCTGCGACTCGTTCCTCCCTAACACACTTGTCTGCTGATATCTGGATGCATTCTTGCTCAACTGAGCAGGAATAGCGCTGAACATCTTTGAAATCTTTCCCGAAGCATCAATTTTAAGGAAGTCATCAATGTAGAGTTCAATGATCTCACGTTTCTTTGCATCAACGTCCTGAAGGTTGTTGGTATCCAAATACGTGTTCACTGCTTGCGGCATACCTCCAACAAGCATATAGAGCCGGAAGCCGCGCAGAAGTTTCCTTGTCACGGCATCTCCTAATGGGCGACGGGCTTCAAACGCCTCTCGTAGCAAAGGTATCGTAACATTATCTCCCAATGCCCAGCAGAATTCCTCGTAGTCCATGGGGTACATAGTGAGCCGAGTCTCTTCGCTTGGAATAACTATTCCTTGCGTGTTCTTCTTGATAGACAGCAGGGAGCCTGTCTCTATGTAGTCATAGCGATGATCCTTTACCAGATACTTAATTGCTTCACGCGCCTTCGGACATTTCTGTACCTCGTCGAATATGATGACCGACCGGCGTTCATGCAGTTTCACTCCATAGATGAATTGCAGTTGTAGAAAGAAGTTATTCCTGTCCGATATATTGTCAACAGCCTCCCACAAGGCAGCAGGAGCGTCAGCAAAATCCACAAGTATGTAACTCTCATATTCTCGTCGCGCAAAATCCTCAGCAATGGTTGACTTGCCTACGCGTCGGGCTCCCTTTAACAGGAGAGCTGTAGCGCCATCTCTCGTCTGCTTCCATTGAAGCATTTTATCGTATATTTTACGCTTGAATATTCGTTCTTGTTCCATTATTTACTTGTCTTTACGTATTGTTTGTGATGCAAAGGTATAAAAAGAATTCCTAAATCCCTAAATTTATTTTACGAAAAACAAGAAGTATCCCCAAATTTATTTTATGAAAAACAAGAAGTATCCCCAAATGTCAGCTTCCTCTAAAAAGTCAGTCAATCTACCAGAATAAAGAACATCTGCAAACATCAGATTCTTCGCGAAGCTCAGGCGCAAGCGGAGCTCGGAGTTTTTCTTGAACTAACCGAAAGAACTAATGTTTGCGGATGGTTGCTTTAATGACGTCTAAATTTTCATTTCTCGACCAACCGAACCACTCTTATACTCACCTCAAATAACAAGTATAGTGGAATCGCAACTAATACCAATGTCATAAGGTCTGGAGGCGTGATGATTGCAGCCACAAACATTATAACAAGAAATGCGTGCTTGAGGTATTCTGAAAGCATGTCAGAAGAAATGAATCCCATCTTTGCCAAAGCAAATGCTATAACCGGCAATCTTTCCTATATTTCCAATATTTCCCACGAATTATAATTATCGTGAAAAAGGTAAAGAAATGGTGAGAAATTTCTCTCTTTTATATTAGCTATTTCTTATTACTCTCTCTTCCCCTCCATCTTATCAATAAATATCTCGTAGATGAGTGGATAAGCATCACTTGCATTGAATGTTATGCCTGGGCGCAAGAGGGATTGCATGTCGTTGGTAAACTCAGAATCTGCCATCTTCTCTTGCATGTTATTGACGAACTGCTTGTAAGATGGTGTCTTGTCAACCACAAACTCCATATATTTCTTGTAACACTGAAGGACTTTATCAACATCCACATCCTTGCGCTGTAAAGCGATATAAAGGTCAAAGAGGTCACGGCCTTTCTTGCGCTGATAAAGGGCACGAAGTTTGGTTCCCAAGAGTTCTTCGAAATGATAGGTCGTCAGTTCTGCTTCACCCGTAAACCATGAGTTCTCCACTTTGAACGGAATCTTTGTCAGCCCAAGTACGTTGAAATGTTCAAAGCAGTTGATTTCAACTTTCAGACGTATCTGTACCGTAGGCGGTATTTCAGACTCCACGCGGAACAACATCGTATTGTTGTATCGCTTCTGCTTAGTTACCCTGTCTGGCAACCAGTCAAGCACTTCCCCTAATCGATACATAATAGGCTTGATAGGTCCAGGAGTAATCTGAACCAAATCAATGTCCTCACTATAACGTGGCTG
>CAMAFX010000055.1 GCA_945833925.1 uncultured Prevotellaceae bacterium
ACTTTCTGTTTAACGTGAATTACCGAGAATTAGCCGTAAATTATTCGAGAATTATTTTTTGGCAGATTTACTCAATATTTAATTTATGGATAATTTACTATGTTTCCTATATTTCCTACGAGTCTATTATTTTCGTATGAAAGGTAAAGAAAGGGTGAGAAATCTTTTCCTATGTTTCCTATATTTCCTACGAGTCTTTTATTTTCGTGGGAAATTGAAGAAACGGTGAGAAATTATTTTCTTTTGTTTCATACATTTCCTACGAGTCTTTTATTTTCGTGGGAAAGGTAAAGAAATGGTGAGAAATCTTTTCCTATGTTTCCTACATTTCCTACGAGTCTTTTATTTTCGTGGGAAAGGTAAAGAAATGGTGAGAAATCGTTTCTTTTGTTTCATACATTTCCTACGAGTCTTTTATTATCGTGGGAAATTATTCCTTATTCTACATTTTGCAATTTTTCTTTTGCATATCGGACATTTATCAACTTTTTATTCTTCTATTTCTTTCAAACTTTATATCTTTGCATACAAGTAATTCAACTTTCGCAAGCTCCAGTTCGCTCGGCATCCGCTTGCGGTGACGCTTCGCACGCAGTGCAGAAGAACTCCCGGTAACTCCTTTAAAGTGAGCAAGTGCAAACTTACAAAACTTGAACAGGTAATAATTAGAACGATGAAGAAGATACTTCTGATAATATTGACAATACTTGGCAGCCTGAACTGTATAGGTCAGTCTGTCAGGCAGATGGTGATATACAGGAAGGGGATGGAACCGTTCATAATACGCATGGCGGAGGTGGACAGCATTGCCGTGGTGGACTCGGTGGGCGACCCCTACCGCGCCGTCGATCTCGGACTGTCGGTGAAATGGGCCGCCTGCAACGTCGGGGCTACGAAACCGGAAGAGTGCGGTGACTACTTTGCCTGGGGCGAGACTGCCACAAAGGAGACATTCACGAGCGAGAACTATGTGCCGCAGATGAACGGAACGGTGAACATGATGAAAACGGACATTGCCGGAACGGAGTATGATGCGGCACACGCAGTATGGGGACTGGAATGGCGAATGCCTACACTGGCAGAGGTGGACGAGCTGAGCACCAGGTGCACGTGGGAAGCCACCACAGTGAATGGTGTGAAGGGGCTGTGTATTACCGGTCCGACAGGCAACAGCATCTTCCTGCCTGCCGCAGGACAGAAACGTGAGACTGTAATAGAACTGGGTACGATGGGCTACTACTGGACGAGCACCCCAAGCCTGGAATACAGTACCGCAGCCATGAATCTCAACTTCGCCGGCTACGACAACCACTGGTCTGCCAACCGAGCATACGGTTTCAGCATCAGGGCAGTAAAAGAATAAAGCCCCAACCAACCTCCGCCAAAGGGGAGGCAGTGTAATGCGAAGGAACAGAGAAGAGAAAAAAAATAAGAATAAAGAATGATGAGTAGAATGTGTTACATAATCGTTGCATTGATGATATGCCTTGGTGCCAAGGCGCAAACCATCGGTGGTATCAGCGGCACTGTGACACCCGGACTCAACATAGTGCGAGGTGATGCCAACAAGGATGGCAGCATCGACTTAAAGGATGTTCGCACTCTGCAGGACATTCTCCTAAAGATAGAGAAACTGACTCTGGAGAGCGAGGTGAACGGCGACGGCCACGTCAGCATCAGCGACCTCCCGGCACTAATCAGAATGTTGCAACCGCGATACGTCCCCAAACAGCTGCTCGTCTACCGCAAGGGCAAGCTGCCTCTGCGTTTCAACATCTGCGACATAGACAGCATACGCTTTGAGATGCCCAAGGAGGATCCATACGGATGGGTGGACCTTGGACTGTCGGTAATGTGGGCAACATGTAACGTCGGGGCATCGCAACCCGAGGAATACGGCAACTACTACGCATGGGGCGAGACGGAAACGAAGGCATCCTACACCACCAACACGTACTCACACTACAGCAACGGCACGTACACCAAACTGCCGGACAACATAGCCAACACCACATACGACGCTGCACACATGCTGCGCGAATACACATGGCGTATGCCTACCCTGGCAGAGATGGACGAACTCGCCACACAGTGCACTTGGAAATGGACCGCACAGAACGGCGTGAACGGCTACCTCGTGGTCGGTCCGTCGGGCAAAAGCATCTTCCTGCCTGCAGCAGGCCATATGCGAGATGTTCCCATCAACGTCGGGTTCACCGGGTTCTACTGGACTGCTACCGACGACAATTCAACGCCAGCCAAGGCCATGTACCTCAACTTCACCGCGCACGACCAGCACTGGACAACCTTCCGAGCCTACGGCATGCCAATAAGAGCAGTAAAGCCTAAGTAAACCGAAAGTCTATAAAATATAGAAGATATAGAAACTTTACGCAAAACCATCGTCAGCGCCATAAACAAACAGGCAAACAATCAACCGGAGGAAGCGTAGACAAGTAACGGCACATATAGTGGGTTTTACTCATTTTTACTCATTTTTACTAATTTTTAATGCTTTTTAATCAGTAAATTGAAAAATATTTGCAAAAAGATTGCAGAATTACAAATAATACTTAACTTTGCAAAAAACCATTTTTTTAACAATTGGAATCGCAGAGTAGGATTAACTGTAAACATCTAAATTAAAGTAAAGTATGAAAAAGATTCATTTTCTTGGCGCAGCGATGATGGCTGCAGTAATGAGTTGGGGACTTATCTCTTGTGGCAGTGACGATGAGATAGACACCCCTATCACCCCTCCAACAATAAAGGAGGTTGACAAGGATATCGAAGCAATGAAGCCCATCGCTCTCGATCCAGCAAAGGACAGCGAGCACTTCAAGACTATCACCTTCAAGGGCGATGCTCCGCTGACCAAACTGCACATCCTCGACGACGGTAAAGTACTGGCAGTTATGACAGAGACACCAGCACTGAGTCCAACACGTGCTAACAGCAACGTATTTGCCGAGGGTACATACACCGTTAACCCCGATGGTTCTGTCACAGCTTCTGTAGCAGGCTATACCATCAAGGTTGGTATGACTGACAACATGACAACCATCAACGACGTTCTCTACTCTACAGAGATGACTACCGGAACCACATCAGATGCAAGCGCAACACTGTGCCGCACATGGTACCCAGAAAAGTACGATGTTGTTGCATACGTAAAAAACACGGTTATCGGTCACTACGAGGAGACTTCCCTGATGGCTCTCCAGAGCACTCTCAGCAAGGAGCTTGGTACAGACGTGAAGCTTCTTGAGGGTGATGTTAACAAGATTACCTTCATGACCAACAGCACCATCATTACCAACTACAAGAACAAGAACTACGAAGTTGCCAACTGGGCATGGACAAGCGAGGCTGCAGGCATCCTGACAGCAAGCTTCTCGGCTAATGACCAGGATATGATGAACATCCCAACCTTCGTTCGTTTCGAAAAGGGTACTCCCAACATCTGCTATCTCGTATCTGCATTCAAGACCGTTACAACAGGTATGAACGATGAAGAGTTCACCGTTGACTTAAAGGTGGTTATCACAATGAAAGATGCAGAATAATCGCTAAATACAGATAGAATCTATGAAGAAGATATGTTTGGCTATGGCATTTATCTGCGGCTTGAGCGCTCAGGCACAGATAGCCAATGACAAAAACGTATTCAACCACCTCTCGGTAGGTGTTGGAGTGGGAACAACAGGTGTCGGCATTGAGGTTGGAACAACCGTTTGCCCTGTCATCACTCTGCGTGCCGGTGTTGACTTCATGCCAGGCTTATCATACAACACATCCCTTGAGTTTGACCCTCCTTCTGGCTGGTATGACATTCCCGAAGCAATTCGCCGTCGCTACCTGCCGACCGACGATATGGAGACAGACATAAAGGTTCAGCCCAACATGGTGAACGGTAAGATTCTTGCCGACATCTACCTGGGCAGAAACAGCATGTTCCACTTCACAGTGGGTGCATACTTCGGACGCAAATCGTTCATTCAGGTAAAGGCTAAAGGCGAGGTTGTATATGGTATAGGAGAATTCAACAGGGACATTGACAAAGGTAATATACCAGGTATCGGCACAGAGAAGATTCTCCTTGAGGGCTACGAACTGGGAATTGACCAGGGTCGTGCCAAGGCAAGTATCAACACCAAATCGTTCAAGCCATACGTTGGTATCGGTATAGGACGCACCACACCACGCAAGCGTGTAGGAGTGAAGTTCGAAATGGGTGCACAGTTTTGGGGCAAGCCTACACTGCACGATGACATGAAGGGCAAGGACATTGACAAGGATTATCCCGGCATCAGCAGCGATATGTATGACGTTATCGATATTGCCGGTAAGGTTTGTGTCTACCCCACCATCAAACTCACTCTCTTCGGAAGAATATTCTAAGGACCCTCTCCCCGACCCTCCCCCGAGGGGGATGGAGTAGTTAAGATCAGGGCGTGTATAAAAAGCAGTAGCAGCTTCGCGTTGAAGCTGCTACTGCTTTTTTGTAACCACTCCCTCCCCCTCGGGTGAGGGTAAGGGGAGAGGGGCTATGTGTGGCTTACAACTTCTCTGCAATGAACTCCTTCATTGCCGGATAGTTCTTCTCGATAGAGAGGAGGAGGTGCAACTGGTTGTTGGCACGGACGAAGTTGTGGTTTGGATACTTAACCTTCCAGTACTTGTCGCCTGAGAGATAGTCCCAGAGGAAACGAACACACTGCATATATGGGAAGAGAGCTGTGGCGTAGGGGAGATTCTCTATCTCGACAGGGAGCAGGAACGACTTGGCACTTGAGAGGTAACCCTCGGTGAATGCCTTGAAGATGTCGATGTCGAACTCCACCTCGTCCATGTTTGGATGGTCCTCGGCAACCTTGTTGGCACCAGTACGCAGGAAGTCGCCATAGTCAGAGAAGATGAAGTTAGGCATTACAGTGTCGAGGTCGATGACGCAGAGCACGTTGTCCTGCTTGTCGAACATCATGTTGTTGACCTTGGTGTCGCAGTGGCACACACGCTTTGGCAGCGTTCCCTCTCTGCCCATACGCTCTGCCTTGCACATCTCGTCGGCACGAGCATCAATCTCCTTGAGCATAGCCTGAACCTCTGGTTCCTTGACACGGCCGGCAGGGTCCTTGGCGATGACCTCGTGGAGCTGCTGCAGACGGAACTCCATGTTGTGGAAGTCCTTGATGGTCTCGCCCAGCTCGACAGGGATGTCTGCAAGCATAGCCTGGAAGTTGCCGAACGCCTTGCCGGCAGCACGGCTCGACTCTGGATTGACAGCCTGCTTGGTGATGGCATCGGGGATGAATATCATGATACGCCAGAACTTACCGTCGATCTCGGTGTAGTACTTGCTGGCATCGCTCTTGAGAGGCATGAATGTAAGCACCTTACGGTCGATGTCGCTCTCGCCATTAGCCTCAAGTTTCTTGCGGATATGAGTTGTTACGGCAGCAATATTGCGCATCACCATATCAACATCGGGGAAGACGTTGTTGTTGACACGCTGCAGAACGTAGTCGGGAGCGTCCTGCTCTGCTGTTATCACCTTGTAGGTGTCGTTGATAAGTCCCTCGCCAAGAGGTTTTACTTCCTTCACTGTGCCACGGATGGCAAACTGAGAAATAATGTTTTCCATAAAGATTTAATTTTTATTTACGATTTAGATATTTATCTTTCTTCGGGACGACTCATGCCGGTTTGTGGATAACCATCGGCAGAGAGTCCCTCGGCACTGATGGTGATATTGGTTGACTTGCCATTGTTATAGAACAGGACCGAGGCATTGCCATCGGCATCGAGTTCGAGGTTGGGATTCCAATAGAGAGTACGTCGGTAGTCCTTGGTGCTGGGCAGCGGCGCCTTGCTGTAGTCGGGCTGGTAGAAGTCGTCGCATACGTTGAAACCAGAGAGGATGTACCGACGGTCGCGATAGGTCTTGCGTTCGCTGTCGTCCTCGAAGCGACGAAGGTCCACCGTCACCACAGGCTGGTTTGCCTGAGTAAAGAGAACATCGCCCTCCCGGCGTGGCGAATAGTCGGTGTAGATGTACACCATGTCGAGGTTGGTGAGGTAGTTGTACTTCTGCTTGATGCCGGAACTCAAGAGGTAAGTCCCATTTCTGGTGTTGAAGCGTGGTTCGAGGTCGTACGCGCGTTCCATATTCATATCACCTATATATGTACGAGCGATGTCGCTGACGAAACGAGCAGCCCCGATGTAGTAGCCAGGACACATACCGGCATCGCACACATCGTTGAAAGCCTGGTAGGCATCGATTACAAAGGCTGGCTTAGAGGCATCGAAACCATTCTGACCACTGCGCTTGGCACGTATCACCACCTCGTTGAGGTTACGCACTCCGGCATCAAGGCTGCTGATGCTGGTACCCTTCGGTAACTCGCGCATTCGAGTCTGGTAGGGACTGTAAGGCTTGACGAAACGTGGATATATGGGTGAGAGTTTGACGTAGAACTCGGGATACTCAATGTTATAGTGCTTGTCCTCTCCGTCGCTGATCCAGATATGCTCCTTGCCCTTCTTCCACTTGGTGCTGTCGCTGGCTGCAAGGAAGAACACTACGCTGTTGTAGAAACCAGGAGCATCGATATTGAAACAACCCTTGTTATAGGTGGTCATGTCGCCCTCGGCAGCATCAGCCTTCTGACCATGGAAACCAGGCAGCACGAACTCGGCATGAACCTGCACCTCACGCTTCAGATTGCCCTCGTTTTCATTGAAACGGTTGGCAGCCACGTCTCCGGTTGTCCGGGAGATACCCGCACTCTTGCGACGCTCATCTCTATCGGTGGCATACGACTGCGTCATTCGCAGTTCTACGTAACTATCCCGTGGGTCTGTATTTTCGGAATTATAATCATCGGGCTGGATGCCCAGTTCTGACTTCAAAACCTTGGCAGCAAACATAGCAGCCTTTGCACTACCCCACTTGCGAACCATCGGGATGGAGGCAAACTCACCATACTGGGAACACTTAAACTCATCATAATCGGCACTCATGCCATCCTCGTCTTTGCCATCATTCGAATAGATGTCTTCACGTTCCTCGGCAGTGTATCGTAACACCTCGCCGACGAGTTTTTCAGTACGTTCGGGCATATGGTTCATGACAAAAGCCTTGGGCGTTGCCATGGTAACCCAGTCGTAGCGGCGCCATCCCTGAACCAGAAGAAGCAGGTCGAGCGCACGACGGTGCTCGGCATCGTCACTCTCGAAATAATACTCGGGAGCCTCGACAAAGCCCTTTATCTGACTGCTGAGAAGAAGTTCGGTAAGTATGCTGCCACTGTCGTAGATATATTCGCTGTGCGATGCGTCGCGAACAGCAAGACTCAGCTTGCTGCCTGCTACACCGTGAATACCAAGGTTTATCGGTGCGAATGCCGGGTAAGCCTGACTGCTGATGCCAGTGAAGGTGACGTTCTGTGCCTTGAAATCGGGTGAGCGATAAAACACAAGTCGGTCGGCATAGACACGACCAAGAGCATTGAAGACAGTTATCTGCACCACTCCGGTCTGCAGTCGGTCGCTTGGTATGACGACGGTCTGCTGCTGACCCGACGCCACCTGCTGGTAGTCCTTCAAGATGCCGTGGCAGGTAGCAGTGACACCCAGTTCTTCAAGAGCAGCCTGACCGGCACTGTGCAGACTAACGTGTATGCCATCAGCCTGAACGCTTGCAGAAAGAGCCACGCCATCTGACGTTGGTTCTGGCATATGTCCGTCGGCATTGCGTGTATTCTCTATCACCGTACCCTCGCTGTTTGTCGTTGGCGATGCGGCGAATGAGTATCTCAGTTTTTTCGATGGATAGGCGGAAAATGACAAGACTCCGCGTCCCCGGTTTTCCGTTGCCGCCCTGGCAACCTCGTTGCCATTGCCGTCTGTAACGACAAGAGTTCCCTCGAGATGTTCGCCGTTTTCGTTCTGCACATCGAAGGCTATGTTACACGGTACACCCGCCACAGCATTGCCACCTTCGGGAAAGAAGGTTATCCTTGCCTCGGGCTTTTTGCCATCGTTCTTGAAGTAACGGCGCAGAGGACGAAGTGTCATCTCCTCGACATACTCGCCCTGCTTCTTGGGTTTGTCGAACACAGGAAAGACACGACTGTACAGTTTGTCGTAGTCGCGGTAATACTCCCTTGCATGTTTCTTGCTGTAGAACCAGTCCTCTGCATCCTTGGAATGAGGATGCTGGAACTCGCCCCAGTTGAGCTGCCAGCGAGTGTAGGCACGCAACTCATAGTAACCACCATAGAGCGTATCGAGCAATTCGATGGAACCGACTGCCTGCCCCTTCTCCACCTTCAGCTTCTGGCGCTCGACCAGATAACCGTCGTGGTTGAGAAGTTCGACATAGAGCAGACCGCTAAGATTGCCTGGCTTTCCGTCGGAACGTGTCACGTATGCCTTGTAGAAGATGGTATCGCCAAGGAAATAGCTGGTGTTGTCCATATGAATGAACACCTCCTCCTGTGGTATCTTCTTGCCAAAGGTGTTGAGGCGAGTCACGTAGTCCTGCAACATCTTCTTCTGCAAGTCCTTGTCCTGCAGAATTTCCTGCATCGTCAGAGGAGTCTCTTCCTCTGTCTGCGCATACGACAGCGACTGTCCGATGATGGTCAGCAGAAGCAAAGTCAAGATGATGGTTCGCATATAGTTCACTTATGGGTTAACAGTTAGAACTGTTCGAGATACTTGATGCGGCTCTCGGTACTGGGGTGAGTGCTGAAGGCATTGCTGAGTGCCCTGCCCAACCCCTCGGTGAAGGACTGAGGATGTATGATATAGAGCTGTGCTATGTCATCGCGACCCTCGGGTGCGGCTGCCGGCATATTGGAAATCTTGCGCAGGGCAGAAGCCAGGGCACGTGGATTGCCACACAACTCGGCACCACCGGCATCTGCCATATACTCGCGCTTGCGACTGATGGCAAAGCGAGTAAGGAGAGTGAAGAAATAGCCCAGTGCAGCAAGCACAACTGCCACCAGCAAACCGACCATTGTCGTTGCACCATTGTTGTTCTTGCTGTCGCTGCGACGACTGCTGCCTCCCCACAGAAAGGTGTTCCAAACGAAGCGCAGTATGATGGACATGAGGGTACTCATGATTCCAACGAAGATGATGCTGACGATGAGCAGACGAGTGTCCTTGTTGCGGATGTGGGTCAGTTCGTGTCCGATGACACCGGCAAGTTCGTCGTCGTTGAGAACATTGCAGAGACCATCGGTGACGGTAACCGTATAGCTCTTCTCGTCAATACCACTGGCAAAGGCGTTCAGCTCGTTGGTGTGCATCACGTTTATCTTGGGCATAGGCATGCCACAAGCAATGGTAAGATTCTCTACTATGTTGTATACTCGTGGGTTCTCCTTGCGTGTCAACTCCTGAGCACCAGTGGCATGCTTTATCATTGCCGTGTTGCTGAAGTATGCTATGACAAACCACACTCCGACCACACCAACCACCCAGGGCACAGTGGCGATAAACTGCTCGTTCACCCAATCCCAGTTGGTTGTGCCATAGGAGTAGTAGTCGTAAGACTGGTCGGTAAGCATTGCCATGATGGCATAGAATGCATACAGGAGACCGAGGATGATGCCCGGAAACAAGACGAGCAACAACATACTCTTCGTGTTGTTGCTCACTTGTTGTGTATAGATACCTACGTACTTCATTTAACTTATATTCTTCACGCTAATTTGATATTTTTCCTTTAAACGCAAATTACCGTTGAATTAGCCGTGAATTATCGAAAATTATATTTTTTACAACTCCAGCTAAACCAAGAATTTTATAATATAAATTTACGGAAAATTTGCGGTTCATTTGCGATAATTCCCGTTAAAAATAAAACCTTGAAATTTGCGTTAAAAAACACTCTTTAAACGCAAATTACCGTTGAATTAGCCGTGAATTATCGAAAATTATATTTTTTACAACTCCAGCTAAACCAAGAATTTTATAATATAAATTTACGGAAAATTTGCGGTTCATTTGCGATAATTCCCGTTAAAAATAAAACCTTGAAATTTGCGTTAAAAAACACTTGTATAATTCAGGTTAGAACGAAATTTCAGGAGCCTTGTCGAAAGTGGCACGTTCCTCGGCAGGAATCTCGAACATTGGCTCGGTGTGGAAACCGAAACGACCGGCGATAAGATTTGCAGGGAAACTCTGAACGGCTGTGTTGTAGTCGCGGGTAGCACCGTTGAAGAAGCGGCGTGATGCTGCCAGCTTGTTCTCGATATCGCTCACCTCGCCCTGCAACTGCATGAAGTTCTGGTTTGCCTTCAGTTCGGGATATGCCTCGACAGCAACTCGCAAGCCTGCAAGTGCACTCGACAGCACATTCTCTGCCTGAATCTTATCGTTGATGCTGCCTGCACCCATTGCTGCGCTGCGTGCTGCGGTAACCTTCTCAAGGAGTTCCTTCTCGTGTGCAGCATAGCCCTTGACTGTAGCCACAAGCTGTGGGATGAGGTCGTGACGCTGCTTCAACTGAACGTCGATGTTCGCAAAGGCGTTCTCACGATTGTTACGACGATTTACAAGACCATTGTAAACACTAATTGCCCAAAAAACGATAACCACCGCTACGATGATCACAATAATTAATGTACTCATAATTGTTTATTTACTATTTGATGATTTACTAATGTGTATCGCAAAGATACTTTAATTTATCCATTACATATAATAATTGGACGTATTTTTTGCGGATTTTCAACAATTTTATAGATTGAAAACCATCTTTTAATATTTTTATTGTAAATTTGCTTAACTAATGACTCAAACAACAATAATAATATTTAAAGATGAGCAACATCATTTCTAAGGGCATCAGCCGTGTCGTGATACTGACACTGGCTGCAGGACTTCTCTCAGCATCGCCCGCAATGGCAAGAAAAAAGAGTAAGAAACAGCAGAAGACAGAGCAGCCCGCTCCGAAACCTGCACCAAAACCAAGCGTGGACCGCAACGGACTCTTCCACGTTACGAAGATGAAGACGGACTGGTTCTTCGTAATCCCCGACTCGATGCTCGGACGCGACATGCTGACCACAACACGTTTCACCTCTACGCCAAGCGGAAGCGGCAAGTACGGCGGCGAACAGCTGAACGAGCAGACTGTATACTTCGAAATGGTGGCTGACAGTACCATCGCCATGCGAGCACGCATGCTGGTGGACTATGCAGACTCTACCGACCAGATCAGCCGCGCCGTTACCATCAGCAACGAGAACCCCATCATAAGTTTGTTCAAGATTGAGAAGAAGGAGGGCAACGGTTACAAGATAAAGGTGAACGGACTCTTCAACGAGGACAACGCCGCACTCGGTTTCGGTCAGTACAGCAAGAAGGCATTCAGCCTGACCAACCAGACAAGCAGCTACATAGAGGACATAAAGTCCTTCCCAACCAACACCGAGGTACGCATCGTCAAGACGTTCAACTCGAACAGTACCGACATGGCAGCTGCACGCAGTACTGGCAAGGTTACCATCGGACTGAACATCTCGTTCATCCTGCTGCCTGAGGTGCCAATGCTGCCTCGCAAGTTCGACCCACGAGTAGGTTACTTCAACGAGCGATACAACACCTTCGGTGACGACCAACAGCGTGTGGACCGTGTCATCTATGCTGCACGCTGGCGCCTCGAGCCCAAACCGGAGGACGTAGAGAAGATGAAGGCTGGAGAACTGGTAGAGCCCATCAAACCCATCGTCTACTACATAGACCCCGCCACACCAAAGCAGTGGCGCAAGTACCTCATACAGGGTGTCAACGACTGGCAGGTGGCATTCGAAAAGGCAGGCTTCAAGAATGCCATCCGCGCCGAGGAATGGCCCGAGGACTCGACCATGAGCATGGAGGATGCCCGATACAGTGTCATCCGCTATCTGGCAAGCAACATACCCAACGCATACGGTCCTCACGTAAGCGACCCACGTACCGGTGAGATCCTGGAGAGCCACATCGGATGGTATCACAACGTCATGTCGCTCGTTCACGACTGGTATATGGTTCAGGCAAGCAGCATCGACGAGGCTGCGCGCAAGATGCACTTCGACGAGGAACTGATGGGTCAGCTCATCCGCTTCGTCAGCAGTCACGAGGTGGGACACACGCTCGGTCTGCGCCACAACTTCGGTTCGAGCAGCACTGTGCCTGTCGACTCGCTGCGCAACAAGGCATGGGTAGAGGCTCACGGACACACTCCAAGTATCATGGACTATGCCCGCTTCAACTATGTGGCACAGCCCGAGGACGGAATCTCGCACGAAGGTATCTTCCCACGCATCAACGACTACGACAAGTGGGCCATCGAGTGGGGTTACCGCCCAATGCTTGGCGCCAAGGATGCCGACGAGGACCACAAGATGCTGGAGCCACTGGTTAAGGAGAGCCAGAAGAACCCACGTCTGTGGTGGGGTGACGGCGAGGGCTACCGCAACGACCCACGACGCCAGACCGAAGACCTCGGCGATGACGCTGTCAAGGCAAGCGAATACGGCATCAAGAATCTGAAGCGCCAGATTGTACAACTGCCCGAATGGACCATGGAGGAGAAGGATATCTACAACGAGAACCTCTCGACCATGTATGGACAGATTCGTTCGCAGTTCCTACGCTACTGCGGTCACGTGATGAACAATATCGGCGGCATGCTGATGAACTTCAAGACCAACACCGAGGCTGGCGACGTGTACACTCCACAGCCTAAGGCAAAGCAGCTGGCAGCACTCGACTTCATAAAGCGCAACATCATCAACGAACCCACATGGCTGAGCAATCTGAGCTATGCACGCCGCATCAGCAGCGACCCAGCACAGCTTACCATCTCTGTCGGCAAGAACGTCGTGTCATATCTCGTTAACCGTGTCTCGGCACTCAACGAACTCTACGACGAGGAGGCTTATCTCAACGACCTGACCAAGATGATTATGCCAAACACTGCCAAGACCGACCGTTACCACGAGGCTCTGCACCAGGCATACGTAGATGCTCTCATCAACGAATTCAAGAGCAACAACTCGGACACTCGCGCTGCCGTTCTCTCTACACTGAAGCAGATAAAGGCAAAGACCGCCGCCTCTACCCTCGCTCACTACCAGAACCTGAACGACCTCATCAGCCGCGCAATCGTGATAAAATAAAAAAATGGAATATATAACACTAAGCCGCACTGACGGCATAACAAGCAAGGGGTCGCCATTCATCACCCTGAAACTCGCCGACGAAAACGAGGTGATAAACATTGCCGTGTGGGACGCTGCGCCTACCGACGGCCCCAAGGTTGGACAGCTTGTCACATTCCTCAACATTCGAGACAACCAGGGCAAGAAGTCTGCCAACAAGACGGACATGATGGTTCGTAACTTCCCCACCCCTGAACATCCTCTGTACAACAAGTTGCCACGTCCCGTGGAACGCAAGAAATGGGACAGCACCATCAGCACCTTGCTCACATACTGCTCCGATGACAAACTGAAGGATATTATTCAGGACTTCGGAAACAAACTCTACGACCCATACAGCAAGTATCCTGCTGCGACAAGTGTGCACCACGCCTTTCCCGGCGGACTGCTGAACCACACGTGGCAGATGCTGCATATGCTGGAGGGTCTATACCCCGTACTGCCTTACGACGACGTGAAAGCCGAGCGTATGATTCTTGCAATTCTCTTCCACGACTACGGCAAGGTGTATGAGTACAACCGGGATGGTGAGACGCAGGAGGCAATGTATCTGCTTGGACATATCTACATCTCTGCATATAAACTGCACGACGAACTGAAGAAGGCTGGCATAGACGAGCACGAGGCTACACGCATTGTACACTGTGTGCTGGCACACCACGGAACACGTGAGTTTGGCAGCCCCGTGGTTCCATGCATGCAGGAAGCTGTCATCGTCAACTACCTTGACAACATCTCTGCCAAGACCGATGCCATAACTGGTGCCGGCAACATGGAGCGCGTCTTTGCACTCGACACTCACGTGGTGAAGTGAAAAGAAAATTGTCCGGCAACATGGATGACAACTTTTATATGAAAAAAGCTCTCGACGAGGCTCGCAGAGCCTTTGACGAGGACGAGATACCGGTGGGAGCCGTGATGGTGTGCAGAGACACCATCATAGCCCGCGCCCACAACATGACCGAGCGACTGACCGACGTGACGGCGCATGCCGAGATGCAAGCCATAACCGCCGCTGCCAGCGAACTCGGAGGCAAGTATCTGGACGAATGTACGCTCTACGTGACAGTTGAACCTTGCATCATGTGTGCCGGTGCTCTTGGTTGGTCGCAACTGGGCAGACTCGTCTTCGGAGCCCGCGACGAGAAACGAGGCTACCAACGCTTTGCTCCTGAGGCGCTACACCCCAAGACACAAGTGACACAGGGCGTCATGGAAGACGAATGTGCCCAGCTGATGAAGGATTTCTTCAAGCGCAAACGCAACTGAGAACTTTTTCGAACTTATACTCTCTACTGTATAAGTGTATACAAAAAGCGAATGGAAAAAAGTCTGTTACTTTTCACCATTCGCTTTTCCTGTCTATATTGAACCTGCTATAGATGGTTGTCACCTCTTCTCCCTCAATCTTAATCACGAGTTTCTTTCGACACCAACTGTCATTTATCGGGTCACTTGCAAAACCCTGTGTAAACAGAAATAACTAACATCTTAAACGACTATATTTTTGTACGTTTTTGTGCGTGTTTGGTTAGTAAAGTTCAAGATGTTTTGTGTCCGTGTGCGGACAGAATTGTTGTTATGTGGTTTGATATTTATACTTTTGTGTAGTTCTTTAGTATTAACCTAATTGTACGAGTGATGGGAACCGATATTTCCAGAATGTGACGGTGACACGCTACTCTTTCCCGGGTGAGCAGCAGGTGTGATTTTTTTGTTTCAACAGCATTGCACTTGTCTCATTTGTCTCATGTTTGTCTCATGTTTGTCTCACAAATGAGACAAGTGCAAAGTGTTGAAGGTATGCGTGTTAGGCGAGGTTGAATGGCAAAATCTCATTTTTTTCTACCCCTCTGCACATTTTTATGTGAAAATTCATGTTTCCTGGATTGGGAAAACATAAAAAATCCTTGTTGCTTAATGTGGTTTTCTTGTGTTAATTATGCTCGTGGAAAGGGAGGAAATGTAGGAAAATCTTTCTTCCAATTTCTTTACCTTTCTTACGATAATTATAATTCGTGGGAAATATGGGAAATATAGGAAAGCATTTCTCACCATTTCTTTACCTTTCTCACGATAACATTTAACTCGTAGGAAATATAGGAAATATAGGAAAGCATTTCTTCCATTTCTTCAATTTCTTACGATAATTATAACTCGTGGGAAATATAGGAAATATGGGAAAGCATTTCTCACCATTTCTTCAATTTCTTACGATAATTTAAAGCTCGTGGGAAATATGGGAAATATAGGAAAACCTCTCCCTTATAGCATTCTGATTTGGTCTGGAATGCTAAGAGCAGGTTTTGTGTATGTCGAACTAAGTGTTGTACTCATATCCCCAAAATAAAAAAGGTCCGCCCTGGTGCGCTGATCATCGGGAAGCGTGGCGGAATCTAGTGGTGCAAAGTTACGATAAAATATCCGAAACTGCAAACTTTTTACAAAAATTACACATTTTACTCGTTTTTTATGCATTTGCAGTAGTTTTTTTTTAAAATAACGGAAAAAGTATTAACTTTGCAATGTCTTTACCCACGCTACACTGTTTGGGATATGATGTTTAAGCATCACAAGTCTGGAATGGTGGGGCACTTGACGAAGGTTGAGTTATGGGCGGGACACTACATAATGTAAAAGCGTCATCGATGCTTTGTTTTTGGCGGTATGAACCTAGGAAATTCATTAAGCTAGTCAAGAAC
>CAMAFX010000056.1 GCA_945833925.1 uncultured Prevotellaceae bacterium
AAAGCAGTAGCAGCTTTTGAGAAAAGCAGTAGCAGCTTTTTGGGAAAGCAGTAGCAGCAGAAATTTCGATTGTTAGAATTCAATAAGGAAACGTGCATTGATTTGGCGACCAGTAAGGTAGTTAGGCACTGCGTACTGATGGTTAGTGACGTCTGTTACCCAGTAGTAACCACTAACGTTGCTGAAGCCAAATATGTTGAAGCAGTCCAATCCGAGCCAGATGTTCTTTACAGCATTGTGCCGTAGATGCTTGTCCTCGTTGTCAAGAACACGATAGTTCATTCCTATGTCGATGCGCTTGTAGGCTGGTGCACGGAAAGCATTCTTCTCGATTCCTGAATGAGGTGGTCCAAATGGAAGTCCATCGGCAAAACTTGCCTTGAGGTTCATCTTCCAGCGTGTGGTGCCAGGGAAGTAGTCGCTGAAGAAGAAGTTAAGGTTCCAGCGTTGGTCGGTAGGCTGGGGGATGCTTTTCCCATTTAGTTTCATCTGAGCCTTCATCAGTCCGAAGCTTATCCATGAGTCTGTACCCGGAACCATCTCTCCATAGATCTTGAAATCGGCACCAACTACATAACCGGATGCAATGTTCTGTCCGTAATAAACAATCTTCACATTGTCGACGTTGTATGGGTTGATGTCGGACTGTGCCTTGTAATATGCTTCTGCACTGATCTTGAATGGTCGGCCTGCCACTCGGAACTTGTATTCTCCTCCCATCACAATTTGGAACGAACGCTGGCTTTTAATGCTCTTGTTCAGTTGGACGGTGGTATTTCTGTTTTGAGTGACAGTGTCGCGCAGTTCCTTGTAGAAAGGACTCTGGTAGTATAGACCGGTTGCAAGTCGAAGTGTCAGGTTTTCGTTGCTGCTTGGGATGAATCCCATGCTGGCACGTGGGCTGAAAAGCCACTCACCGTTCCATGTCCAGTGACTAAGTCTTGCTCCGTATGTGAGGCTTATGATTCCTGCTTCCGATTCGTGACGCCATGTGTCCTGAGCATACATTTCAAGGTGGTTGCTCGATATTGAGTTAATGCTTTTTAGGTTGTAGATAACCATCAGTTCTTTTCCGTTGTGTGGGATGTTGTAGCCAGATGAGTCACGGCTTTCCCATTCGCGCGAACTTTCGGATATTTTCTCGTGTCTGAATCCTATGCCCGCCAACAAATGATGAGCGTTGCGTTTCCAGTTATAGTCCAGTTTGATTGTGTTTGTCTTGCTGGTCAGCAGGTTGCGTGCATGTTCAATGTATGTTCCCACGCCGAGCTGCGACTGTGTGTTTGTCTCATCCAGCCAATATTGACCTTGAATGTCATACGTCTCACGCTCACGTGTCGAGAAGGCGGAATAAGCCAACGACAAGTGCGAATAATCGTTCAGGCGTCTTGTTGCTTTTGCTGTTCCGTACAAGGTGCGGAAGAGGTCCTCCTCCTGACCGTCGAAGTAAACGGTGAAACTCTTTACGTCTTCCATGGTTCCGAAATTAGTCTCGCGGTTTTTCGGAACAAAATTGTAGTTGTTTCTACTGATATAGCCAATAACGTCGAAAGTCCAGTTCTTAGTTGGCATCCAAGAAAGATATGCCTGATAATCGAGGAACGATGGTCTGTATTCGCCCTTTGTCTGGAGTGAACCAAGCATATACTGGTTCGTCTTGTAGCGTAGTCCGTTGCTTATGCTGAATTTCTTGTTGCCGTATCCGCCGTATATGTTTGCTCCGAGCAATGAACCTTGTATACTGCCTTCCGCTTTCTTTGGACGGCGATAGGTGATGTCGAGCACACTCGACATTCGGTCGCCGTACTTCGCATCAAAACCTCCTGCCGAGAAATCTACTTTCTCGACCATGTCACTATTGATTACGGAGAGACCTTCCTGCTGGCCACTGCTGATAAGAAGGGGGCGGTACACTTCTACGCCGTTTATGTAAACGCAGTTCTCGTCGAACGAGCCACCTCGCACATTATACTGGCTGGAGAGCTCGTTGTGAGTGCTGACACCTGCTTGTGTGGCAACGAGTTCCTCTACTGCATTTCCAGTTGTAGAAGGCATTCGCTTCAGGTCTTTTGTGTTCAGTGTCTGAGTAGCGCCCATCTGTCGCTGAACCTCCTTCACGGTTACCTCGTTCATCATCTTTCCACTGCTTCTCATGGTGATGTTGAGCGTGAGGTTGCCACTTGGATTCTTCAGAACCTTTCTTCTTTTCTCGTAGCCGATAAGAGAGTATACAATGACGACGCTGTCCTTGCCACCATCAAATTCAAAGTTGTACGTACCGTCAAGTCTGGTGGTGGCCCCAGCCGCACATCCTTCGGCAACAACCATTACAAAAGGCAGTGCATCTTGATCCTCGTCTATAACTTTTCCCTTTAGATGGACCTTGCTCTTTGCTATGGTATCTGTCTGGTTTGAGACATTCTCTTGTGCACAAACAGTAATAGTGCTTCCCGTTACAAGAAGCACAAAACTATATAATATATATATAAGGTGTCTTTTCACGTATATTATAACGTGTTCGCTTTGCTATTTATTGTAATAAGCATGCGTTTTTGTGCAGCCTATACCAAATAGTGCAGTTTTTTTATTCTCCAATGGCTGGTGCTTCGACAATAGGGAAAGACACACTACCATTGACTCTTGTATACAGAACCGACACAACTCTTGAGTTCTGGAAATTGCCTCTGTAACCATTTTGTGTGGGGTTGCTCAACTCAAAGCCTATGTTCTTTGCATCAGCAGAATGGGTGTAGTCGATATTAAGCGTGCATGATGCATTCTTGCCTGTTTTTGCACTTTTTGGTATTGCAATCTTGAGGCTGAGGTTATCGTCGGCTATGGATGCATTTACTTGTCTCGTAATCTTGTATTGCCCAACCTCGTTGTTCTCGTTAAGTGTGTCGAGTGTCAGTGTCCAGTTGCAATGAGGACCGTAGATATTCTCACCTTTATTGACGTAGCAGGCAGAGATTGTGACAATGTCACCAGGATGGACTTTTTCTGGTGTAATCTTGAATCCGGCAAACTGTGGTGGGATGGGTTGCTTGTCATCGTTGTTGCATGATGTTACCAGGCACCCGAATGTCGCCATTGCTAATATTCCTATCAATATCTTTTTCATTTTCTTTATATTTGCTGTTGTATAATCTTAATAGCTTTTTGTGTGAACCTAAAACTTTTTCAGTTCGGTGTAAAGTCTTTGTACAGGCAGTCCCATGACGTTGAAGTAGCTTCCTTCAATTCTCTCAACTCCGATGAATCCTATCCATTCCTGTATGCCATATGCGCCAGCCTTGTCTGTAGGTTTGTATTTATCAACATAATAGCTGATTTCTTCGTCCGAGAGATTGGCGAAAGTAACATCGCTGACAGATGCGAATGTGTGCATCTTCTCTTTTGTTAACAGTGTTACTCCAGTGATTACCTGGTGCTTTTTGCCGCTCAGGTCGCGCAACATACCTCTTGCTTCAGTTTCGTCCTTTGGTTTCCCTAAGACTTTTCCTTCCAGATATACAATGGTGTCGGCTGTTATCACCAACTCATCTTCTGCGATGGTTGTTTTGTATGCCTCTGCCTTGCCGCGAGAGATATGTTTTGCAATCTCCTCGCCTGATAGACCTTCTGGATGGCTCTCGTCAATACCATTCAGCAGTCTAACCTCAAACTCATATCCCAGTCCGGCAAGCAGTTCCTTGCGGCGTGGACTGCCTGATGCAAGAACAAGTCTGTATTTCATAGAATCAAATGTTTAGTTAGTTCTTTTATCTCGTGTAAATGGGGCTGTGTTAGAACTGGCAAGACGAATCACCATCCAAAGGCTTTCTTGTCTGCCATCCACAATCCCTTTACCTTCATTATCTGTTCGACAACGTCTCTGACGCAACCATATCCTCCATCTTTTGGCGATATGTATTTGCTGACAGATTTTATTTCGGGTGCAGCGTCGTTGGGGCATGTGGGCAATCCGCATACACTCATAACCTCGTAGTCGGGTATGTCATCGCCCATATACATTATCTCTTCGTCCTTCAATCCGTATTTGTCGCGGAAGTCATTGTATGTGTTTATCTTAATTGCACATCCAAGATGAACGTCGGGCACGCCAAGACCCTCATAGCGTTTGCGTACGGCTTCCACTTTACCTCCGGTTATTATTGCGACGTGCAGTCCCATCTTTATGGCAAGCTGCAGAGCATAACCGTCCTTGATGTTGACTGTTCGCATTGGGTCTCCATCTGGGTGTTGGGTTATTGTCTCGGCACTCAGTACTCCATCGACGTCAAATGCCAGTGCTTTTATCTTGTTCAGGTCGTAGTTTATCATAAATTCTCTATACTGTGACTTAATATGTCGTAAATGTGTTGAAGCTCTGGTTTGTCTGCAAGCATCTCTCTCTGTCTGTTCATTACGTTGTGGTCGTGCCTTATGGCAGGACCGGTCTGTGCCTCCTTGGGTGACATGATGTGCACCTTCTCTGACGTTTCCTCAACAAGAGGCAGCATAACGCTGAACGGAATGCCGCGCTCGGCAAGAAGGCTTTCGCTGATGGAGTAGCAATGGTTGGCAAAGTTACATGCAAAGACAGCGGCAAGATGTAGGCTCCGTCTTCCTTCGCTGTCCAATTCAAACACCTGCTGACTGATAGTGCATGCAAGTTCTTTAAGGGCATTTAGAACTTCTGCTTCCTTTTCCTTCGCTTCAATAAAGATTGGTATCTTGTTGAAATCTACCTCTTTTGTCTTGCTGAAAGTTTGCATAGGGTAGAATACGCCGATGTGCTTGGCGCCCTTGCTTGACAGAATGTCAACAGACATAGTTCCAGCGGTGTGACACCAAATGGATTCTGGTGATACCGGGATGAATCTGGCAGCTGTTTGTTCCAGAACAGAGTCTTTTACGGAGATGATGTATATGTCGCTTCCTGGCTTTATATCGATGTCCCCGAAAGAGAAACTACATCCTACAACGTTAGAAAGCGTCCTTGCAGACTCTTCTGTTCTACTCCAAATCTCAACGATGTCGTGCCCATTGGTCTTTAGTGCCTTGGCAAGGTTAGTGGCAAGGTTGCCGGCTCCTATAAGAGTAATCCTCATTTAGAATATCAGAGTTTCGGAACTGACCTTCTCCCAAAGCAAACGCTCTTCGTTTTGCGGTTTGCGTTCCATTCCCTTGTGTCCGACAGCCACAATGCAGCAAACGCGACGTTCGTCGTCAATACCCAGAATGTCCTTGACGTTGGCTTCAGCGTCTTTGCCTTCTTCATCCTTGCGTTCGCGTATTTGTATCCAGCAAGCTCCGAGTCCCATGTCTTCTGCCTGGTAGAGAAGGGTTGTGGCTGCAACCGAAGCGTCCTCTATCCATACGTCGCTTACAGATGGCGAAGCAAGAACAACAACAGCCATAGGTGCATTTGCAAGGAACTCAGCCCCCTTGTCCTTTGATTTTGAAAGTGCTTCAAGCTTATGACTGTCCTCGACTATTATAAATTCATAACTGTGCAAGCCTTTGCTGCTGGGTGACATAAGTGCTGTTCTCATCAGTTGGCGCTGTTCCTCGTGAGTTATCTTCTCTTCCGTGAATTTGCGCATGCTCCTCCGCACTTTTGCTAATTCGCTAAAATTCTCCATCAGTATGTTTGTTAGATAGTTATAGTTTAAAAGAATCCCCTCTGTGTGGGAGGGGATTCAATGTCTTCTTATTTTACCATGAATTTTTGTCCGTTAACAACGTATATGCCGTGGCTCAGAGTTTTAATGGCATCATTGATGCGAACATTCTTCTGAACCAGTGTTCCGGCAACATTGTAGATGTCTACCAATGCATTCTGTGCCTTCAGTACGTTGATGGCTGTTTCTTCATTGATACTTGTTACGTGCTTGATTGTTGGTGTTTCTGTTGCTCCAGCAAATTTGATGCCGCAACGACTTGGAAGGAAAGTCTTGTCAGAAACAGTCTTTACCAGTATACTCTGCAGTTCTTCTGTGTCTTGTGCAGCAGGTATTCCGTATAGGTCGTTCTCCTTGGTTGGCTCGAAGTGTCCGCTCATTGTAACACCGTCTACTGTAAGATTCTTGGGTGCTACAGCAAGATTCTTGAAATCTGTTGTGGTGAACTTCACTGCCTGCTTTGTGGGAGAGTAGATGATATAAGGCATACCAGCCTCGATACCTTTCTCGGTGACGTCAACAAATGTTAGGTCATTGCCTTCCACCTTAGCGAGCTGCTCCAACATTACGCCATCGCCAACGGCAGCCTTAAGTTCGTCAGCCGAAACGCTGAATGGCAGGCATATTGTGTTGTAGCCATAGAAGAAGTAACGGCTTACGTTCAGTGTCGCAGTCTTCTCTGTGATACGTCCAAAGTCAAAAGCATTGTATGTGTTGAGTGTAACGGTCTTTTGAGCCATTGCGAATGATGAACATGCAGTCAGTATAACGGCTGCCAATGTGCGAGTAAAGTTCTTTTTCATAATACTTATGTTTTGGTTATTTGTAATCGTGTTTGTTTCTGTTTCCAAAGATACTAATTTATTTTAATACGCGTGCACGTGAGGGAATATTTTGTATGACATTTAAGTTTATTTGAGATAAAAGCATCGATTTTTTATAAAATTATTTTGTTTTATGGGCTATAAAAAGCAAAATCGTATGCTATCTTAGGTTCTTTGAAAAGAAAATGCTACATTTGCAATACAATAAACGACACTAATGAAAAAGTTGCTTTCTTTGCCACCAAATCTGGTGGAATGTTTTCATGATATTGAACGAGTAAGTCATGACGAGTTCTTCTGTACAAGCGATCCTGTAGGCAAGAAGCTGGGGTCGGGTGGAGGTACCACCTGGTTGCTCGAAGCTTGTCATAATGAGTGGTCGCCAGAAACAGACATAGTACAATGGCTGGGCAAGGAAAAGCGCATACTTCTCCATGCTGGTGGACAGAGCCGACGTCTGCCTGGTTATGCGCCGAGCGGAAAGGTTTTGACTCCAATTCCCGTGTTCCGTTGGGCGCGTGGTCAACGAATTGACCAGAACCTTCTTTCCCTGCAGTTGCCGCTTTACGAAAGGATTATGAATGTTGCGCCCGAGGGATTGCACACGCTTATAGCAAGTGGTGATGTCTACATCCGTGCTGGCAAACTGCAGCAGATTCCTGATGCTGATGTGGTGTGCTATGGTTTGTGGGTTGATCCTTCACTGGCAAAGAATCATGGTGTTTTCGTTTCTTCGCGTGAAAAGCCCGATGAGTTGGACTTCATGTTGCAGAAACCATCAATTCAGACGATGGCAGAATTGTTGCGCACACACCTGTTCCTTATGGATATAGGTATATGGTTGCTTAGTGACAAGGCTGTTGAGTTGTTGATGAAGCGTTCGCACAAGGGCAGTGACATCATCAACTATGACCTTTACAGCGAATTTGGTTGCTCTCTTGGTGCTCATCCAACTATAGAGGATGAAGAACTGAGCAAACTTAAAGTTGCCATACTTCCACTGCAGGACGGCGAGTTCTATCATTATGGAACAAGCCGCGAGATGATTTCTTCTACGGTGGCTATACAGAACCTTGTATACGACCAAAGAGCCATAATGCATATAGGCGTAAAGCCTCATCCAAGCATTTTCATACAGAATGCCCATAAGGAGATTCCTTTCACAAATGACAATCATAATGTGTGGATAGAGAATTCTTACATTGGCAAGAACTGGACACTTTCCAACCGCAATATCATTACGGGTGTTCCTTCAAACGATTGGAGTGTTAGCGTTGCTGAAGGTATTTGTGTTGATGTAGTACCGGTCAATGATGCTGACTATGTACTTCGTCCATACGGATTCAATGATGCTTTCCGCGGACCGCTGACTGACAGCAGTGTGGCCTATCTTGAGAGACCAGTTACGGAATGGCTTGAATTGCATGGTCTTTCGGCAGATGAAATAGAACTGAATCATGATCTTCAGGCATCACGTATATTCCCTGTTACTGACAATGTCGATGAAATGGGGAAAATGCTTAGTTGGATGATTGCTTATAGCAAGGAAGAAATTGACAGATGTGCTGCTGGGGGCGAGTTGTGGAAGAAATCCAAGAAGATGAGCGCAGACGAGATTTCCTCATTCTCAAATCTGCGCCGACTTGATGCTCAGCGCCGTAGCTTGATGGCTGAAAATCTCGATGTTCTGGCGCAAAATCACAGAAAGAGTGTGTTCTATCAGGCTGATTTGCAGGATATGGCAGAAAAGTATGTTGAGCATCGTCTGGGACTTCCATCAGAACTTGACTCTTCCGAAAGCCTTCTTAAGCGAATAAGCGACAAGATGTTCCGTTCAAGGGTGGAGACACTTCGCGGAGAAGACGGAACCAACAATCGTACACAAGCATTCGAATTATTACAGGAAGGTCTTACGTCGAATGTTTTAGCAAACAAGCAGACTCCCAAAATGTCCGTTTATGCAGACCAGATTGTCTGGGGACGAAGTCCTGTACGTATTGACATAGCAGGCGGATGGACTGACACTCCTCCTTATTGTCTCACCAATGGAGGAAATGTTGTAAACCTGGCAATCGAGCTTAACGGACAGCCCCCTTTGCAGACTTACGTTAAGCCAAGCAAGGAATATAAGATAATATTGCGCAGCATAGACCTTGGCGCAATGGAGGAGGTGAGAACATTCGATGAACTGGCTGATTTTGCGAAAGTTGGTTCGCCATTCAGTATTCCTAAGGCGGCATTATGCCTTGCAGGTTTTCATCCACGCTTTTCTGCCGTCTCTGAAACGACACTCGAACGACAGTTGCAGATGTTTGGATGTGGCATAGAGGTGACGCTTTTGTCTGCAATCCCAGCCGGCAGCGGTCTTGGTACGAGTAGTATTCTTGCTTCAACAGTGTTGGGCGCTGTGTCTGATTTCTGTGGTTTGAATTGGGATAAGGCTGAGATTTGCAATCGCACATTGGTTCTTGAGCAACTTCTCACCACAGGTGGTGGATGGCAGGACCAGTACGGTGGCGTACTTAGTGGAATCAAGCTTTTACGCACGCAGTCCGGTTTCGACCAGACACCCGAGGTGCGCTGGTTGCCAGATACTCTCTACACCGATCCTGATTATTCTCCATTACACCTTTTATATTATACAGGAATTACACGTACGGCGAAACACATTCTGGCAGAAATTGTACAGGGAATGTTCCTGAGTGATAACCAAAGACTTGAATTGTTGAGGGAGATGAAGGAACATACAATGGATCTCTATCATTCTGTCTTGGCAGGAAACTTTGATGAGATGGGACGCCTTGTGGCGAAGACATGGAGACAAAACCAGTTGCTCGATTCGGGTACGAATCCGGAATCAGTCAAGGCTATCACAAGATTGATAGATGATTACTGCCTTGGTTACAAGTTGCCAGGTGCTGGAGGTGGCGGCTATCTTTACATGATAGCCAAGGACCACGAGGCTGCTGCTCGTATAAAGGCTGTTCTGAATGTAAACCAGCCAAACAGTTGTGCAAGATTTGTTGATATGACACTGAGCAAGACAGGTCTTCAGATTAGCCGAAGTTAATTGTCAAACAAATCAAGAAGTGATTATAAGTAAGAAGGCGCGTAAAACCAGAAGTCTCAATTTGACTTATGGTTTTATGCGCCCTTATTTTGTCAGTTTTATTTCCTTGTATTTTTCAACAGGAATACCCGGGAACAACGGAGAAAAGAGAAATTCGGTAAGAGAAGGATTGTGGTCGACGGCTTTGTCCAAACATAACCTGAATTTCTCTAAATCATTAAGATTGTACAGACAATACGCAAGGTATGGGTAGCACAGCGATTCCTTCTGCTCCATCTGCGAATGTAGCAACGCATCGAATATGCTTGCTGCCGTAGTGAAGTATTCGTTCTCTGCCCACGAGATGGCAATGGTAAGATATGTCGCAAACTTATCTGTAGACATTTGTATAGACTGACTAAAACAAAGTTCTGCCTGATGCACATTGCTGTTTTCAAGCAGAATGTGTCCTTTGAGCAGATAATACTCGCAGTCTTTCTCTATGCCTTGTGCACAATAGGCATCCTCGAGCGCGTCGATGGCTTCCTGCATACAGTGTTTCTTGCTGAGTATATAGCTCTTCTGCAGGAAGATGTGTGAGAGTTCTATCGTGTTGTCTGGAGCAATCTCGATAGCCCAGTTCAACTGTTCCAGTGCTTCGTCGTATCTTTCGAGGTTGGTCAGGGCTACAGCATCGAAATAGATGACCATGATATCGCCGTTCTCCTTTTCAAGATACTTCTGGTACTGAGCGTGAGCCTCCTTCATTCTGTTGAGGTGGAAGAGGCTGTTGGCGCGTATTAGTTGTCCTTGCAGATTGTCTTCGTCAATAGCGAGCAGATAGTCAATGGCTTCGAGCGCCTCGCTGTAGTGCTCCTGGCCGCTTTGTGCCTCTGCCATCAAGTTCCATGCTTCAAGGTTGAATGGATCTTTGTTGAGTATATCGTCAAGAAGGGGTATCGCCTCAGCAACCTTGCCACAGCTGACGAGGATGTCGCTGAGCAGGATGTCTGTTCGGTTGAATTTTGGGAAACTCTCTTTTAGTTTCTTTGCCCATTTGGTGGCAAGCTCCCACTCGTCGTAGTCCATGAAGACACCGGCAGAATCATATAGAAAAAGGTCTCTGTCTTCTTCAAGATGGTTGTAATAATTCTCAAGAAGTTGATCGGCCTCATTCCTTTTGCCCTCTTTCAGGTATATCTCAGCCCATAGAAAACGAACCTCGCGGTCATCCTGTTCGTTTATGGCTTCTGCTATTTTCTTGGCATTGTTTATGTTGCCATGAAACAGTTGCTTGCGTGCCAGGAACACCTGAGGGTCAATGGCATCGGGGTGTAGGCTGACTGCCAGATTGATGCACTTGTTAGCATCGCTCTCACGCTCCTTAACCATATAGTATTCGGCAATGTCGGTGAGGTCGTCGGCGTCCATATACACCTGTCTGCCATCCTTGATGGTAGATTCATAAAGATGAAGAGCTTCCTTGAACTCTTCATCTTCAAAATATGATAAATCTTCGCTTCTCACTTAGAACTTAGGAGCATTCAGGCTGACGGTCTTGTTGAATACAGGATGCTCGGGTGTGCTGTCGGGATCCACGTTGTAGTATCCGTTACGCTGGAACTGCAGGTATGTCAGGGCATCAAGTTCTGCTGCATACTTCTCGATGTATGCTTCAGTGTTGATTGTCAGTGAGTCGGGATTGAGGAATGGACGCATAGCATCAATGCCGCGCACTCCATTCTCCTTTTCATACTGCTTTATTGCGTCGCGTGGGTTCTCGCAGGTCCACAGACAGGCATAGTTTCTTACTTCTGCTTTCACGCTGTGTGCGCAACTTAACCAGTGAAGCGTCTTTCCCTTAATCTTGCGGTCAGCACCAGGCATGCCGCTCTTGCTGTCTGCATCGAATGTGGCGTGAATGCAGATGATGTTGCCATCAGCATCCTTCTCGATACACTTTGAAGCATCTTCGTCACACTTTATGATGTATGCATTCTTCAAGCGAACCTCCTTGCCAGGACCTAAACGAAGGAATTTCTTTCCACCGTCTTCCATAAAGTCTTCGCGCTCTATCCATAGTTCACGGCTGAATTCGATGACGTGTGTGTTGCCCTCGGTTATGATGTTGCCTTCTGCATCCTTCAGTTCGGGGTTGTTGATTGCTACAAGTTCCTCAATCTGTCCTTCTGGGTAGTTGTCGATGATAAGTTTCACTGGGTTGACAACTGCGCTCACGCGGATAGCCCGTTTGTTGAGGTCCTCGCGAATGGCAGCTTCCATAAGTTTGATGTCATTGAGGGCGTCGAAAGTGGTGTAGCCAATCTTGTCGATGAAGTTCAGTACACCTTCAGGACTGTATCCTCTGCGTCTGATACCGCAGATTGTTGGCATACGTGGGTCGTCCCATCCGTTGACAACCTTCTCCTTTGTCAGTATCAGCAGATTACGCTTTGACATAAGGGTGTAGTTCAGGTTCAGTTTGTTGAACTCGAACTGGCGTGGACGGTTGTCTTCGATGTCCTGGCCATTCTCAGCAGTCTCGCCCTTCCATTCCTTCATCCATGTTACGAACAGATCGTAGAGTTCGTGGTGAGGTACGAACTCGAGTGTACAGATAGAGTGGGTGACTCCTTCCAGGTAGTCGCTCTGTCCGTGTGTGAAGTCGTACATTGGATATGCGTTCCACTTGTTGCCAGTGCGCCAGTGTGGAAGGTTTAGCACACGGTACATGATTGGGTCGCGGAAATGCATATTGGGGCTTGCCATATCTATCTTTGCACGCAGAATCATCTTGCCAGGCTCAATGTTGCCGGTATTCATCTCGCGGAACAGACGCAAACTCTCTTCTGCTGGACGGTCGCGGTAAGGACTGTTTGTTCCAGGCTCGGTTGGCGTGCCTTTCTGGATTGCTATCTCCTCGCTGGTCTGCTCGTCGACGTAGGCGCGTCCTTGCATGATACACCATTCTGCAAAATCCCACAACTCCTGGAAGTAGTCGCTGGCGTATACCAGCTTACCCCATTCGAAGCCTAACCACTGAATGTCCTTCTTGATAGCCTCAACATACTCGGTGTCTTCCTTCTGTGGGTTGGTGTCGTCCATGCGAAGGTTGCACACACCACCATATTTCTTTGCTACGCCAAAGTCCATGGCGATTGCCTTGGCATGACCGATGTGCAGGTAGCCGTTAGGTTCTGGTGGGAAACGTGTCTGCAGTCTGCCACCGTTCTTTCCCTCGACAAGGTCATTCTCAACTTTAACTTCTATAAAGTTTAGACTCTTTTTTTCAGGAGTTGTATTTTCGATAGTTGTCATTGTTGTAGTTTTGTGTTTGTATTATCAGTTTAGTTTTACGTTACAATAACTATACAAAGTTACAATTTTTTTTCTATTTTTGTAAAAGCGCTATTTCATTTTTGCTGTATTTTTATTCTCAATTGACATAAATCAGCCAAAAAAGAGCGAAATATGTTTTATAACATACAGAAAAGTTTGTTGTTATGGTCAAAAAACGCGTACTTTGCGCTCGATAAATAAACAATCTTTTTACCTTAAAAACTAATACCTATTGAATTCTGACGAAGGCTGTGTTGCGAAACACGGCCTTCTGTGTTATTTGTAAAGACCGAAATTACGACCGGAGACAGTAATTGAGCTTGTACAGTTGAAATAGTTTCAGATTCGGGTTCTCTCCAAGAAGGTTTCTTTTTATCTTCTTATCGAATATAGAGTAGACGGAATTGAACACAACATCGAGGTGATATTTCTTTGCCAACCTGCGATAGCGAAGCAGTCGTACCTCGTCTTGCATTTGACTATTGTATTCGGATGTTTCTATGAGAGATTTGATGGCGGTTTCTGTCTTGATAAGAAATTCCTTGTTGGTATCAAGTCCGCAATGTACAAGCTCGTTGTCAATATGCAGTATGTCGATGTTGTTTTTCTTTAGTTCTATGCCGAAGAGTGTGTCTTCGTGTCCATAGTGTTTGCATCGCTCGTCAAACCTTATCTTGAGGAATGTTTCTCTCTTGATGAGGAAGTTGAAAGTGGTGAAACTGCTGTATGCTTCCTTCTGCCTAAAGCATGCCCTGCGTCTTGACCAGTATTCCTTCTCATACTTGTACCGCAGCGATTTGTCCGTTCCTGGGCACTGTGCCGGCGTTTTTGTGCCTCCACACACCACGTCGGCTTCTGTTCGTGCTCTGACATAGTTGCTGATAAAATGTGGATTGTCCACCTCTGCGTCGCAGTCAATGAATATAATATAGTCACCGTTTGCCATTTCTGCAAGACGGTTTCTGATGGCTGCCCGGCCAAGATTTTCCTTAGATTCCCACAGACGACAGCATTCGTGCTCATGAATGACTCTGTTTGCATGTAGAATCTCCTGATTGCTACTGCCATCGTCAGCAACGATTATCTCGCCTCCTTCGGGTAGCTGTTCCAGCAGACTGGCAACCAGTTTTGTGCAGTCGTAGTTGTATGTGGGAATCAGTATGCTTAGCATCGGCTGGTGTTGTTTTATGTCTCTGCAAAGGTAATAAATAATAGTTTCTTCTACAAAATCTTTTTTCTTCATTATGCTTTCTTCGCTTTTTTTTTGTAATTTTGTCTTAATCTGTTGATTTCTGCAGTCTTTGTCTTCGATTGACTGATGGAAAGACAGAATTGAATATTCATAAATTGTAAGTTTCGACAATGCAACCTTTAGCAGAAAGAATGCGTCCACGAACGCTCGATGATTATATCGGACAGCAGCACCTGGTGGGAGAGGGAGCTGTTCTTCGCCGCATGATAGACAGTAAGAAGATTAGCAGTTTCATACTCTGGGGGCCTCCGGGAGTAGGAAAGACCACGCTTGCCACTATCATAGCCAACCAGTTGGATGTGCCTTTTTACACGCTTTCAGCTGTGACAAGTGGCGTGAAGGATGTGCGCGACGTTATAGAAAAGGCAAAAGCCAACAGGTTTTTTAATGCACAGAGTCCTATTCTCTTTATTGATGAGATTCATCGTTTCTCCAAATCTCAGCAGGACTCTCTGCTGGGAGCGGTGGAGCAGGGAGTGGTGACTTTGATAGGCGCAACTACAGAGAACCCTTCCTTTGAGGTTATCCGTCCGCTGTTGTCGCGTTGTCAGGTGTACGTTCTCAAGCCATTGGAGGTGGACGACCTGATGACTCTTGCCAGCAGTGTCATTCAGAAGGATGTGATGCTGAAGGAGTTGGATATAGAACTGGCAGAGACTACGGCATTGTTCCGTTACAGTGGGGGCGATGCACGAAAGCTTCTCAACATCCTTGATCTCGTTTATCAGTCGTTTTCCGGCGCTGTCAGGGATGGGGGTAAGTGCGTGGTCACCGATGCACTGGTCACCTCTTTGCTGCAGCAGAATCCGTTGGCTTATGACAAGGATGGGGAAATGCATTACGACATTATTTCTGCATTTATCAAGAGCATTCGTGGAAGTGATCCCGATGGCGCCATATACTGGTTGGCACGTATGATAGAAGGAGGAGAGGATCCTGCATTCATTGCCCGACGCTTGGTCATTTCTGCCAGCGAGGATATTGGACTTGCCAACCCAAATGCATTGCTTTTAGCCAATTCGGCATTTGATGCTGTCATGAAGATTGGCTGGCCGGAGGGCCGCATTCCATTGGCAGAGGCTACCGTTTATCTGGCTGCATCTCCAAAGAGCAACTCCTCGTATCTTGCTATCAACGATGCCATTCAGAAGGTCAAGCAATCGGGCAATCAGCCCGTTCCGTTGCATTTGCGCAACGCTCCAACTGAACTTATGGAACAGCTTGGTTATCATGATGGTTATAAATACTCGCATGATTACGAAGGTCACTTTGTGGAACAGCAGTATCTGCCTGACGCTTTGAAGCATGAACGCTTCTGGCATCCTCAGCCTAATGCTCAGGAAGACAAGCTGAAGGTTCAGATGATAAAGTGTTGGGGTAACCGTTTTGACGATTAGACTCCTCGTTTCTTTCTATAC
>CAMAFX010000057.1 GCA_945833925.1 uncultured Prevotellaceae bacterium
ACATAAGTGTTTTTGAGAAGAAACCAATCTTCTTTTGCAAAGAACGTCACCTTGTTTTGCAGTAGAGGTAATCTGTTTTTGAGAGAAAGGTTATTTGTTTTTGCGAAGAAAGTAACCTTTTGGTTTGATGGCAGTTATCCATGCTTTTCCTGTGGCATCAGGGTAGACCTGTAAGATATGTATATGGTGATGCAGATATTCTATTTTTATTATTTGATATCGAGTAACGAGTCCCTATATAACAAATTTTAGTTCGAATAAGTGGTTTTCCATCCTTTAGGATGGAAAACAAGTATGCTTATCAGAGGTTCTTAGTCAAGTCTTTGGCAGGTACTCACTTCTTGAAACATATGGATTTGATTTTTTATTTAACAAGAAAATGTCCACACAGAGACGTAACGTGAACCTATTCAGACAATTATAGTGTCCACACAGGGACGTAACGTGAACATATTCGGATATATAAAATGTCCCCATGGGGACGTAACGTGTACATTTACGTATATTTATAATGTCCCTGTGGGGACAGAATAATGTATATTCCGTTTTTTTTGTTATGAAAGAGAGAGTTTTGTTGTAAAGTGTAATATACAGAAAACCAATAGAATACCATTATATGTGAGAAGAAAGTAACCTTTGATATTGAGAAATTAGTAACTTGTATTTTTGAGGAAGATGTGACCTTGTTTTTGCGAAGAAAGTAATCTTTATTCTGTTTTCTAAATGTTGTTTGTAAGAATCCAAACCGGAGGATGACTGATGTTTAGACAGTTAAGTAGATATTGAGGAGAAAGTAACCTTGCAAAGATGACGTATGAAGTCATATTTTGCGAAGAAAGTAACCTTTGTTTGTGTTACCTGAAACCTAAAATTATAGCAGAAATAGCTTAAAATTACCACTAAAGAGTGGATATTTTGTACAAAAAGGTTTGTATTGTACCTAATCTTTATGTATCTGAGGATATATCTTTAGTTTTGAGAACCTTGTAATCTATGTTTTTTGAGGAGAATGGTATCTTGTTTTTGCGAAAAAGGTAACATTGTATTGCAAGGAAGGTAACTTTGTTATTGAGGGAAAGGTAATGTAAAAGTTGAGAAGAAAGTAATCTTTCTTGTTGCGAGGAAAGTAACCTTATAACAAGAAGAGATACTTCAGTTAGTTGAGGAGAATGTTGTCTGTTTTTTGTGGACAAAGTTATCATGTACTTGCGAAGAAAGTTGCTTGTTTGTTGCAAGAAATGTAACCTTGTGCAGAGAACCATGTTGTTTTAAGTTGAGGAGAATCCCACTTTGTCACTCCGATATTATTTTGTTTGTTGAACGAGATCTATTTATTTGTTGAACAAAACCTTTCATGAAAGCCTGAATAACTTGCCTTTTCCTGGTCTGTTGATACCCGTATGATTATGCAATATTTTTTGATTGTTTGGATGGTTAGTTGATACCAGGAAATACTGTTGGATGCATTTGTCGTAGTATATCCAGACGAGACAGGACAGGATAAAATTTGAAAAAAGTGTCCGCATACGGACAGAATGTCGTTTATATGAATAACTTTTTTATGATATGAACAAAGTATATCTGTGTAAATAATATTCGCAATGCTTCAAGTCGCATTTTATGCAACTGATGGTGGGTTGTTTGCTGTTTATATACAAAAATACGTGATGTGGATGAGTAGAGTGGCAAAGATGTAACATGTTGTTTTATAATACGTTGCGATGTTTCTTAAATGGTGTTCGGAGATTGAAAAAATCACGCTGCGTGATTTTGAAAATCACGGTGCGTGATTTCAAAAATTTCGCTGCGTGAATTGCTCGACTCATGCACCGAGATTTTTTGTTTCACGTAGCGTCACTTTTCTCGAGACGCAACGAGTCCAAACGAGCAATGCTAAATGTAAAAACCTTTCGCAATAAATAATGTTCGGGACGTCCTTCCTGCGTGTCAGAGAATTATGTCACTTTGTTCGGAGAACGAGGTTGTCTTGTTTTGAGGTGATGGAAATCATTAGAAAACATGGTGCGAGAATGATAACAAAGCGACAGACTTGGAGTGGGGAAGGGTAGGGCAGAGATTTCTGTGTTAGGAATTGATGAAGCGCGAAAGGAGTTACGACGTATAAATAAATAATGTATGGATAAAAATGAGATGAGGGAAAAGTAATCTCTTTTTGAGGTCTTGGTAACTTTTTCTCTTCAATTCTTTTGTAGTTAGAAAAATAATTTCTACTTTTGCGAGCGTAAAACGTAAATGAACTTATGGTAACACCTAAAAAGAAGGCAAAGGTAGGACTGGTGAGTACGGAGAACGAACTCATTCAGCAACTTTCGAACACCGAATATATTAAGAACCCATTGGTCTACTCGCAGATTCGAGGAGACTTCTCTCTGATACAGACAAACGTGCTGGTTCAGATAGCTGCAACTATGCAGACTCGCATCAACGAGAAGTTTATTAATGGTAAGATGGGACCTTTGTTTTCGAAGGAAGAACTGTCGAAGGGCAAGATAACCTTCGAGGTGCCTTTGCAGTCGCTTGGTGTAAAGACCAAAGAGTATCCAGCAGTTCACGAAGCGTGCAAGGGTCTGACGAAACTCGACACCACTTTCACATACGTCGATGAGAACGGTGAGAAGCGCAACCACACGTCGGTTATCTTTACTGATGTGGATGTGCCTACCTATACAACCACGACTGGTGTGGAGCGCCGTTCGGGTATCATAAAGATTGACATGAATGCCACAGTGGCAGAGCAGATATTCAACCAGTCGGGTGCGTATGTGGAGCATATCGGCGGCATCGTGAAGTTGTGCCGCAGTCCTCGCACTCCACGTCTCTATATCTACCTTTCGGCATGGAAGAACCAGCGCATGTGCATCTTCAAGTACAATGCGCTGAAGGAGTTCCTGGGAGTGCTCATCTATAGTAAGGACCGCACGAGGATTATTCAGGACAAGTGTACTTCGTGGGCAGTGTTCCACCGTGACGTGCTGAAGCCAGCGCAGCGAGAGATGGAGAAGCTTGCCAATCGTGGTGAGATAGAGTTCTCTTTTGAGTATGAGCCTGTATATCACAATGGTAAGAAGCGTGGTAACCCTGACTGCGTGCGTTTCTTCTTGGTTCCAGGTCACCCCGAAGCAGCCGTCGAAGAGAAGGTTGAGGATGTAGAGGAGACACTGCAGAGCAAGTATGCAGCAGAGTGGAAGCATCTGGAGAATCTGCTCCGCGAGCGTGTCGGCAACGACTTTGTTGATGTCTACTTCGAACCTTGTTCGCTTAATTCAATCGACGACAAATATATTGTTGTGAACGTGCCTTCATCGTTCGTTCTGGAGCAGTGGAACCGCATCGGTGGTGCCGACCTGATAGACAGTATGAACGAGATATTCGGAAGACACAGCCTTCAGTTCAATATTACTTACAAATAATAGAAAGACCGCAGGCTTGGGTTTATTCGTAACGCTTGGCGGCAAGGTGAATCATTTCTTTCATATTCTGGCGCAGGCTCTCTGGCGCAAGCACTTCTATGAGGTCGCCACGTGAGAGGAGGTCAAGTTTGAAGTCGAGTGTAGGGAAGAGCACGTAGTAGAAGTCTACGTGCTCTTCCTTATTTATATATACGCGCGCGCGAGGGTTATCAAGCGAACCGAGTTCGCTTGCACATGGACCCTGCTTGCTGTTGTTTGTGCATGGGCTTGGGTTATCAAGCGAACCGAGTTCGCTTGCACATGGACCCTGCTTGCCGTTAACAATCTCCACCTGGCTGGGGTGGAGGGGTAGGGTGCGCAGGTAGTTCCATTCGCCCTTGTAGGTTCGAAGCACGACCTTAACAGCTTTTTCTTCGGCAGCGGGTTGGTAGACACCGTACATGGTGGAGAAGTAACGCTCAGCATCGAAGTCCTCGGGCAACTGGAACTTGCCGTCGCCCTCGGTGACGTATGTCATGCGGTCAAGGGCGTAGATGGCGAGGTAGGTGCGGTCGGTGCGGTGGGCGAGCAGGTACCACCGCTGGTGGAAGAGCTTGAGGCAGTAGGGTTCCAGTTCGCATTCGTATGGTTCGGCGTCGACAAACTTCTGGTACCTTACCTTCAGCGTGCGTCCGCTCTCCATGGCTCGTGTCACTTCCATCAGGAAGAGGTCGCCGCTTGGCACACTCTCCAGCAGGATGCGGTTTTGCATGGAGCGCGATTCGCGTACGGCACCAGCTACCGACATGGTGCTCAACATCCAGCGTTTCAGACTGTTCTGGCGCAGTCCCGACTTGTTGCCGATGTGGTAGGAGTAGGTGCGAGGGTCGCACTCGATGCAGATGTCGAACATCTCCTCGATGTTGTCAAGATGGCGTCGGAAGGTGTTGCGGTGCATGGATTCGCCGCCACTCTGTTCGGTGCGAATCCAGCGGTCGTTGATCTCCTCGAGCGTGATGTGGCCCGTGCGGTTTATCGTGTCAATGAGCCAGATGTATGTGTTGAAAAGCGTGGGTATCTTGTTCATCGTTTCAATTCTTTTTCTTGCCCTTCAGAAGTCGTCAGCTTGTGGTGTGCTGAGCAGTTAGCTTGCGGTGTGATGAGCGACTACGGAAGGTTTTCTTCTGCAAAGTTATAAAAAAAATCGATATTTCTTTAAGGTGCACCACATTTTGGTGCAACGTCCCCATAACTTTGCATTCAGAAACAAGAAAGAGAACAAAATAACCTTTAAAAAACCATAAGTTATGAAGACAACAGCAACAATCGAGATGAAGAACGTTCAGAAGAGTATAAATCTCAACACTCCAGCCAATGTAATGTTTCGTATCGGCAGTGCCATCACCAACAGCCGCATGGCAACCATGTTAGCAGTTTTTGTAAGCGCCATCTTGGGTGAGAAGGTAAGTGCAGCACGCAGCCTGCATCTCTTGAATGCCATCACTGCAGCCTTCTGTGCCTTCCTGTTCGGAGGCTTCAGTTTCCTGGTTCAGACACTTCTGCTGGTGTGGTTCGGTGTGGCTTACTGGCAGTGCTCGAAGGACGAGAAGTAAAGCCCCGATACCCCCGTGGATAGCCCCTAACCCCCGAGGGGGAATAAGGGAAACGAGAGAGGGGAGTTAAAAAGAAGACTTTCAATAAAATAAATAACCATCAAAAAAATATACAACTATGGCAGCAAAGAAGACAGAGAATGTACAGATGACCGAGCAGGAAGCCAAGATGAAGGCACTGAGCGACGTACTGGGAAAGATAGAAAAAGACTTTGGTAAAGGAAGTATCATGAAGCTGGGCGACGAGCATGTAGAACATGTGAGTGTCATCTCGTCGGGCTCGCTCATGCTGGACCAGGCACTCGGCGTCGGAGGTTATCCAAAGGGCAGAATAATAGAGATTTACGGGCCTGAGTCAAGCGGTAAGACCACACTCACTCTCCACGCCATAGCCGAGGCACAGAAGGCTGGTGGCATCTGCGCTTTCATCGACGCCGAGCATGCCTTTGACCAGGTCTACGCACGCAAGGTTGGTGTTGACACCGACAACCTCTACATCTCGCAGCCCGACAACGGCGAACAGGCTCTCGACATTGCCGACAAGCTCATCTCTTCATCAGCCATCGACCTCATCGTGGTAGACTCGGTAGCGGCCCTCACGCCAAAGGCAGAGATAGAGGGAACGATGGGCGACAACAAGGTTGGTCTGCAGGCACGACTTATGAGTCAGGCACTGCGCAAGCTCACCTCCACCATCTCGCGCACCAACACTACCTGCATCTTTATCAACCAGTTGCGCGAGAAGATAGGCGTCATGTTCGGCAACCCCGAGACAACCACCGGCGGCAACGCCCTGAAGTTCTATGCCAGCGTTCGACTCGACATACGCCGCGTCACCACCATCAAGGACGGCGACACCCCCATCGGCAACCAGGTGCGCGTGAAGGTGGTAAAGAACAAGGTGGCACCCCCATTCCGCAAGGCAGAGTTCGAGATGACCTACGGCGAAGGCATCAGCACCGTGTCGGAGGTGGCAGACCTCGCCGTGCAGTTCAACATCATCCAGAAGTCAGGTTCGTGGTACAGCTACGAGCAGCAGAAGATAGCCCAGGGACGCGAGGGACTGAAGGCATACCTCACCAACGAGAGCGACTTCTACGACCTGATATACCAGAAGGTGCGCACCACCCTCATCGACAACCCCGATTCGCTCGAGGCAATAAGCGACGCGTCGTGAGTGCTATATAATATGCATTAATAAACAAAAAAAAGCATTCTGTGTAGAAAAATATTCTCTTATATTTGCATCTTTGCTTAACGTTCTATATCTTTGTAACGTTAATATATAAATAATTGCACATACCGTATGATGCCACGCGCCTCGCTGGTTCATGCGGATGTGCATAATTCAATAATATGGATAGAAGAGAACGAGGAAGAGCCATGGTTGACTGGCTCGTTTACAATGGATTCGCCCCAACACGCGGCGACCTGGCAAAGTTACTTGGTTATAACCCCACAGTCCTGTCGGCAGCACTGACCGGACGCATACCATTCTCCAGCAAGATGGCGGCACGACTGTGCCATAAGTTTGAACGTCTGAACTACGAGTGGCTGATGGAAGAGAAGGGCGAGATGATACTGCCCGAGGGTGGGAAGTCAGCACTGTCGGCAACGAGCGCTGGCAAGAACACCGCGACCCATGGTGAGACAGACCGCCAGTCGGCTGCGCAGCAACGCAGCAACGCAGCAACACACTCGGCAGGCAAGCGTCGCACAGTAGTTCCGTCAGTTCCCGAAGTGTCTGACATAGAGCGCAATATGTCCCCCTTCTATAGCGATCTTCGCGTCAGTGCCGGACAGACAGAGTTCTTCGACGCATCAACATCCACCGACAAGATTTACATTCCCGGCGTACATGCCGAGGCATTCTTCCCCGTCGTAGGCATGAGCATGGAGCCACACATCCACCCGGGCGACATCATCGGTGTACGCACGGTAGACAGTCTGGAGCGCATCGACCCCTCGCGCATCTATATGATCGTTACCCACCAGAACGAGCGCATGATAAAGCACATCCTGCCCAGCAAACCCGAGGACGAGGAGATAACCCTCACCAGCGACAACCCAGACTACCCCCCCTTCTCCATTCTCAAGAGCAGCATCCACCGTGTAATGCGCGTCGTCTATGTAGGGCGAGAGGTGTAAGGGAAATTCAACTTTCGCATGCTCCAGTTTGATGGGAGCTAAATGGATTTAGCAGAAGAGCTCCCGTTAATTCCTTAAAAACTTCAAATAAATTTGTGTTTTCTCGCACTTATTCGTAACTTCGCAGCGAGATAAGAAAAAACATTTGGCATTATGGTACAGGTAGCGAATCCAATCTATGACATCGTCTTCAAGTATATCATGGAAGACGAGCGTATAGCAAAGACGATACTCTCGGCTCTGCTAAAGCGTGAGGTGGTGACTGTTGAGCAGCGCCGCAACGAGTACTCCAACGGTTCGCGCGACAATCTCTCCATCTTCCGCATAGACTTCGGCGCAACGGTGCGCGAGGAGGACGGCACGCTGCGACTCATCCTCATAGAGTTGCAGAAGACGTGGCTGGAAACCGAGACGCTGCGTTTCCGCCAGTATCTGGGTGCCCATTATGCCAATCCCGAGAACATCATCAAGGACGACAGGCAGGGTCATGCCCTGCCCATGGTAACGGTATATCTGCTCGGACACAAGGTAGGCGACATCCAGGAACCCATACTCTTCGTGCGTCGCAAGGCATACGACTATGACGATAATGAGGTGCACCAAGGTCTGCCCAACCCCTTTGTGGACAGCCTTACCCACGACAGCATCATTGTCCAGATACCACGCCTGCACGGTCAGATCAACAACCGTCTGGAGTCCGTGCTCAATGTCTTCGACCAGACGCGCAAGGATGCCAATCATCAGATTCTGAACATCGACGAGAGCATCTACGAGGGTGATGACGACATGATGTACGTACTCCGTCGTCTCAAGGAGGCAGCCAGCGACAACAAGCTGCGTCACGACATGAACGTGGAGGATGAATATTTCTCTGCCATCGAGCATCGTGACACAGAAATTCTTATGCGCGACAAGGTCATCGCCGAGCAGAACACCCAGATTGCCGAGCAGAACACCCAGATTGCCGAGCAGAGCACCAAGATTGCCGAGCAGAACACCCAGATTGCCGAGCAGAGCACCCAAATCGCCGAGCAGAGCACCCAAATCGCTGAACAGAACACCCAGATTGCCGAGCAGAAGAGAATGTTGAGAAGCATTGTCAATTCCTTGCAGAAGTCAGGCCACAGTACAGAGGAGATAGCCAGCCTGATAGGCAAGGACGCAGCCTTTGTAAGGAGCATACTTGCAGAGTGAAAGAATTCAATGGACAATGTCGGAAGTGGTTGCTGCGAGCATACACATACTGTAAACTCGAAAATAAAGAAAACAGAATATTGATTGATGTGTGTGCGGAGGTCACGGACGCCCGCAGACGCCGTAAAGCGTGACCACCGGACCCAAAGCAGTCAATATTTAATAATAGTACGCGAAGAAATGGCATCATTGAAGGATATTCTTCGGATGCATAAAAGACAAATGGCATGCTGACCACGATGGTTGGCATGCCATTATTATAGGGGCGTATCTACCTCCTTTAGGAAGCTGCTACTGCTTTTTCCGAAAGCAGGTGCTGCTTCGGAGAAAAGCTGCTGCAGTTTCAGCGAGAAGCAGTAGCAGTGTCAGAGATGCGTCAATGCAAGAGGCTGTGTCAGTTACTTTTGACACAGCCTCTTCTTCTGTCAGATGTTTGTCATACAAGGGGTGCTGCTCAGCCTACAAGAGGATGGATGGCGTGGGTGGCAGCGGAAACACCCAGCGAACCGGAAAGTGCAGCAATGATAGCAGTGAAGAGCTTCCAAAGAAAGCTGAAAAGTTGTTTGCGATGTTCATTGGTCATGGCTGTGGTAAGTTAAAAGGTTAATAATTGAAGGATAGAAATCTGGCGGAGTAGGGAGCAGGACGCGCCGGTGTCACACTCCGTCCTTAAAGACCCTCCCTCCAGAGCCCCCTCGCCCCGTCGGTGTGTGGGGGAGAGGGCAGAGGAGCATTCCTAAGAGAGGGCTGGGGGAGAGGGGCTTAGTCAGCTGTCTGGTCGTTGCCGCCGGTTGTGCCCGAGCCGTTGTCCGAGCCGTTGCCCGAGCCGTTGGTTCCCTCGATGCGCTCGTCGCTCTTCTTCTTGAGGCTCTCGGACATTGCCTTGAGGGTGTCTACCTCGTTGAACTTGGCGTCGGCAATCATGTTCTGGAAACGCTTGCTCTTAGCCCATACCACGTTGACGCCAGTGATGTTTGCAGCGCTGAAGACGGGTTTCTTTCCAGTGATGTCATCCTCTACGCTCTCGCATACACCGTTCGACTTAAGGCGAATGCTGAATGTTCCGAGGTCGCCGAGCGAGACGATGTAGCCGTCGAGGAGCATCTCGCGCATACAGTTGACAATCTTCTTGCAGATGGCAATGACGTCGCCCTCGTCGTAGGTGTTGCCGTGGCTGGCGATGTGCTGTGCAAGGCCCTCGATGTCGATGTTGTCGCGGCTCTGTGCTACGGCGTAGGTCTTGTCGGGCTGCTCGAGGTTCTGGAGGTTGCGGCGTGTGGTCTTTACGAAGTTAATCATAGTGTTTTTGATGTTTTAGATGGTTAATGATAAGTTGTGTTTCTCTGTGTGAGTGAAGGCGTGTCTGGTTGGCGGCGTGCATCCGGACTGTGGCCACTGTGTCGCGGTGCGGTGCGTCGTGTCGCCCTCTCACATTTACAATTATACCACCATTTTCAAATCTCGTACGGAAAAACGGCGACTTTTTTCCCTTCGCCCCTCATTTCTACAAACATCTACAACGTTTTACCCCGCTTTTTGCCCTAATTTTGCATCCGAAAGGCGATGGATGACCGTTTGTCGTCCGTTCCTCTTCGCTTCGGAAAACACTTTAGGATTGATATTTGAGCAGAAATATTTCAGACGAAAAACACAGATTGTTAATTTACCTAATCATCTATTATCATGAAGAAACTGAGTTTAGAGACATCCATCATTGGTGAGGAGACAGACGCGCTGCGCATTTATTTTCGTGAGATAAAGAGGTATCCACAACTGACGGCAGAGCAGGAGATTGCCCTCGGCGAGCGCATAAGGAAGGGCGACCAGCAGGCGTTGCACGAACTGGTGCAGAGCAATCTGCGCATAGTGGTGAGCGTGGCTAAGATGTATGGCGCGCAGGGCATGGAACTGCTCGACCTCGTCTCGGAGGGCAACTACGGACTGGTTATGGCAGCACGCCACTTCGACCCCTCGCTGGGCCTGCGTTTTGCTACCTATGCCGTGACGTGGATTCAGCGCAGCATATTGCGTGCCGTTGAAACTGCCTCGGGACTGATACGCACACCTCGTCGCCAGAAATGTGTGGTGCCGCCGGTAGTGTCGCTCGATGTTCCTGCCGGAGAGAAGGAGTGTGCGCTGTCCGACTGCATGTCGGCCGACGATGTACACTGCTATGACGTGGAGGTGGTGGACGATAGTCTCGATGACCTGCGCGAGGCGCTGCGCACACTCTCGCCCCTCGAGCGTAGAGTTATTGTCGAAAATTTCGGACTGGACGGCTGTGAGCCGCGCCGCATCTCGGACATGAATGTCGGTATGGGAAGAAGCAGGGATTCACTGCTCGAGGTGCGGCGCACGGCACTCTCCAAACTGCGTAGGATGCTGCGATAAAAGGGGAGTTGACCGGAGTTATCGGGAGTCCTTCTGCACTTCGTGCGAAGCGTCACCGCAAGCGGATGCCGAGCGAGCAAGAGTTGTCGGTAGTTATCGGAGAAATGAAAAAAGGAACGAGGATGCACAAACCAATATGCGTATCCTCGTTCCTTTTATTATGTGATTACGTGTTGCCATGCCGTTCCAGTTCTGAGTATTCGCTTCGTGCATCAAAACAGGGGCATGCCTTTCGTGCAAACTCACGGTGTCCGTGTACCGTGGCGTGCGGGTAGCGCTGCAGCAGTTGGCTGATGAGAGTGCGCAGTGCCGTTTTCTGCTCGGGCGTGCGTGTGTCCTTGGCAGTGCGTCCGTCGGCTGTGCATCCACCTACGTAGCAGACACCCACCGAACAGTTGTTCTTGCCCTTGCAGTGCGCACCTGCGAGATGCTCCTCGCGCCCGCTCTCGATGGTTCCGTCCAGTCTCACCAGATAGTGGTAGCCAACGTCTGCCCATCCCTGTCCGCACACGTGCCATTGGCGTATCTCCTTCATGCCGATGTCTATGCCTTCGGGGGTTGCCGTGCAGTGCACGATGATCATTGTCGTTCTCGTTCGTCGGCAGATGCTGCCTCTCGTTACTTCCTTTTTCTTTTCCATAATCTTCTTCTTTTTAGTGGTTCATCCATAATTATACCACCAAAACAGAAAATGGTACGGAAAAAATGAAGTCAGAGTAAGCGGAAAGTCGTCTGTGCATCTGCAGAAGCGATGCCGCCACAGAGTCTTGGCGCCACATTTGCCAGTTGCTCTCAGAAGCGGGCTACCTTCTGTGTCTTGCCACCTTTGCTGACGATGTTGATGCCACGCTGTGGCTTGGCAAGGCGCATGCCCGACAGGCTGTAGAAGGTTTTCTTGCCGCTGTTGATGGCAGGCTGGTCGGTAGGGACGTTGTCGATGCTTGTCACCACGTTATCAGCCTTCAGTTCTGCCTTCTCGCTGATGTGGATGAGTCGGAAGTTGTCCACCTTGTACCACGTCTGCGTAGGGGCGGTTGTCTGGTTGACACCGATGTTGAGCGTGGTGCCGTCCTCGGCTACGTCAAACTCCAGGGCGATGGTCTGCAGAGGTGTCATGTCGCCTCGTCCGGTGCTGCTCACCTGGTCACGCAGCAGAGCCTTCTTGTCGCCGCAGAAGAGGTGCTGGTCGCCCAGTCGCGATGCGTTGTTGTCGGGTGCGTGCATGTCCACCGTCAGTCGGTAACTGCCTCGTGGCAGTGTGACGGGCTGGCTCAGCATTGCCTTCTTGCCGACGTTGGCATCCCAAACGCCGAAGATGTGAGTGCCGTCGGTGGCTTGTGGGTCGCCTGTGCCGCCACCCACGTTGACGCCCGACCATGTAGTGTTGATGTCGCGTGTCCAACCCTTCACGTCGTCCTCGAAACTGGGGTTCACGATGTACTGGCTGGTGACGTCCTCCGACTGCTCGGCGCTGAACTGGTCGCTCAGGACGACCGAGGTCTCGCTGCCGTCATACTGCACGGTGGCAGAGTACGTTTGGCAGTGTGCGTCGCCGGCTCCGCGCAGAGGGTTGACCACGACGATGCTGAACGAGCGGTTGGCGAGCATACCCTCGAAACCGTTGCCGCGTCGTGCGCCGATGGTCAGCGTCTTGCTCTCGTTGTCCCAGTGCATAGGTATCTCGGTGTAGGCGCCGTTCTCGTAGTTGTAGTTGTCGTTCTCGTCCTCGTAGAGAGTGAAGTCGCCGTCGGCGCCTGGGTAGATGCGTATCTCCAGGTTATCCCACTTCTTCTCGGTGCTGTACTGCACGTCGGGTCCCCATGGCAGGATGCTTCCAGCCTTGATGTAGAGAGGGATGATGTCGAGGTTTGCCTGCTTGGTGTGGGTGGTGCCGCCCTGCAGTGTCTCGCCGGTCCAGAAGTCAACCCATTGTGTGCCGGCTGGCAGATAGTTGTGGGTGATGGTCTGGCCCTCGTTCACCACCGGGCACACCAGCATGGCGTCGCCGAACATATACTCGTACTTATTGTCGCGGCACTCCTTGTCGCCGGGGAATGCCAGCGGCAGTGCCGTCATCAGAGTGCGGTGGTTCTGGCTCACCTGCCAGCTGAAGCTGTAGAGGTAGGGCAGCATGCGGTAGCGCATCCTGATGTATTTCAGCACCTGGGCGTAGTGTCCGTCGGTGTCGCTCTCCTCACCAAGCTGCCATATCTCGCAGTTGTGGCCGCTGCCGTGGAAGCGCATCATGCCGGTGAAGGTCGAGAACTGGGTCCAGCGCAGGTAGAGGTTGCGGTAGTTGTCGTCGTTGAAGGGACCGTTGCTACCCCACTTGTAGCCTACGAAGAAGGCACCGTTGTCGTTGTTCCAGTAGGGGATGCCGCAGGCGGTGAAGTTGAGGGCGGCTGGAATCTGCTTCTGCAGTGTCTCCCACGATGCGCTGATGTCACCGCTCCAGGTCTGTGCGGCATAGCGCTGCTGACCTACGAATCCGCTTCGTGTAAGGATGCTGACACGCTTGCCGGCGAGCTGTTCGTTGCTTGCCTGCAGGGCGCGGTGATGGTCGTAGACGCCGCTTATGTGGCCCAGCACGAAACTGTTGCGCATGGTGCGCCACGAGCGTCCGTTCTCACTTATGTAGTCCAGTTCCGAGTCGCTCTTCTTCTGGTAGTCAGGTTCGGTGGAGTCCATCCAGTAGGCATCCACGCCCTTGCTCACCAGTCCCTCGTAGAGGTGTTTCCAGTAGATGTCGCGGGCAGTGGTGCTCCACACGTCGTATGGCTGTACGCCCTGGTTCCATGGGTAGCTGTTGGCTGGAATCATGCGTCCCAGCGCCTGCAGTTCCTTGAAGGCAGGAGTCTCGTATCCGAAGTTGCCCCAGATGGAGATGAGCAGGTGTGCGTTGTTGGCGTGCACGTCGTCAATCATCTCCTGATAGTTGCTGAAGTAGGTCTTGTTGAGGAAGTAGAGCGAGTTCCAGTAGCGGTGGTCGTTCTCCTCGCCCCAGTACTGCCAGTCCTGCACCACGCAGTCTATGGGCACCTGTCGCTTGCGGTACTCGCGTATCACGTTCATCGTCTCGGTTGCCGAACGGTAGCGCTCCTTGCTCTGGTAGAGTCCGAAGTTCCACAGAGGCATGAGCGGAGCCTCGCCCGTGAGCCATCGTGTCAGTGTCACCACGTCGTCGGTAGGGTCGCCAGCCAGGATGTAGTAGTCAATCTCCGAACCCGTACTCTCGAAGTATGTTCCCTTGGCATCGTCGCACCATGTGGTGGGCGAGTAGTTGTCCCAGAAGATGCCATATCCCTTGGTCGACTGGAAGAAGGGGATGCACACCTTCATGTTGTCCTGCTCAAGCAGGATGGTCTTGTTGCGCTGGTTCAGGTCGCCGTTCTGTATCTGTCCCAGACCGTACACACACTCGTCGCTGTCCAGTGCGAAGGTGGTTCGTATGGTGTAGGTGTCGTATGGGGTGACGCCGCTGCGCTCCTCCATCATGGTGCCTCCCGGCTTCTCGCTGACGAGTGGAGTGCCGTCGGCACGCAGTGCCGAGATGTGTCCGTCCTTGCGGCTGATGCATATCGTCACGTCCTTGCTGCTCACCTTGATGTCGCCCTCGCCGCTCATGCCGTCGTATGTCAGCGCGATGCCCTTGTCGTAGTCCTTTATGACAGACATGCTCAGCTTGTCGATGGCTGCCAGTGCGGCATGGCTCTTCAGCACGCGCACCACCTTATTATTATAAAAGAGGATGTAGGTGTGCAGCTTGTCCTGGGTGATGTGCAGACCGCCCTCAATGCTCTCCACACTGCTCACGCCCACGGTGATGGCGGCTGTCAGCAGCACGTCCTCCAGCCGGCGCAGCACCTTGTATGCCTCGCTGTAGCTGGTGGCTGTCAGTGCAGCCTTGCCCTTGCGTGCCTCGTCCAGGGTCTTTGCCAGCTCCTCGCTGGTGCCTTTCTGCAGTTTCCTCTCTGCTTCGCCTATCCTTGTGTCTATCCTGCCGGCAATCTCGCTGGTCAGCGACTCGGCGGTGTAGCCCAGTCTGTCCCATGTGCAGGGGTAGAGTGCTGCCATGCCGTACTTCTCCAGGTAGTCGATGTTGCTGATGGTGCTGGTGCCGGTGCTGCTGGTCAGTCCCAGTGCGTTGATGAATCCGGCACCGTTCGAACCGATGGTTATTGGTTCCTTGGCGAAGTTCATGTTCGAGCGCATCACCTCGTTCTCGGCAATGTTCCACACCACGATGGTGGTGCCGTGGCCGGTGTCGAACGACATGGTCGACGCCTCCTGCGTACCCTTGTTGGCACCGTTGAACCACCACACGTAGCTGTTGGTGGCGGGTGTGGCTTTCAGGTTTGTGCCCTCCACCACGTAGTACTGCTGGTCGCCCAGCACGAAGTACCTGCCGTCGGCCTGCGCCTTGTCCATCTGGAAGGCGATGTTGTTGGTGCCGCTGGCGGTGATGGTCAGCGTGTTGGCCGAGGCATCGTAGCTGAATGCCGACTGCGGTGCGCGGTTGTTGTCGGTGCTGACATAGTCCTGCGCCCTGAATGTGTAACGTTGCTGAGCCTTTGCCACTGTCACGCACAGCAGCGTCAAAACGAGCAACAATGCTTTTCCTGTTTTCATCTTTTTTAGGTTAAAATAGTT
>CAMAFX010000058.1 GCA_945833925.1 uncultured Prevotellaceae bacterium
TATGGTTAGTTAGTCATAGTAAGTTATGGTTAGTTATAAGGCTCTAAATACAATAAGCAAAAGCATAACTTTCTATGCTCGTGACGGAAGAAGGAATGCTAACACTCGTCAAGCTAGAGCAACTATAGAACGCATAACTGCTTATTTCCTTTACTGATTTCGGAATAGAAACAGAAGTAATACTTGTTAAATATGTACGTAGTGCTTTTGTGCAACCATCTTCGTATTTTAGTTCCTTGACATTTGAGCAACCAGAGAACGCATCACTGCCAATGCTCATGACGGAAGAAGGAATGCTAACACTCGTCCAGCCAGAGCAATTAGAGAACGCAGAACTGCCTATGCTAGTGACAGAAGAAGGAATGCTAACACTCGTCCAGCCAGAGCAACCAGAGAACGCAGAACTGCCTATGCTAGTGACAGAAGAAGGAATTGTCACACTCGTCAAGCCAGAGCAACCATAGAACGCATAACTTCCTATGCTCGTGACGGAAGAAGGGACAACTAAATCTGTTACTTCTTTACCTTTTATATAAAGGTGATGAGCATAAGAGAGGGGATTGCTGCCATTGGAACCAAATGATATCTTGCACAATGACTCTATACTTTCGAACTCTGCATTTTTCAAGCCTGAGCAACCAGAGAACGCAGAACTGCCTATGCTCGTGACAGAGGAAGGAATGCTAACACTCGTCAAGCCTGAGCAATTCTGGAACGCAGAATAGCCTATGCTCGTGACGGAAGAAGGGACAACTAAATCTGTTACTTCTTTACCTTTTATATAAAGGTGATGAGCATAAGAGAGGGGATTGCTGCCATTGGAACCAAATGATATCTTGCACAATGACTCTATACTTTCGAACTCTGCATTTTTCAAGCCTGAGCAACCAGAGAACGCAGAACTGCCTATGCTCGTGACAGAAGAAGGAATGCTAACACTCGTCAAGCCAGAGCAACCAGAGAACGCAGAACTGCCTATGCTCGTGACACCATTAGAAATAACAACTGATTTTATTTCATTTCCAAAACCATAACGATCGTTATATATGCTTCCTGAGAATGGACTGGTGCATACCCAACACCAATCTTCATCACCACCATGATCTTCTCGCGTGTACTCTGTCATCTTTCCACTACCAGAAATGGTAAGTAGTCCGTCTCCGTTGAGTGTCCATACAAGGTTATCACCACAAGAGCCTGTAGGATTCAACTGAATATCAGAGATATATGCACGGTCATCGCCGCTGTCTTGGGAACTATCTTTTGTATAAGTCAACACAAGGGTATGCGAACCGGAACTGATATTCCCTTTATACTTACCGCTATTCTCACCACTGATTGCGCTGACAATGGTTTTTCCATCAAGAGTGACAGTTAGTTTGTCGTAGTTAGACTCTGATGATACAGAGTAGTTGAACGACAGAATTGTTGAGGATATGGTAGCACTACCATAACTGGAATTTGTAGAGAATGTTATAGTTGTTGACGATGTAGAGCTCTGCACTCCTTTGTTGGTGCTTTGCAAACGCTTGTTAGTAGAATCGTAAGTCCATCCGTAGCTGCCGGAATCCGTAAAGGTAAGGGAAGTTTTGAATGGATTGGACGTGACAACGTCCGACTGTGCAGCCTTGCCTGATAGGGTGGCGCACAGAAGACATAGAAATAGTAATGTTTTCTTCATAGCATATTGTTTTTATTAATGATTGATAATCGAACCTGTGCCAATGGCTACCTTGTTGGCTATGAAAAATACATTTGCTTGACAGATACAGAAAAAAGAACGTGGAGCCAACTTGATGCTCGTTCCACGTGTTAAGGCCTTCGCATTGCCCCTGTTAGTCGAAACGAGCAACGCTGAAAGCCCCACGTAGATTATATATACATACACGGCACAACGTGTATACCGAAGTCCACGTCGGGCATATATATAACCAACCTAAGGGCGTCCCCGTTGCTTTGTTTTTGACTAACAGTTTGAAGTTGCGAAGTTCTAACACGTCAAAACCAAAGCGTCAGTACGCCTTTTCACGTATATGTGTCTTGCCCTCCCGCCCACGCTTGGGCCTTCAGCAAGGGAAAGACAAGGCAAAGTTAATTATTTTTTTTTGAAATGAAAGAATAAAAGCGAGAATATTAAGCGAATAACCTAAAATTATCAGTCAAACGTTGACTGCCGGGTATAGGAAAAATGACGGTGCGTGAATGAAGCAATTCACGCACCGAGTTTTTCAAAATTACGCTCCGTGTTTTTGGAAATCACGCACCTCTTTGATAAGTACAAATATTCTTTACACCTGCAATAGTAGAAATCTACAGGATGTTCTTGATATCGGCGAGGGTGCGGACATCGTAGTCGGAAGGAGGGAGGTCGCCAAGTTCCTCCTTGGAGGGAACGAAGGCGTTGGGGTTGAAGAAGATGGTGCGCAGACCGTAGCGCTGCGCTCCCTGAATGTCGGTGAAGTAGTTATCGCCAATCATGATGGTTGACGATGGGTCGGCTCCCGACACCTTGACTGCATAGTCGAAGAAACCTGCAGAAGGCTTGTTGACACCAGCGTCCTCGCTCAGCACGATGGTGTGGAAGTATTCTAGCAGGCGCGATGCACGCAACTTGCGGTACTGCACCTCGTGAAAGCCGTTGCTGCACATGTGCAGACGGTATCCCTTGTCCTTGAGATACTGCATCAGGTCGTGCGCACCCTCGATAACACCAGGCTTCTCGGCACAGAGGTTGAGGAAGTAGTCGCTAATCTCGAGACACTGCTCGGTGGTGAGATTGAGACGTTCCAGCGGACGACGGAAACGCTCTATGATGAGGTATTCGCGCTCTATCTTGCCCTCTGCATATTCGCTCCACAGGAGATGGTTCTGCAACCAGTATGGTTCGGTAAAGTCTTCTATCCTATCGAAGTATCTCTCCCAACGATAATGGTCGTAGAGTTCGCGCAATGCTATCTCGGCATTGCCATGAGTGTCATACAATGTATCGTCAAAGTCGATGAATAAATCCTTGCAAATCATTCTTCTTTGTTTTTAGTCTACTTCCCCCAAATGACGCGAGTACCTCCCCTTTGGGGGAGGTTAGGAGGGGCTTTTTACTTACACAACTTGCATCCCTCGCACTTGCTCAGTTCGCCACGGAAGCGCTTGTCGACAAGATAGTTGAGACGGTCGCGCAGAGCATCCATGTGGATAGTCTGGAGCACGTCGCTTGCGAAGGCGAACTTCAGGAGCATGCGTGCCTCTTCGTAGGGGATGCCTCGCTGACGCATATAGAACATCGCCTGCTCGCCGAGCTGACCAACGGTGCTGCCGTGCGAACACTTCACGTCGTCGGCATAGATTTCGAGCATGGGTTGCGTGTAGATGCGTGCATCGGTGCCGCCAAGCAGATTGGCGTTGGTCTCCTGCGAGACGGTCTTCTGTGCACCCTCGCGCACCAGTACTCTGCCTGCAAAGGCGCAGTTTGCCTTGTCATCGAGCACATACTTGTACAACTCGTTGCTCTGGCAGTTGGAAGCACGATGGTCGATGAGAGTGTTGTTGTCCACCCTCTGCTCCTTGTCAGCCACCACCAGACCGTTGAGCGTCACCTCGGCATACTCGCCACAGAGCGAGAGGTCGATGCGGTTGCGTGTCATGCCATTGTGCAGCGTTATGCTGTCGATGACCGATGTGCTGTATGTCTGCTGTTCAGCATAGGTGTTGCTGAAACGAGTATTCTTGGTGTGAGTCTCCTCGAGGTCATACATCTCGAGATGAGCATTCTCGCCCACGTAAGTCTCGACGACCTGCGTAGTGAGGAACTTGCAGTCGTCGATGGCATGGTCGCAGAAAAGCAATCTGATGCTTGCACCTTCCTCTAAGACAACCAGCACACGACGGTTGACCATAAGGTCGACATCCGAGCGCAGCACGTTGACAATCTGGACGGTGCGCTCCACGATGACGTTCTTCGGAACGTAGACCAGCAAACCGTCCTGGCAGAGCATAGTGTTGAGTGCCGTGACAGCATCCTTCGACGTACGTGCCAGCTTGCCGTAGTACTTCTCCACGATGTCCGGACGCTCCACAGCCATCTTGCGCAGTGAGTCCACCACCACCCCTTCGGGCAGCGAGACTGTGGGCAGTTTCTTGTCGTAGAACTGATCGTTGACCATGAAATAGAGCGACGTGCTAAGGTTGGGCACATCGCACTTGAACACCTCATACGGATTGACGGGTATGTTCAGACGGTTCAGGTTCAAACCATAGTTTGGCTCGAAAGCCGCCGGCACATCGGTGTACTTGTAGCGCTCCACCTTCTGCGTAGGGAATCCGAGGCGCTTGAAGTCCTCGAATGCCTCGTCGCGCAGAGCGTTGAGAGCTGGTGCCGAATGCCTGTCCAGCATCTGGCGAGCCTCGTCGAAGATTTCTATATACTGAAGTTCGGAACTCATAAACCTTCCTCCTTCTTAATCCAGTCGAATCCACGCTGGTCGATCTCCAGTGCCAGTTCTGGTCCGCCGGTCTTGATTATCTTGCCGTCGATAAGGACATGGATGATGTCAGGTTTCAGGTAGTCCAGCAGACGCTGGTAGTGAGTGATGACGATGGCACTCGTCTCGGGCTTGCGCAGTTTGTTGAAACCCTCTGCCACGATGCGCAGTGCATCTACGTCCAGACCCGAGTCAGTCTCGTCGAGAATGCTGAGTCTGGGTTCGAGCATAGCCATCTGGAAAATCTCGTTGCGCTTCTTCTCGCCACCGCTGAAACCCTCGTTCACCGAACGATTGGCAAGCTTGCTGTCCAGTTCCACAATCTTTCGCTTCTCGCGCATCACCTTCAGGAAATCGCCCGCAGCCATTGGCTCCAGTCCGTCGTGCTTACGCTTGGCATTGACAGCGGCACGCATGAAGTTGACCATCGACACGCCAGGTATCTCAACCGGTTGCTGGAACGAGAGGAAGATGCCCTCGTGAGCACGCTCCTCGGGCTTCATCTCGAGCAGGTTCTTGCCGTTGAAGATAATCTCACCCTCGGTCACCTCGTATGCAGGGTTGCCCACGATGACGTTGCTCAGTGTCGACTTACCTGCTCCATTGGTTCCCATCACGGCATGCACCTCACCGTCATTGACCGTAAGGTTGATGCCCTTCAATATCTCTTTGCCATTTATGCTGGCATGCAAATTTCGTATTTGTAACATAAGAAAACCTATCCGTTTGTCTGTGTTTCAAATTATTATCCCACCGTACCCTCCAGACTGACGCCCAGCAGTTTCTGTGCCTCGACGGCGAACTCCATTGGGAGCTTGTTGATAACCTCCTTGGCATAGCCGTTGACGATGAGGCTGACTGCCTCTTCGGTTGGTATGCCTCGCTGGTTGCAATAGAGAAGCTGGTCCTCGGATATCTTGCTTGTCGTAGCCTCGTGCTCCACAATGGCTGTGTCGTTGTGAACATCCATATATGGGAACGTGTGAGCACCGCAACTGCTGCCGAGAAGCAGTGAGTCGCACGACGAGTAGTTGCGTGCGCCGTCTGCCTTGCTGCTCACCTTCACCAGTCCTCGGTACGAGTTCTGGCTCTTTCCAGCTGAGATACCCTTCGAGATGATGGTCGACTTGGTGTTCTTGCCGATGTGAATCATCTTCGTGCCAGTGTCGGCCTGCTGGTAGTTGTTGGTAACAGCCACACTGTAGAACTCAGCCTGCGAGTTGTCGCCCGAGAGGACGCAGCTTGGGTACTTCCATGTTATGGCACTGCCCGTCTCCACCTGTGTCCAGCTGAGCCGGCTGTTGGCGCCGCGCAAGTGTCCGCGCTTGGTTACGAGATTGAGCACACCACCCTTTCCGTCCTTGTCGCCCGGATACCAGTTCTGCACCGTCGAGTATTTCACCTCGGCATTCTCCATGACAACAATCTCGACGATGGCAGCGTGCAGCTGGTTCTCGTCGCGCATTGGTGCCGTGCATCCCTCAAGATAGGACACATAGGCATTGTCGTCGCACACAATCAGAGTACGCTCGAACTGACCCGTGCCGCGTGCGTTGATACGGAAATAGGTAGACAGTTCCATAGGGCATCGCACGCCCTTCGGTATGTAGACGAACGAGCCATCGCTAAAGACAGCCGAGTTGAGCGCGGCAAAGTAGTTGTCGCGATAAGGCACCACGCTGCCCAGATACTGGCGCACCAGTTCGGGGTGCTCCTTGACAGCCTCGCTGATGGAGCAGAAGATGATGCCCTTCTCCTTGAGTTTCTCGCGGAACGTAGTCTTTACCGACACAGAGTCCATGACGGCATCAACAGCCGTACCCGACAGTGCAAGGCGTTCCTCGAGGGGAATGCCCAGCTTGTCGAAGGTCTTCATCAGTTCGGGGTCAATCTCCTTCGGACCGCCCTCAGCCTTCTTCTGCGTTGGGTCGGCATAGTAGGAGATAGCCTGATAGTCGATGTCGGGCATCTGCAGGTGTCCCCACGAAGGCTGCTCCTGGGTGAGCCAGTAGTTGTATGCCTTCAGACGGAACTCCAGCAGCCAGTCGGGTTCGCCCTTCTTCTGAGAGATGAGGCGCACCACTTCCTCCGACAATCCCTTGTCTATTATTTCGGTCTGCACGTCGGTGGTGAAGCCGTACTCGTACTTCTTCTCCGCCACCTCGCGTACAAAACTATTCTTTTCTTCTTGCATTTTGATTATAACTTATGCAGCTGGACTCTCGCGATAAGCATCAACGAAACTTTCAAAGAAAGCCTTCATGAATGATGCCGCCCAAGACTGTTCAACTGTATCAGGACCTATAATACCAGCACAGATAAGTGCGTTGACCACCAAGCACGTCAAGATGAAATACTTGATGAAGCCTATGAATGAGCCAGCCAAAGAGTTGACCTTGCCAACCAAAGGCAAAGCATTAAGAATACTGGTGAGAAGGTTGCCCACCATGCCCAAGGCAACAGGAATGGCAACCCATATTAACAAAAACGCAATAAAGCATGCTACACTGATATGTGTGCCTATGGATGGCGCAAGCCACTGCCCCACCTCTCCGTAAAGCATCTTTGCAACTATCAGTCCGAGAAAGAAGCCTGCAAACGAGCAGATGGTCTCAATGAAACCCTTCTTCCATCCTATAATAGTGCCCACGATGATTATCGCGGGCACCAATAAGTCTATGCTCTGCATTTCTCTTAGAGTTTGGCTTTAACCTCGATCTCCTGGAAGGTCTCGATGATATCGCCCTCGCGCAGGTCGTTGTAGTTAACAAGCGACAGACCGCACTCGAAGTTGGTTGTCACCTCCTTTACATCGTCCTTGAAGCGCTTCAGTGCGTTTATCTCGCCCGTGAAGACCACGATACCGTCGCGAACGACGCGTGCCTTGTTCGAGCGGCTCACCTTTCCGTCGATGACATATGCACCGGCAACGGTACCGACCTTCGATATCTTGTATACCTGGCGCACCTCGACCTGAGCGGTAACCTCCTCCTTGATTTCTGGAGAAAGCATACCCTCCATGGCATCCTTCACCTCCTCGATAGCGTCATATATGACACTGTACGTGCGGATGTCAACACCCTCCTGCTCTGCCAGCTTGCGTGCTGCGGCAGAAGGACGAACCTGGAAGGCAACGATGATGGCATCTGACGAAGCCGCGAAGTTCACATCGCTCTCGCTGATCTGACCAACAGCCTTGTAGATGACGTTGACCTGAATCTTCTCGGTAGAGAGTTTGAGCAGTGAGTCGCTGAGAGCCTCGATAGAACCATCCACGTCACCCTTGACGATGATGTTGAGTTCCTTGAAGTCACCAAGAGCGATACGACGACCAATCTCGTTGAGGTCGATACGCTTCATGGTACGCAGACCCTGCTCGCGTGCCAGCTGCTCGCGCTTGTTGGCAAGTTCGCGTGCCTCCTGGTCGCTGTCCATAACGTGGAACGAGTCACCAGCCGTTGGAGCACCGTTAAGACCGAGGATGGTAGCAGCCTGAGAAGGACCAATCTCCTTGACACGGCGGCCACGCTCGTCGAGCATAGCCTTCACACGGCCGTAGTTTGTTCCTGCCAGCATCACGTCGCCCACACGCAGGGTACCGTTGCTGCAGATCACTGTTGCCACGTAGCCGCGTCCCTTGTCGAGCGAACTCTCTATGATGGTACCCGTACCCTTGCGGTTGGGGTTTGCCTTGAGGTCGAGCATCTCAGCCTCGAGAAGCACCTTCTCAAGAAGCTCATCTACTCCGATACCCTTCTTGGCACTGATATCCTGGCTCTGGTACTTGCCACCCCAGTCTTCGACGAGGAAGTTCATGGCAGCCAGACCCTCCTTTATCTTGTCGGGGTTAGCCGTTGGCTTATCAATCTTGTTGATGGCGAACACGATGGGCACATTGGCTGCAGTGGCATGAGCGATAGCCTCCTTGGTCTGGGGCATGATGTCGTCGTCGGCTGCAACAATGATTATGGCGATGTCAGTAACCTGGGCACCACGGGCACGCATGGCGGTAAATGCCTCGTGACCTGGAGTATCGAGGAATGTCACGTGACGTCCGTCCTCAAGCTTCACGTTGTAAGCACCGATGTGCTGGGTGATACCACCTGCCTCACCGGCGATGACGTTGGTCTGGCGGATGTAGTCGAGCAGACTGGTCTTACCGTGGTCAACATGACCCATGACGGTGACGATTGGAGCACGTGCTACGAGATCCTCCTCGTCATCCTCTGTCTCGATGACAGCCTCGCTAACCTCTGCACTGACGTACTCGGTCTTGAAACCGTACTCGTCGGCAACGATGTTGATGGTCTCGGCATCCAGACGCTGGTTGATACTTACCATGATACCGATGCTCATACAGGTACCGATGACCTGGGTTACAGGCACGTCCATCATGGTAGCAAGCTCGTTGGCAGTAACGAACTCTGTCAGCTTCAGCGTCTTGCTCTCTGCTGCCTCGTTCTCCATCTGCTCCTCCAGACCCTGGCGGATGGCATCGCGCTTCTCGCGGCGATACTTGGCACCCTTGCCCATCTTCGAGCCCTTGCTCGTCAGGCGTGCCAGTGTCTCGCGTACCTGCTTTGCTACCTCCTCGTCGCTAACCTCAGGCTGTACCACCTGCTGCTGGCGAGGCTGGTTCTTTTGCTTCTTCTTGCCCTGACCCTGCTGGTTGTTGTTATTGTTGTTGTTATTGTTGCGCTTACCCTGATTCTGCTGAATCTTTGCACCCTCGGCATTCACGTCAACGCGCTCCTTGCCGATGCGTGCACGCTTCTTGCGCTCGCCGTTCTGGCCGCCGTTCTGAGCCATTGCCTTCTCCTCGCGCTCCTTGCGCTTCTCCTCCTTCGACTTCTTCTTTGGACGAGTGCTCTGGTTCAGAGCAGAGAGGTCTACCTTGCCAACTACGTTAAACTGTACGCTGGGCTGCGACTCATGGTTCAGGCGGAACACTCCGTCATCGTGGCTTGTCGATGCTGATGGCGATACAGACACCACATGTTCTTCCTTTGGAGCCTCTGCAGCTGGTTTTACAACTGGCTTCGCAGTCTCTACGGGCTTTGCAACGGGTTTAACCTCTGGCTTTGGAGTCTTGACAGGCTTTTCTGCGGGTTTAACCACTGGCTTCGGAGTCTCGACAGGCTTAGCTTCTGGCTTCGGAGTCTCTACGGCAGGCTTAACCTCTGGCTTCGCAGCCTCAGCAGGCTTTGATGCAGGACGTCCGCCATCGAGGTCAATCTTGCCAAGAATCTTTGGCTGACTGATGGTGCGTGTTTCCAGCACAGCCTCTTCGCGCTTCTGCTCACGCTTCTGCTCGCGTATCTCCTTTTCCTTGCGCTGCTGCTTCACCAGTTCCTCAGCTTCCTTGTGCTGAGCCTGGTCGCTGTTGAACTCGTCCAGGAGCATTTGGTACTGCTCGTCACTGATTTTCTGTGCAGGATTTGCCTCAATCTCCGTGAAGCCCTTCTTCTTCATGAAGTCTACAACTGTCTGCAGACCTACGTTACATTCTTTTATTACTTTATTTAATCTTACGCTCATTTTCTCTTAACTTAATTCATAATTCTTAATTCATAATCGATGCTCCCTGTGCCCGGCTGCCGTTGCTGTGTGCAAGACGGACCCAAGCAATAAGAATTATGAATTATTATTCAAACTCTGCAGCCAGGATATTCAGCACCTCGTCAACAGTCTCCTCTTCGAGGTCTGCCTTCTGGATGATAAATTCGCGTGAAGCACCGAGCACGTCACGTGCTGTCTCCATACCCAGCTTCTTCAGCTCGTCGATAATCCAAGGCTCGATAGCATCCTTGAACTCGTCGAGGTTGACGTCGTCGTCGTCCTGCTGTGTCTCGCGGAATACGTCGATGGTGAAACCGGTCAGCATACTTGCAAGCTTGATGTTCAGACCACCCTTACCGATAGCCAGGCTTACCTGATCTGGGTCGAGGTATACGTTTGCTTTGTGCTCCTCCTCGTTCAACTCTACACTGTTCACGCGGGCTGGGCTAAGTGCGCGGGTGATGAAGAGCTTGGTGTTGGGAGTGTAGTTGATGACGTCGATGTTCTCGCCGCGCAGCTCGCGAACGATACCGTGAACACGGCTACCCTTTACACCCACACATGCACCTACCGGGTCGATGCGCTCGTCGTAGCTCTCTACGGCAATCTTTGCGCGCTCGCCTGGGATACGAGCAATCTTGTGGATGGTGATGAGTCCGTCGTTGATCTCGGGAACCTCCTGCTCGAGCATGCGCTGCAGGAAGATAGGACTTGTACGGCTGAGGATAATCTTTGGGTTGCCGTTTGTGTTGTCAACGTTAAGCACGATGGCACGTGCTGTCTCGCCCTTGCGGAAGAAATCGCTTGGAATCTGCTCAGTGCGAGGCAGTGAGAGTTCGTTGCCCTCGTCGTCGATGAGCAGTGACTCGCGCTTCCATGTCTGATAAACCTCTGCTGCCACGATCTCGCCCACCTTGTCCTTGTACTGGTTGTAGAGTGTGTCGTGCTCCAGTTCGAGGATGCGGCTTGCCAGTGTCTGACGCAGTGTGAGGATGCTGCGGCGTCCGAAGTCCTTGAACTGAACCTGCTCGGTAACCTCCTCGCCGATTTCGTAGTCAGCCTCCACCTTGCGTGCGTCGCTCAGCGAGATCTCCATGTTTGGATCCTGCACCTCGCCGTCGGGCACTACGGTACGGTTGCGATAGATTTCAAGGTCACCCTTGTCTGGGTTGACGATGATGTCATAGTTCTCGTCAGTGCCGTATGTACGGGCAATGACACTACGGAAACACTCCTCGAGCACGCTCATCATTGTTGCGCGGTCGATGTTCTTTGTCTCCTTAAAATCCACCAGCGCATCTCTCAGGCTGATGGTCTCTGTGGTACTTTTTGCTGTTGCCATTGTATATTTGTTTTGTTTTATTTCACTTTAATCAGGTACTTGGTGAACGCCACCTCGTCATAGTGGAACTCCACCTCTACGTCTGTCAGTTTGGGGCGCTTTGCTCCCTCTGGCTTAATCTTCTGCTGGGTAATAATCGTGAATGTATCCTCGTCCACCTTCGACAGTATGCCCTGCCATTTCTTTCCGTCCAGGGTCTGTGTCTCCACGCTCTTGCCGACGTGAATCTCGTACTGGCGCTTCACTCTGAAGGGCTGTCCCAAACCGGCACTGCCCACCTCCAGCTCGTAATCTTCCTCCTCGCGGCTGAGGTTGTCTTCGATGAAGCGACTGAGCTCTGCACAGTCCTCAATCCAGACGCCGTCTGCATGATCGATTACCACGACGATTCTGTCGTCCAAGCTGATGCTGAGATCTACCAGGAAATAGTCAGTCTTGGCGAGCCACTCATTGACAATCTGTTCAACTTTCTTTTTTTCAATCATAGGTTTTCGTTTTGTACGATTGTTTGTGTTTTTATGTTGTTACCTGTCTTTCTGTGTCTTTAAAAAGAAGTGAGGAACTCTTTCGGGCCCCTCACTCAGTTTCACGATGCAAAATTACAAAAAAGTTTATATTTAGCATCATTATCTCCTAAATATTTAATAATTAAGTGCAAAAAACACGGTTTTCCGCCTGTTTTTCTGCCTTTCAGCAGTTTTTTCGCCGTCGTGCATGCCGTGTCTTGTCACTCTGCAGGTCGTGCATTGCCGTCGTGCAAGCTGTGTCTTGTCACTCTGCAGGCAATGTTTCGGCAGGATTCTGTCCTCCGAGCATCATATACCAGAACAGAAGTATGACCAGAAGCACCAGCACTCCCATTGCCATCACTCCCATCATAATGGAGTGGTTCAGCTTTTTTCTATTGTTTCTCATTTTTTCTTGTTTTATTATTGTACTGGAGTTAGCGGGAGTTACCGCTAACTCCCGCTAACTCCCATACTTACCTCCCTAAAATACTATTATACTCCTTCGGGTCGGCAAGTATCTCGAGAGCACGCTTCAGCACCTTGTCGTGCTGCAGCATCTGCTTGTATCCGCCAACCTCATAGTAATATCGGCGCACTATGTCCTCGCAGATGAAGATTTCGATGTCCTCGCGCGAACGCAACAGGTCGCGGCGCAAGTCACCCTTGAGCTTTGCCTTCAGAGCCTCGAACTCAGCCTCCGCCTCTTGCAGATAGCCCTCACGCTTGGCTATGTCGTGCAGCAGACCGAGCACCTCCTCGCTGCGTCGGTTGTACTTCAGGTCTACCGTGTCGACATAGGAGATAAACTCCTCGTAGTCGGCATCCGTCAGTTTGAACTCGCCTGCAGGAGCAATACTCTCGTGTGTCTGGGCATAGTGGGTGCAGAAGTCGAACATGGCGTCGCTGGCTGCCACGTCGTAGACGATGGTTGGCAGTGTGTCGTTCTGTACGCTGACATCGGGCTTGATGCCTCCGCCGTCTCTCACCTCACGTCCGCCGAGTGTATGGAAGACATTCGTCAGACTGTCGGGCAGTTCCTTTGCCGAACCGTCGGGATTCAGGTGGCGGTAGTCGCGTGCCTGTATGCATCTGCCGCTCGGTATGTAGTAGCGGCCGGTGGTTATCTTCAGCGAACCGCCGTAGGGAACCTCGCGTATGCTCTGCACCAGACCCTTGCCGTAGGTGCGCGAACCGATTATCACGGCACGGTCCATGTCCTGCATCGAACCGCTCAGAATCTCGGCTGCCGAAGCACTCTCGCCATCCACCAGCACGGCTATCGGCATGATGGTGTCGACAGGTTTCAGTCGGGTGTAGTAATCTCTGTTCGACGACTGGTTCTTTCCCTTCGTATATACTATCTTCGTTGCCTTTGGCAGAAACAGGTTGGCTATGTCCACCGACACATCGAGCGCACCGCCTGGGTTGCCCCTGAGGTCGAGCACTAACGACTTGGCACCCTGCTCCTTCAATGCCATCAGTGCGGCACGCACCTGCTGCGCATCGCCTTCGGTGAAGCCAAGCAGTACGATGTAGCCCACACTGTTGTCAAGCATGCCGTAGTATGGCAGATGGGGTATGCTGATGGTCTGTCTGGTGATGGTTATCGAGCGTGGGTCCTTCTCGCCTGGGCGCTGCACCTTCAGCTTGAATGTCGTGCCAGCCTCACCACGCAGGGTGTTGCTGACCTTCGATGTCGACCATCCCTTGACGTCCTTGTCGTCGATGCTGAGTATGACGTCGCCAGCCTTCAGTCCGGCATTGTAGCTCGGGCTGCCCACGTATGGTTCGCTTATCACCGCCCTGTCCTCTTTCTTATGATACCTGATCACCGAACCGATGCCGGCATACTTACCCTGAGCCATGACCATCAGTTCGTCGTCGTCTTGCTGATAGTATGTGGTGTAGGGGTCTACGTTGCCAAGCATGGCGTTGATGCCCCATCCTATCACGGTGTCAGCGCTCAGAGTGTCCACATAGAGCAGGTCCAGCTGACGATAGATGTCGTTGAACGTCTCCAGATTTCTGGCGATGCTTCCGTTGTGGTTCTCCGACTTCTGAGCCCTGGCAGTCATGCCACACAGCACCAATATAAATAAAAATATCTTTTTCATCATTTCCTTACCTTTGCTCTGATATCCTCCCAAGCCTCGTCGCTCAGTCTTGTTCCAATCACCTGAATGACATTGCCAGCCAGCAGGGTGCCAGTCTCGAGACACTCCTGCAACGACCATCCGTGTGCATATCCATACAGGAAACCGCCTGCAAAGAAATCGCCCGCCGCGGTTGTGTCCACCACGTTTGCCGTCTGTCCCGGCACGCGGCAGCTCTCAGATCCGCACTTGGCCATGCTGCCTCGCTTGCCTATCTTCACCACTGCCACCTCGCACATACCGGCTATCTCGCACAATGCGTCTTCGGGTGCCTTGCCCTGGGTGAAGGCTTCGCTCTCCTCCTCGTTGGCAAAGACTATGTCGACATACTCGCTCACCAGGTGGCGGAAGAAGGCGAGGTCCGACTTCACCACGTTGTAACTTGCCAGGTCTATGCTTATCTTCATACCAAGCTCCTTGGCAATGCGCGCCACCGTCTCTATCAGGTCGTGGTTCTGTACCAGGTAGCCCTCGATGTGCAGCAATCCGTAGTCCTGGAGCATATCCTTCGACACATCCTGTGCCGACATGCATGCAGCCTGACCCAGATGGGTGGCAAAGGTGCGCTCGCCGTCTGTCGATATAAAGGTGTTTGCCACGCCGGTCATGCCGTCGGCTTCTATCAACCGGGCATCGATGCCGTGCTCACGGCAGTTGTCCGAAAAGAACCTGCCCATCTCGTCCTTGCCCACTCTGCCTATGAAGCCCGGTCCGGCACCAAGGTTTGCCAGCGCAAGGACAGCATTGCCGGCACTGCCTCCAGTCGACATCTTCGTCCTGTACCTGCTCAGGTAGTTGCCTATCTCGGTCTGACGGGCGTCGTCGATGAGCATCATGCCACCACGCTGCAAACCAAATTCCTTCAGTTGAGAATCGTCCTCCAGCAACGCCAAGACGTCTACCAGAGCATTACCGATTCCTAATATTTTCATCATTCTTTGATTTTTTTTTGCAAAGATATTGCATAATTCCGAAAAAACAACTACTTTTGCACCGCATTTGAGAGAAAAACTCAAAAATTCGCAAACTGGGTCACCTTGACCCGTCAATACTGCTTCAGTAGCTCAGTTGGTTAGAGCACATGACTGTTAATCATGGGGTCGTTGGTTCAAGCCCATCCTGAAGCGCAAAGACGAATTTCTGAAAGTCTTCTCCAGATGCAACTGCTTCAGTAGCTCAGTTGGTTAGAGCACATGACTGTTAATCATGGGGTCGT
>CAMAFX010000059.1 GCA_945833925.1 uncultured Prevotellaceae bacterium
TCTATATATATAAATAATGTAATAAAATAAAAACATCATATGAAATTAGTAAACATTCTAAGCAAGATCTTCGGCAACAAGGCAAGCCGAGACCTGAAGGCAATTCAGCCTTTGGTAAAGCAGGTACTTGAGGTCTATCCTCAAATCCAGGCTTTGTCCAACGACGAACTGCGTGCAAAAACTCAAGAGATTAAGAATCAGGTGCAACATTCTGCCGACGACCTCAAGGAGCAGATTAGTGCATTGAAGGCTAAGATTGAGGAGACCGAGATACAGGACCGTGCTCCAATCTTTGCTCAGATAGACAAACTTGAGAAAGACGTTCTGGAACGTTACGAAGAGGAACTGGAGAAAGTTCGTGCCGTAGCGTTTGCTATCGTAAAGAGTACAGCAGAGCGTCTCGCAAACAACGAGAACATTGAGGTGACTGCAACCGACCTCGACCGTGAATTCGCTACCCGCTATGACTTTGTGGATATCGATGGCGACAAGGCTGTATATCATAATCACTGGGTAGCAGGAGGTAATGACACCCTTTGGGATATGGTACACTATGATGTACAGCTCTTCGGTGGTACGGTTCTTCATCAGGGTAAGGTAGCCGAGATGGCCACCGGTGAGGGTAAGACACTTGTCGCTACCTGTCCTGTATTCCTGAATGCTCTTACCGGTAATGGCGTTCACGTGGTAACAGTCAACGACTATCTGGCAAAGCGTGACTCTGAATGGATGGGTCCTCTCTATATGTTTCATGGCTTGCGTGTTGACTGTATCGACAAGCATCAGCCAAACAGCGAGGCACGTCGCCAGGCATACCTTGCCGACATCACCTTCGGTACCAACAACGAGTTCGGTTTTGACTACCTTCGTGATAACATGGCTACAAATCCAAAGGATCTTGTGCAGCGTGGTCACAACTTTGCAATCGTCGATGAGGTTGACTCTGTGCTTATCGATGATGCGCGTACACCTCTTATCATCAGTGGGCCTGTGCCTAAGGGCGAAGATCAGCAATTCGAGCAGTGGCAGCCGCTGGTGGAAAAACTTTTTGGAGTTCAGCGCCAGCTGGCAACTCAGTTCCTTGCCGAGGCAAAGTCTCTTATAAAGGAAGCAACAGCATCGAATGACAAGGCAAAGATGGCTAAGGGTTTCCTGCAGTTGTACCGTAGTCACAAGGCATGGCCAAAGAACAAGGCGCTTATCAAATACCTTTCAGAACCTGGTATAAAGACAGGAATGCTTGAGACCGAAGCAATATATATGGAGAACAACAACAAGCGTATGCCTGAGTGTGTTGAACCTCTGTATTTCGTTGTCGAGGAGAAGCAGAACAGTGTTGACTTTACCGACAAGGGTAATGACTGGATGGCAAATCAGGTGAATGATGCCTCTCTTTTCGTGTTGCCAGACATCGTCAGCCAGATTTCTGAACTCGAAGGAAACCAGTCTCTCTCTACTGAGGAACGTTTGGCTAAGAAGGATGAACTCTATACAGACTATGCAGTGAAGAGTGAACGTGTACATACCATCCAGCAGTTGCTCAAGGCTTATGCTATGTTCAACCTCAATGACGAGTATGTAATTGTTGATGGCGAGGTTAAGATTGTCGACGAGCAGACTGGTCGTATCATGGAAGGACGTCGCTGGAGCGACGGTTTGCATCAGGCTGTCGAGGCAAAGGAACATGTCAAGATTCAGGCTGCAACCCAGACTTTTGCGACTATCACCTTGCAGAACTACTTCCGTATGTACCACAAGCTCTCGGGTATGACAGGTACTGCCATTACAGAGGCTGGAGAATTCTGGGATATCTATAAGCTGGATGTTGTCGAGATTCCTACAAACCGTCCTATAGCCCGCAATGATATGAACGACCGTGTCTACAAGACACAGCGCGAGAAGTACAATGCCGTAATCGAGGAAATTGCAAAGATGCGCGAGAGTGGACGCCCTGTGCTTGTCGGTACAACGAGTGTTGAAATCAGTGAGATGCTTGCCAAGATGGTAAAGATGCGTATGAAGATCGAGCCACAGGTGCTCAATGCTAAATTGCACCAGAGAGAGGCAGACATCGTGGCATTGGCAGGACAGAGTCAGAATGGATTGGGTGCTGTGACTATTGCAACCAACATGGCTGGTCGTGGTACGGATATCAAGCTTTCGCCAGAGGTAAAGGCTGCGGGTGGTCTTGCCATCATTGGCACCGAGCGTCATGAAAGCCGTCGTGTCGATCGTCAGCTGCGTGGTCGTGCTGGCCGTCAGGGTGACCCCGGTAGCAGTGTGTTCTTTGTCAGTCTTGAGGATAAGTTGATGCGTCTCTTTGCAAGCGAGCGCATAGCAAAGGTTATGGATCGTCTCGGATTCAAGGATGGTGAGATGATTGAGCACTCAATGATTTCTAACAGCATCGAACGTGCGCAGAAGAAGGTCGAGGAGAATCATTTCGGTGTACGTAAGCGTTTGCTTGAATACGATGACGTTATGAACAAACAACGTACCGTAATCTACGAGAAGCGTCGCCATGCTCTTATGGGTGAGCGTATAGGTATGGATATCAGTAATATGATTTGGGACCGTGTTTGCCACATCATAGAGAACTATACTTATGATGCAATGAAAGAGAAGTTCATAGAGATTCTTGCTATGGAGATTCCTTTCACAGAAAAGAAACTCCGTGACTGCGGAAATCGACTTGACGACCTTTGCGAAGAGGCTTATCAGGCTGCAATGGCACGTTTCAAGGAAAAGACTTCTACTCTTGCAAATATTACTTTCCCCGTTATCAAGAATATCTACGAGAGCCCACAGGGACAGATGTATGAGAATATCCTTGTTCCAATAACAGACGGTCGACGCGTTTATCAGATAACCGTTAATTTGAAAGAGGCATATGAGACAGAGTCACAGGCCCTGGTCAAGGCATTTGAGAAGATAATACTTCTTCATACAATTGATGAGGCTTGGAAGGAGAACCTTCGTCTGCTTGACGAGTTGAAACATTCTGTAAACAACGTAAGTTACGAACAGAAGGATCCTCTGTTGATCTTCAAACTCGAGAGCGTGAAGTTGTTCGATTCAATGGTCGACACTATCAATAATAAGACCGTCAGCATCCTTATGAGAGGTCAGCTTCCTCCACAGGTAACACAGGCTCCTGAAGATCAGCAGGCTGGTAAGGTTCCGACTCAGATGCCTCAGCGCTCAGATATGCCTAATCGAGTTGCAGAACAGCAGGTTCGCGAGGCTCCACGTGAAATGCCAAGCCGCGGTCCAGAGTACGGACGCCCACAGTATGGCCGCCCACAGTATGCTGAGAGTCGAGGCGGTTTGGAAGACCCCGCACAGCGTGCTGCAGCAATGCAGGATACACGTAGTGAGGAGGCTCGCCGGCAGCAGCCTTTCCAGGCAGAGAAACTGCCTGGACGTAACGACCTCTGTCCATGTGGTTCGGGTAAGAAGTTTAAGCAGTGTCACGGACGTAATCTTTAAAGTATATGGAACCAACTCAGCAAACCATTCAGGAAATAGATCGTGCTATTCATAAGATCATAGCAAAGTATCCGGTCGGCAAGGATGCAGTGTTAACAGACATTCATCTCGAGATCCGTCAGGAGACTGGAGACTTCCTTGCCTATGATGATGACGACCAGGAGTTAAATCGTTGCGTTGTAGAGCAATGGATAAATAGAAAAGAAGAAGATTTTTATGATCTCGTCACTCCAATCCTCTATGCTCGTTTGGATGCGCTCCGTCCGGAAATAGACAAAATGTCCATTTTGCACCCATTCTCTTTTGTTTTAGTTGACGGTGATCATGAGACGTTGTGCGACATCTATCTGGTTGATGAAGAACAGCAGATTCTAAGTGGGGAGCTGATGCCAGATTTGGAAAGGGACTTAAACTCATTTATGAAAGCTTTATTTGAAGAGTAAGAGTCGATTTATCTTAATTTGATTCTATTCTATTACTTTATAAAAGGCGAAGGACTACCGATTGAAGTTCTTCGCCTTTTTGGTACGCTTGTTTGTTGTGAATTTGTTGGTAAAACGAAAGAAATATTAACTATTCTGTTAGCAAAACAGGTCGAAAATTATTTTTTGTTAAGAAATAATTGGTTGTTTAATTAAAAATTATTAATTTTGCGCATCAATCGGTGTGATTTTTTAAGTCCTCAGCTGACTATCGGTTGTCGTTAGGGGGGCTGAAATCCATTGATTGTGAATGGGTAAAAAGAAAAATTCATATACATTATTAAATTATTAATCAAAACTCAATCAAAACATGGGTAAAAAATTATGGTTAGTCCTTGTTTGTCTTTTTATGATGACAAGCATGGCATTCGCCCAGAAGCAGATTACCGGTACTGTTACCGAGGCTGAGACGGGCGAACCTTTGATTGGAGCCGCTGTTCGTGTTCCTGGTACAGGTAATGGTGTCCTGACAGACGCTAACGGTAAGTTTACACTTAAAGTTCCTGCCGGTGTAAAGCAGCTGCAGTTCAGCTACATGGGTATGAGAACTGTAAATGCAACTCCTCGTAATGGTATGGCAGTTGCTCTTGAGAGTGATGCCAGAGTAATGGACGACGTTATGGTCGTTGCTTATGGTTCTGCAACCAAGGCAAGCTTTACTGGTAGTGCAAAGGTTGTTGGTGCAGAGAACATCGAGTCTTTGCAGAGCACTAATGCATTGGATGCTCTTACTGGTCACGTAGCTGGTGTTGAGTTGTTCAACCCTTCAGGTGACCCTACAAACAACAGTCCTTCTATTCGTATTCGTGGTATCAGCTCTATCACTGCTGGTACATATCCTTTGATTGTCGTTGATGGTGCTCCTTTCCCTGGAGATATGAACACAATCAATACTTCTGACGTTGAGAGCATGACCATCCTGAAGGATGCTGCCGCAACTTCACTCTATGGTGCCCGTGCTGCCAATGGTGTCATCATCATCACAACCAAGAAGGGTAAGGCTGGTCATGGTGCAAAGGTTAACTTCGATGCTAAGTGGGGCTCAAACAGCCGTGCTCAGCGTGAGTACAAGACCATTAACAATCCTGCTCAATACTATGAGACATACTATCAGTCTCTTTACAACTATGGTGTAAATGCACAGGGCCTGGATGCCGCTGCTGCAAACGTTTGGGCAAACAACAACTTGACAACTGCTGGCGATTACGGTCTTGGTATGAATGTATTTGATGTTCCTGCAGGACAGTTGATGATTGGTCAGAATGGCAAGATGAATCCTAATGCAAAGCTTGGTCGTCTTGTTAACTATGGTGGTGAGGATTATTATCTTACTCCCGACAACTGGCTTGATGCAGCTTATAGCAACAGCCTTCGTCAGGAATATAACATCAATGTTAGCAATGCTACAGACAAGAGCAACTTCTATGCAAGTTTTGGATATACCAACAATAAGGGTATTACATACAACAGTGGCATGGAAAACTTTAATGGTCGTTTGAAGGCAGACTTGCAGGCAAAGGATTGGTTGAAGGTTGGTGCTAACCTTTCTTATAGCCACTACTCAGCTCAGTCTATGCTCGAGGATGGTGCAAGTAACTCTTCTGCTAACATCTTTGCTTCTGCAACTCAGATCGCACCTATCTATCCTCTTTATATTCGTGACGGTCAGGGCCGTATTCGTGTTGATGCCAATGGTCTTCTGATGTACGACTGGGCTGATGGAAGAAACGCAGGTATGTCTCGTCCTTTCATGTCTGGTTCGAATGCTATTCAGTCACAGCAGATTGACCTCAACCAGTGGGAGGGCAATAGTGCAACCGCAAACGGTTTCGTTGAGATTCGTTTTGCTAAGGACTTCAAGTTCACCAGCAACAACACAATGAACCTTGACGAGAATCGTAGCACAAGTCTTACTAACCCATACTATGGTAACTACGCAACTTCTAATGGTATCATTGCCAAGGGTCACGCTCGTACCTGGAACTATGACTTCATCCAGCAGTTGAACTGGGCTCACCAGTTTGGCAAGCACGATGTTGAGGTTATGGCAGCTCACGACTACTACCGTAGCCAGAGCTATGGTTTGAGTGCAAGCCGCAGCAATATGTTCGACCCTACTAACCTTGAGTTGGCTGGTGCAATTACAGATGGATCAAACTCAGGTTCTTCTACAGGTGACTATAACAACGAGGGTTACCGTTTCCGTGCTCAGTATAACTACGCTCAGAAGTACTTCTTGAGTGCAAGTTACAGCCGTGAGGCTTCAAGCCGTTTTGCTAAGGATCATCGTTGGGGTAACTTCTACAGTGCTGGTGCTTCATGGGTCGTTTCTGAAGAGAAGTTCATGAAGAACGTTAAGTGGGTAGACTTCCTGAAGTATAAGATTAGCTATGGTGAGATTGGTAATGATAACATCCCAAGCTTCCTCTACACAAACCGTTATACTCTTGTAAACTCTAACGGAAATGCAGCCGTTAAGCCAAGTACTACAAAGAAGAACGAGAATATTACATGGGAGACAGTTGGTGAAATGAACACTGGTGTTGAGTTTAGCCTCTTCAAGGATCGTTTGACCGGTGGTGTTGAGTACTTCTGGCGTAAGACCAGCGATATGCTCTACTTCTTCTCTCTTCCAATCTCAACAGGTTATACAGGTTACTATGACAACATCGGTGATATGGTTAACCATGGTGTCGAGGTTGAGTTGAATGCGGAGATTATTCGTATGAAGAACTTCAAGTGGAATGTGGGTCTCAACCTTACACACTACAAGAATAAGATTTCTATGATTCCAGACGAGAGAAAGAATAGTCTCGTCTATGATTTCAACGGAAAGTCGTATGAGGGTTACTACAGTGGTAATATGTTCCATGCAGAAGGTTTGAGTCTGGGTACATACTATATGCCTGTGTATGCAGGTGTTTACACTCAGGATACGTGGACAATGACTCATGATGCAGCTTATGATCCTTCGAAGGCAGGTTCTTCAATGTGGTGGAGAAGCGTAGCCTTGATGGAAGCAGACGGCACAACTCCAAAGGTGGACGAAAAGGGACGCCAACTCTACAGCAGCGAGAAATATGCAACTACTACATACAGTGATGCAACAGATTATATCGTCTCAGAGAACGTTCTCCCAAAGTTGCATGGTGGTTTTAATACAACTATTCAGCTCTATGATTTCGACTTCACTGCTGACTTTGCTTATCAGCTTGGTGGTAAGGTGTATGACAGCGACTATGCTTCTTTCATGAGTAGTCCTGTTTCTAACACAAAGGGTCAGAACTATCATGCTGATATTTTGAACGCATGGACTCCACAGAACCAGAATACAGACATTCCTCGTCTGCAGTTTGGCGACCAGTATTCAAATGGTCAGAGTACACGCTTCCTTACTAAGGCAAACTATCTGAGTCTCCAGAATCTCACATTTGGTTATACACTTCCTGCAACTCTTACTCGCAAGGCTAAGATTGATAGGGTTCGTGTTTACCTGAATGCTACTAACGTGTGGTTGTGGTCTGCACGTCAGGGTCTTGACCCACGTACAGCTGCCACAAGTCTTAGTTATGGTAGTTCAAATGCAAGTTATTATTCACCAATCCGTACAATCAGTGCAGGTGTTAGCGTAACATTCTAATAATTTAAGTAGATAACGATGAAAAATTTATATAAATTATTTATGGTTGCAGCGTGTGCAGGCTCTATGACTCTGGGCAGCTGTATCCAGGAGACGGTACCAACCAGTACTATCACTGACGACGTACTCAAATCTTCAAGCAAGGCTTCTGAGGCTCTTGTATGGGCAATGCCTGCATCTTTCAATAGCTTGGCTACATACAGTTCTGACTTCCATTATGACTGGGGATACGGATCAATAATGCATATCCGTGACGTCATGACAGCAGACCAGTGTGTTGTAAGTAGTGGTTACAACTGGTATACATCATGGAGTGAGGATAATAAACTCGGTCCTCGTTATGTAAGTTCTTTCTTTCTCTGGGCTTACTATTGGAAGGCAATCAGTAACACCAATAATGCAATCGGTGCATTGAAGGGCTCTGAACTGGGTACTCTCGGAGTTGCTCATGCTTTCCGTGCGTTGTTCTATCTGGATGCTGCTCGTATGTATGAGTATCTTCCTAACAATGCTCATGATAACAAGAATGAGGATGGAGTTGATGTGTCTTACCTTACAATGCCTATTGTAACAGAGGATACTCCTGAGTCTGTTGCTACAAACAATCCACGTGCTACTCATGAGGAGATGTATAAGTTCATCCTTAGCGACCTTAAGGAGGCTGAGCGCCTTATCGTGAAGTACAATCGTTCTAACAAGACTGTGCCCGATTTGGCTTGTGTATATGGTCTTCAGGCTCGTCTTTACATGTGGAATGCAGGTTATCTTGAGGAGACTGGTAAGACTGCTGAGGCTGCAGCTGAGTACACAAATGCAAAGAATGCAGCTCGTAATGCTATCAACAATCACGCAGGTTCACCAACAACTCAGGATCAGTGGTTGAGTACTACAAATGGTTTCAATAATCTTTCTATACCATCTTGGATGTGGGGTTCAAGCACAACAGCTGATGATGATGTTGTTCAGACAGGTATTGTCAACTGGGCTTCATGGATGTGTAACGAGGCTACCTTCGGTTATGCAGCAGCTGAGCCTTTCACAATGATCGGTTCAGACTTGTATGACAAGATCAGTGACGAGGACTTCCGTAAGCTCAGCTTCATCGCACCTGCTGGTTCTCCACTTGCAGGTCAGGAGCCTCTCATTGTATCTGACCCAAATGATCCAAGCTATATGCGTGGCGATTTCCCTGACTATACTGCTATCAAGTTCCGTCCAGGAAGTGGTGACGTTAAGGAAAGTAAGGTTGGTGCCGCTTGTGCATTCCCAGTTATGCGTGTTGAAGAGATGTACCTCACAGAGGCTGAAGCAGCCGCTCACGTTGATCCTGCAGAAGGTGCAAGCCTGCTCAATACATTTATGCAGTCTTACCGCTACGCTTCTTACAACTGTGTTAAGTCTACAGTTCAGAGTGTAGTAGATGAGGTGTTCCTTCAGAAGCGTATCGAGCTTTGGGGTGAAGGTCTTCTTTTCTTCGACTATAAGCGTCTTAACAAGTCTGTTGACCGTACCGTCAACTCTAACTGCGCAGCAACAGAGCGATTTAAGACCGATGGTCGCCCAATGTGGATGAACTTCTGTATTTCATCAAATGAGACTCAGAATAACAAGGCTCTTACTACTCAGAACAACCCTGACCCAAGTAACGCCTATGTAGCTCAGTAATAGATTTAAAATTGAGAAAAGATGAAACTATTCAATAAAATTTTATCAGCGTTGATGGTTCTGCCTTTATTGGCAGGCCTCACCGCTTGTAGCGACGAGCACGCAGAGTATACTCCTGCAGAGTTGCTTAACTCTTTTGAGGTTTATTTCCCGACAGAGCAGATTAACACCTCTGTATATACTTTAACCAAGGGCTCGGAGGACGGCAACGTATTCGAAATCGTCTTGAATCGTATTAACACAAAGGGTGAGGTGACTTTGAACCTCGTTTCTGAGCAGTCTCTCGAGAAGGCTCCTGTAACCATTCCTTCTACAGTTAAGTTTGAGGATGGTGCAAGCGAGGCTAAGATTATTGCTTCTTACGACCCTACTAAGATGGAGTATGACGAGGTTGATAATATCAGCATTTCTTTCAGTGGTGATGACTATACAACTCCTTATGGCTTCTCAAAGTATACTTTCTCTGCTGTTATTCCAGCACCATGGGTAAGCCTTGGTTATGCTACTTATACTGATGACTGTATGACAACTTTCTTTAATGTAGAAAATATTCCTTACAAGGTTGAGATTCAGGAGAACTCATTGCAGCCAGGTTACTATCGTTTGGTTAATCCTTACGGTGCAGCTTATCCTTACAATGAGCCAGGTGAGTTTGATGGTTCTAAGGATTACTACATGTATATCCACGCAGAAAACCCAAATATGGTTTACCTTGAGCCATTCGAAACTGGTATGGACTGGGGTTATGGTGTAATCACCATCCGCTCTTTGGCAGACCACTATTTGGAAGGCGGAAATGCACTTGAAGATATTGCAGCTGCAGGATACTGCGGTACATTGGAAAATGGTGAGATTACATTCCCTGTAAAGGGTATGCTTATCAGTATGGCACGTCAGGACGATGGTGCCTGGTATTATGGCAATACCGGTGGTAAGTTCAGCCTTCTTTTGCCTGGTTTCACAAAGACTGATTATTCTGCAACAGCAGCTTATGTAGGTATGTTCACAGATGCTTCAAACAATAGTTCTGCAGTCGTTGACTTTACTCTTGGTGCAGATGTTGCTTACGCTAAGTATGCTATTGCTCCTTCTTCTAACGCTGAGGGTACAGTTGCCAATGCTATTGTTGATGGTTCTCTTGAGAGTGCTGAGATTAAGGAGAATGCTCGTGTTAGTATTCCTGTAACAGAGCCTGGCAAGTATCGTGCTGTAATTGTAACCTTCAATGCTGATGGAGACGCTAAGGAAAGTGCTTCTTGCGTGTTTGAGTATTCTAAAGGAGCTTCAGAGTGGGCATCAATTGGTACCGGTGCTTTCTATGACAATACTGTAGGTACATTGTTCGGTCTTGAGCCAACCACGTGGGAAGTAGAAATTATGGAATCAACAAAGACACCAGGTCTTTATCGTGTGGTTTACCCATTCGGCGAGGGCTATCCTTATAATGAGCCAGGAGTCTATGATACAAGCCTGAGCTATGACCTTGAGATTAACGCTTGCGATCCAGAAGGTGTTTATTTCATGCCTCATGAATTAGGCATTGATTATGGTTATGGTATGATCAGTATTTCTTCTATTGCAGGATACTATATGGCAAAAGGAAATGACTTTGAGACTGTTAAGGAGGCTGGCTACATGGGTGTTCTTGAAGAAGGTGTCATTGCTTTCGATGCTAACCTTGTAATTGTTTCTATGGCAAACTTTTCGGATGGTAATTGGTTGCAATTAAAAGAAGGTGCAGGTGAAATAGCAGTAATCCTACCTGATGCATATGCTAACATGGTTAAGGGACATAAGACTTTCAAGAATGCTAAGAAGTCACACAAAAAGGTTTCTCACAAGGTGACAAGTTCTGCAAGCCGTTTCTTGAATGTTTCTCACAACATGATTCGTAAGGATGCTAAGAAGATTAACGTTCCTTTTCGTGTGAAATAATAAGTTTTTCATACATACGTATAATCCCCGTTTCCTCAGAGACGGGGATTTTTTGTTCATTAAGTTATCGTTATGGGTTGCGTTCGTGTTAATTTCTGATGTTTATGCACTGCTTATGATATTTTTTTGTAACTTTGCACACATTGTCGGATAGAAAAAATCTAAATAATAATAAATTATACGATGAAACGATTAGTTTTAGCTATCGCCACTTTTGTAATGGCTTTCACTGCTGCTTATGCAGTACCAGCTATGCGAGGTGTTAAGAAAACCATTACGTTAAGTGATGGAACAAAGCTTGTCGCCGAATTGGTCGGTGACGAAAATGCTCATTATTACAGGACTGCAGACGGACGTGGATTGCAGTTGAGAGAAGGAAAATGGCAGTTTATAAATGTAGATTCGCTTATGCAGTTAGGCGAACAACGTCTTGCAGAAAAGAATCTTGCAAGAAGAAGCAGGGCTAAACTTCCAGAAGTTAATCCTAACACTTTCAAGGGAACAAAGAAAGGACTTGTTATTCTTGTACAATTTTATGGTGGTCCTGACTTCATATATGGCAAGAACGAATTTCTTGATTACTTCAACAAGGTGGGATACAATAGAGACGGAATGGGTGGTTCCGTTCATGATTATTTCCTGGAGCAGAGTTATGGACAATTTGACCTTGAATTTGACGTTGTAGGTCCGTACACTATGCCAAGAGGTGTCTCTTATTATACCGCAAACGATGACAGAAATGTTGGCGAAATGGTTAAGACTGCCGTTAAAAATGCAGACGCAGAGGTAAACTATAAGGATTACGATTGGGACGGGGACGGATTTGTTGATCAGGTTTATGTAATATATCAGGGTTATGGTGAGGCACAGGGAGCAGAGAATACAATTTGGCCTCATGAGTATAATCTTGTCAGTTCAACTGGTTCTACTTATATTACTCAGGATGGTGTGGCAGTCAATACATATGCTTGTTCTTCTGAACTTCATGGTAACGGAAAAGAAGATCCGGGACGCATAGATGGTATCGGCACTGCATGCCATGAGTTTAGTCATTGCCTTGGTATTCCCGATTTTTATGATACAAATTCCAGCAACTGGGGCATGGATGTATGGGATTTGATGGACTATGGTTGTTATAATGGAAACTATGGTTATGTACCATGTGGATATACCAGCTATGAGCGTATGTATTCTGGTTGGTTGACACCGATAGAGTTGACTTCTGCCCAGAGAATCTGTAATATGCCATGTCTTACAGACAGTCCAACAGCATATATAATTTACAATAAGGCAAACAAGGACGAATTCTATTTGCTGGAAAACCATCAGAAGAAGGGATTTGACAGTGAGATTTATGGTCATGGTATGCTTGTTCTTCATGTTGATTATAGCAAGTCTGTGTGGGACAAGAACCAGGTCAATAATACAAAGTCTCGTCAGAGAATGTCTATCATCGCAGCTGATAACTCATATGACAGTGGCGGTGCTTCTGCATCGTCTGATCCATTCCCAGGTACAGATAACGTTACTGCTCTTACAGATGAAACAACACCGGCAGCTGACTTGAATACAAAGAACTCTGACGGCACGTTCCTTATGCATGCGCCAATTACGAATATTGACGAATCTAATGGTTTGATTACTTTTGACTTCAATGGCAGTAAGGCAAGTATTGGAACTCCTGTTGCTAATGAAGCAACTAATGTAAGCGAAAAGGAGTCTGCCTTTACAGCAAATTGGACTTCTGTAAGTGGTGCAAAGGAATATCAGGTTCATGTAACAAGAACTATTGACAAGGATCCATGGGAAAGTGCTCTCTTGGCAGAAACCTTTGAAGGTTTTTATACGAAGATTTCTGGAACAACGAAGGATGTTGCAAGTACTCTGGACGAGAACCTTACTACTTCAGGATGGACAGGTATGTATCTCTATCGTTCACCATACTTCTTGCGTGTAGGAAAGAGTGGTGCGATAGGATGGGTTAAGACTCCACTTATTAAGGCTCCGACAAGTGGCACTGCTACATTCCTTGTAGGTGTAACTGCTGTTGGTACTGGCGAGACAGAAGCAACCTTGTCACTCTTCAATTCAAATGGTAGTTCTCTTGGAGATGCTTCACTTAACGGTATACCTTCTGTCGCAGCTGTTGGCGCTGGCAATTTTGCATTCTTTACTTTACATGTTAATTCTTGGAGCTATGGTGATTTTTATTTTAGCTTGAAGAATGTTGCTGACAAGGCAAATTTCTATTTGGGTTTCTTGGGCGTTTTTGATGGCGAATATTCTTATGAGGAACTTAAGGGAAGTAATCGCATCAATTCTTTGAATAACTTGTTGTCTGTTTGTACTGATGGCGTTGAACTCCCTGCTGACGGTATAAGTCTTGAGCCTTCGTCTGTCGCATGGACTGAAGAGGCACTTAAGGTAAGGAGAAAGATAACATCTGTAGCAGGAGAAGATATGGTTACTTCATCTCAAACCAGCTACTCTTTCAAGGGTATGCAGCCAGGTATCTATACTTATAAGGTACGTGCTGTAGACGCAGATGGTAGTGTGGGATATTGGAGTAACTCGATTACTGTAGATTTGCAAAATGCTGCAACAGACATAAATTCTGTTGTTGTTGATTCTGCAAGACCTGACAATGGCTATATTTATGATTTGTCGGGAAGACGATTAGATTCTGTTTCTAAGGGAATTTATATTAAGAATGGAAAGAAGATTCTTCGCTGATAGGCGGAGAATCCTCTCTTCTTTAAGTTCTTCTTTTTCCTTTTACTCTACTGAATTCTAAGTCTTTTAATTCTTCTGTTAAATCCTAAAGGTTGCTACATCTATAATGAGGCTCAAGTGTATTCTTTGCTTTCTTGCGGGGACGTTAATGTTTCAGTCTAATGCATTTTCATCATTGCCTGATGACAATACCACGGGCGGTGTTGATGATTTTGTGTTTGACGGAGATGATGACGACTGGATTCTTGATGAGGAATATGATTTTGAGAAGGAGGGGGGCAATTGGATTGCTGTACCTTCTGATAGTGCCATGTTGGATGAACTGACTCAGTTTGTTGTGGCTTTCCCTAATGCTTTTAGGCTGCAAAAGAATGATGATAATTATGATCAGGGTCTTTGTGTAAAGGATTCTAATGGAAGGGTAGTCTGTTCTGCAAGTATTGAATCATATACGGATCAATTATACAGTTGTGCAATCTCAATTAAGCTGGACAAAAGAATTGTTGAAGGGGGAATGTATTCCGTGGTGATTCCCGAAGGCGCCTTTCTTTTGTTTGGCAATGACGAGGAGGATTATTCGCCTTTGATTCAGCCTCAGATTGTAATACATTATAACGTGTCCGGAATTGTTTCAGAAATAGACGTGGTACGTAATGAGTGTCAGTCTATTTGTGGTAGAGTTAGATGTGATCTCCTGGGACGTCAATTCCGCATGTCCTCAAAAGGAATTTTCATCATTGATGGAAGAAAAGTTTTAAAATGATTAATTTAAATATTTTATATTTATGGCTAATGAAAATAAACCGGGTCAGTTGCAAATTGAATTGAGCCCAGAAGTTGCAGAGGGTACTTATGCAAACCTCGCTATGATTGCTCATGGAAGCAGTGAGTTTGTTCTTGATTTTATAGGTATGCTTCCTGGTCTTCCTAAGGCTAAGGTGAAGAGTCGTATTATATTGGCACCAGAACATGCGAAGCGTCTTCTTTTCGCATTGCAGGAGAATGTTAATCGTTACGAACAGGCTTTCGGACAGATTCGTCTTCCTGAAATTCAAAAACAGGGTCAAGGCCGAACTATAGCTCCATTTGGAGGTCCAACTGGCGAGGCATAACTGAATACGCAATAACTAAACTTTTTGTAGAGCAAATACT
>CAMAFX010000060.1 GCA_945833925.1 uncultured Prevotellaceae bacterium
GGTTTTTGGGTTAGTGTGCTAAGACCTCCCTCACAGGGTTTGTCGGTTGCGCCAACTATTGTTGGCATTTTTGTTATAATTGTATAACTTTGTGAAGAATAAACATAACATAATGAAAAAATATTATATCTCAGCCCTCGCATTGCTTGCTACGGTGTCGGGCTGTAAACCAGTTGAGATAGTCAACGAAAATGTTGCTGTAGAAATGGAGACAGTGTTGCACAAGAACAAACTGCTCGAGAAGAGTGAGAACAAGCATGGAGTAGAATCGTTTGAAGATTTAACCACAAACGATTATAGAGATGCCATAAAGCATGGTGTTGCACTCCAGAAAGCAGAAATCAAGGCTATAGCCGAGAACAAGCAACCCCCTACTTTTGAAAATACTATTGCTGCGCTGGACCAGAGTGGCAAGGCTCTTGAGCGTGCAACCAGCACCTTCTATCCGCTGACCAGCAGTAATTCGACAGAGGAATACAGAGACCTGGCAAAGGAGATACAGCCTATCCTGTCTGCCCATTCTGACGATATGTATATGAATGAGCAACTCTTCAGTCGTGTGAAGTCAGTTTATGACGATGCGTCGAGTGAGCAACTGACTCACGAACAGCAGAAAGTCCTGGAGAAGATATACAAGCAATTTGAGCGAAGCGGAGCCAACCTGAGCGCAGAGAACAAGGAGAAGTTGCGCCAACTCAACCAGGAGATTTCTGCCCTTCAGTTGCAGTTCTCCAACAATCTGCTTCACGAGACGAACAACACCTTCGTCAAGGTTGAAGATGTGAGAGAACTCGAGGGACTCTCGCAGGGCGACATTGACCGTGCCTCTGCTATGGCAAAGGAACAGGGCGAAGAAGGAAAATGGTTCTTCAACATGCAGAGAGCGTCGTGCAACCCAGTCCTGCAGTACTGCAAGAATCGCGAACTGCGTCGTCGCGTCTACGAGGCATACTGCAACCGTGGCAACACAGACAACGAATACGACAACAAGGAGATTTCTACCAAACTGGTTAGGCTGCGTTTGGAGCGGGCTCGTCTGATGGGATTTAAAAACTGTGCTTCGCAGATTCTTGATACCCGTATGGCTAAGACCCCAGAAGCAGTCTATAACCTGCTCGACCAGATATGGACTCCAGCCGTAGCCAAGGCAAAGGAGGAACTCAATGACATACGCGAAGAGATGAAGAAGGATGGTCTTGATTGCGAGCCTGAAGGTTGGGACTATCGTTACTATATGGAAAAGGCACGCACAGCCAAGTTCAATTTCGACGAGCGAGAACTCTCGGAATACCTCGAAATCAACAATGTCCTGAAGGGCGTATTCTATACGGCAAATCGTTTGTATGGCGTAACCTTCAAGAATGTAACCAGCGAGTTGCCGGCATATGAACATACAGCCAATGCCTGGGAGGTGTACGACCGCGACTCCACCATGCTTGCCGTTTTCTACAGTGACTATTTTCCTCGCGACGGCAAGAGGGCCGGAGCCTGGTGCACCTCTTTCCGTGGACAGACCTACGAGGAAGGCAAGCGAGTAGCCCCGGTTGTGGTGAACGTATGCAGTATGACACCGCCTTCGGCAGACCGTCCAGCGTTGCAGACTGTAGACAACGTAACTACAATGTTCCATGAGTTTGGCCATGCCCTGCACTCTTTCATGCGTGACGTACATTACAATAACGTGGCTGGCGTGGAGCGTGACTTCGTCGAACTTCCCTCACAAATAAACGAACATTGGGCGTTTGAGCCCGAGGTGCTCGATGTGTATGCCAAGCATTACAAGACAGGTGCGTCTCTGCCGGCAGAACTGCTTCAGAAGTACGACGCGTGTTCAAAGTACGGTCAGGGTTTTGCCACTGTTGAGTATCTGGCATCTTCACTTGTCGATATGGACCTGCATGTTCTTACAGATGTTCCTGAAGATTTTGACGTTATTAAGTTTGAGGAAGAGAAACTTCGCGAGCGTGGCATCCCTCGCCAGATACAGCCTCGTTACAGAGTAACCAACTTCTCCCACACAATGGGTGGTGGCTACACTGCAGGTTACTACAGTTATATTTGGGCAGAGGTGTTGGATGCCGACGGCTTCGACGCTTTCAAGGAAACAGGAGACATCTTCAATCAGGAGGTTGCCGAGAAGTTCCGTAAATACGTGCTTACTCCTGGAGGAATAGACGACGGAATGACCATGTATCGCAACTTCCGTGGCAGTGAACCCAAGATTGACGCACTTCTCCGCAATCGTGGACTGAAATAAGTCTTATACAATAAGATAGAAGAGACATTCAGGCAGAAAAAAGACGCTGTGTGATAGCAATAGCACAGCGTCTTTTTCATTCTTTACACTTCGCGTACCGCCTCGAGGTAGTTCTTCATCGATCCAGCTTTCATTATCTTCTTCCAGACTTTCCGGGGCAGTGCATCTTCATGAAACTCCCAGAAACTGTGTATGTGAAGCAGTATCTGCGAGTCAACTTTGTATTTTGTCGTGCAGAAATTGAGCATATGCTCGTGCATTGCCATTACAATCTCACGCCTTCTTTCAGGCTCCCATTCCTTTCCGTCCTTGTACTCGCGTGCCAGGGTGGGTCTTGCCAGCAGTCCCCTTCCTATCATGATACCAGCAAGTTGCGGGAAGTCTCTGGCTATGTCCTCTATGTCTGATACCGACTTTACATCTCCGTTGTATATTAGCGGTTTTCTACATTCTGCATAGAACTCTCCGAAAGCACACATGTTCACATCGCCTTTGTACATCTGTCTGCCTGTACGTGGATGGAGAGTGATGTGCTGGATAGGTGCGTCGTTTAAGGTGGGTATAAACGCCATCCAGTCGTTGGCGTCTTCCAGTCCGAGTCTTATCTTTACCGAATAGCGGATGTCTTTTCTCTTCTCCATCTCCCCGACCATCTTCTCTATCAGGTCGGGGTGGGGGAGCAGTCCACTGCCACGTTTCAGTTTGGTCTGCATTGGCGCGGGGCATCCCATGTTTATGTCGATTTCGCTGTACCCCTGTTCGGCTATCATGTCAGAGAGATGGTTTAACTCGTCAGTGTTTCCGCATATTATCTGAGGGATGAGGTGGATACCTTGGTTGTTTACCTTTTCTATGTCGCGAACATCCTTGCCTCTCATGTCTCCTTTGACTGTACGTCCGTCCGTCGTTTCGCGTTTCCTGAATCCTTCCCATCTGATGAAAGGCGTGTAGTAGACATCCACCCCTCCGGCTAACTTGGAGTGAATCATTCTGTAGGTGCTGTCGGTATATCCTTGTAGTGGTGCAAAATGGATGGGTAGCATAGGCGAAATGTTGTTGTACTTGATGTGGTGTCTTGATTTTCTTGAGCCGAATAATGAGTGCAAAGATATTAACTTTTTACTATTTTTCAGTTTGAGCCACCTATTTCTTTTTCGCAGTATTGAATATTTTGTGTGATTTATGTCTTGAACTTAACTTTTTTTATGTATTTTTGCAGAAAAGAAGGATATACTATGAAAAATTACGTCTTTTATCTTAGTGCATTGTTGTTGGGACTCTTGTTTTCGACACATATGAGAGCAGAGAATTTCGTTACAGGTAATGGTAGTCAGGGCACTATAAGTGCGACCGACTGCATCACGCCGGCAGGTCAGTGGACTGCCGTGGACACCTCAAATGGATTCACTATGAATGTAGAGGTTGAAAGCAACGGAGCAAGTTTCAACCAGTGGGGCTCGTGCATCCTTGCAACCGGGACAGCCCCTTTTGCATCTGTCTATGACAACGGTTTTCAACTATATCTGCAGAGCAGTGGCAATGGTGGTCATCTTCTCTGCAAGACGGGATACACAGAACACAAGTTTGCCGAGATAGACTATAACGAGAATTTCAGTCTTTCTTTGGACTACAAGGGCGAGGGCACACTGACAATCACCGCAACAGATGCTGGTGGCAGAAGTTCGAGCGTGTCCGTACAGACCAGCATCAACAGTTTCAGCACACTTTCTTACGGACTGCCGGCAGGAATCAACATCACGTCTTTGACAATTCAGATTGTACAGACATCTCTCTTTGACACGAACAAGAAATATACTCTGCGAAGCAGTGGTGGCACCTACCTAAATATCGGAGAGAGTGACGACAACGGTTCGAGCAAGCATTATGCCACATCGGTTTTCTACAGTACGGTTCCAAGTGTGTTCACCATCACCAAGGGCGCTGACGGCTATGTGTTCCAGGATGAGAACAACCGCTATATAGGCGTTTCGACAAGCCAATATACCTGGAACGTAGACAACACGGCAAGTTACGAATGGACCGTTCAGGCAGTAGACGGCGTGGAGGGTGGATTCTACATCTCCAAATCTGCCAACAATTATCTCGGCAACAAGGATGCCGTGACAGAGGGTACGGGCATCTATACCGACCAGAAGAGTCCGATTCTGTGGTATATAGATGAATATACAAATGAAGATGATGATCCGATTACGCCTGTCTATGTGGAGAATCCCGCAGTTGTTGTCGATATGCTCGACCGCATCGGCGGTGTGGGAACTGGAAACCGCTTTGAACTTGTTCTGGACAATTCGTTAATGCAGAACAAGCGCGACCAATTCGTAATAACACAAAAGAACGGCAAGCCTTGCATCAAGGGAAGCAGTATAAGTGCCATCACGACAGGCGTCAACTGGTATCTCAACCATTATGCCAAGGTTAACCTAACATGGAACAACCTGACTACTGATCTTTCGTCGGTCACACTCCCCTTGCCTGATAATGACGACGTGCACAACTGTGACGCAGACTACCGTTACTACTTGAACTACTGCACGTTTGGCTACTCCATGACAACATGGACGTGGGAGAGATGGGAGAAGGAGATTGACTGGATGGCCCTGCATGGTATCAATATGCCTCTGCAGATTATCGGTCTTGAACAGGTCTGGAAAGACTTCCTGATGAAGGACTGCGGATATACAGAGGCCGATGCCGAGGCATTCGTTCCCGGACCAGCCTATACGGCATGGTGGGGAATGAACAACCTCGAAGGATGGGGTGGTGACGGCATCGACCAGACAAAAGGTATGGTTGACGATGCGTGGTATGCACGTCAGGTGGAATTGGCGCGGAAGATACTGAAACGCGAGCGTGACCTCGGCATGGAGCCTGTCCTGCCTGGTTTCAGCGGTATGATGCCAAGCGGATTCAGTGGTGCGGAGAGCCAGGGAAACTGGTGCGGATTCAAGCGTCCGTTCATCCTCGACCCGACAAGCAGTAACTTTGCCGATTATGCTTCAAAATACTATGCTCGACTCGAGGAGGTTATGGGCAAGTCCAAGTATTACAGTATGGACCCATTCCATGAGGGTGGCAGTATAAGCAGTGGAAAATACAACGAAGGCTACAGGGCTGTGTTCGATGCAATGAACGAGAACTGCGGAACTGGTACCAAGTGGATTATCCAGCAGTGGCAGTGGGCAGGCTATCAGGCAGGCTCAATTAATGCCGTTCCAAGGGGACGTCTTGTCGTGCTCGACCTTTTCGCTGACGGCAGTCCGGCGTTCGACTATTACAATGGCTATGCTCCTCAGGAGGCTATTTACTGTACTATCCCTAATTTCGGTGGTCGTACAGGCTTCTTCGGACGCATTCCAAAGATGGCAGACAACTACTTCAGTTACAAGGCAAAGTATAGCACCATCAAGGGTGTGGGAGCGGCGCCCGAGGCTATAGAGCAGACCCCCGTTGTCTACGACCTTCTCTTCGAGTTGCCCTGGATGGGTAGCAAGCCCGATTGCGACGAATGGATGAACAACTACGTCCATGCCCGCTATGGAATGGAGTCGGTACCTGCTGGCGAAGCCGGTTGGAATCTGCTTTTGAACAGTGCACTCAACAATACTACGACCCTGCAGGGACCTCAAGAGGCGATTATCTGCGGTCGTCCTTCGCTTACCATAGACAAGGTCAGTTCGTGGGGAGGCTCTGAAATATTCTACGACAAGGAGAAGATGGTCAAGGCAACGTTCAGTCTGCTTGAGATGGGCGAACCTGCAAGTGTGGCAGGCAAGCAGAACTACAGTTATGACCTCTGCGACATTGCCCGACAGACACTTACAGACTACTCGAAACTCCTACTCCAGTCACTTAACAGTTACAGTCAGGACCCCACAAGCCCCGACTTCACCGAACGACGTGATGTGTTCCTGCAACTCATTCTCGACATAGACCGTCTGCTCGGAACCAACCAGATGTTCCGTCTGGGCAACTGGACCGAGACAGCACGCAAGGCTGCCGCCGAGGTGAGTGGAGCCACGACAGCCACGGCAGACTGGTACGAGTTGAACAATGCACGTCAACTTATCACTACGTGGGGCGACTATGCTGCCAGCGAGGGTGGCGGTCTGCGCGACTACAGTTACAGGCAATGGCAAGGCATCCTGAAAGACCTCTACTACGAGCGTTGGAAATACTGGTTTGACAATGGTATGAAGACTCCCTCGGCAGGATGGTTCTACACCGAATGGAATTGGGCGCATGAGACAGGCGACGCTGTCGGCGCGTCATCAAAAGGTGTGACCGGAGCGGCGTCGAAACGCACCTATTACACGTCTGCCCCCGAAGGCAACACATACGAGATTGCCAGTGAACTACTGAACAAGTACATCAAGAAGAAAGTCAAGGCAGACGGGACGGTGACCTACGAATATCTTCTCCTTGAAAGGAAGATGGACGATCTGTGGACCATACCAACGCAGAATCTTGGCGAGATGGGAACCATTGAGAGTTACAAGCAGTATGTCAACGCCATAAATGTCAGCGTGAATGGAGCGTCGGCAAAGGAGGTGTATTCCACCTCGGCAAATCCCACAACGCTCTATCACCACACCAGCAATGTCAGCGCAAAGCCGGGCGACAACATTTCTGTCAGTTGGACAGGCAACGACGGACTTAGTTACTGCTACGTGTCTGCCTATATCGACTCGGACGGTGACGGTGAGTTCGACACAGTGCCCTTTGCCACTATCGGAACAAGAGGGGCGCAGAGCACAGCTGTCTGTAATGGCTCGGTAAACTTCACGGTACCCACAGATATTACAGCACCGCTGACACACATCCGCCTCCGTTTTGATTCGGCGTGGAGCATCGCTTCCTCTGCCGACGACGACATCAAGCGCCATCTCTACGAGATTCCCCTTGTACTTCCGGTATTGGGGGATATTGACGGCGACAGGGCTGTCAGATTGCGCGACCTGATCCTGCTTGTCGACAGACTCTTCAGCTGTGTTGATGGCTATGCCATCAGCGACATTGACACTATCCTGAACAAACTGTTGGACAAATAGATTCTCCAAATAAAATAAAACTATTATGATTAGATTGAATTGTTTTTTCCAGGCAAAGAGAGGAAAGTATAATGAGGCTTTAGAGGCCGCAATCTTGCTGACAGCAAAGAGCCAGAAGCACGAAGGCAACATTGCCTACGACGTTTTCGAGAGCGCTACACGCAAGGATATCTTTATGATATGCGAGACCTGGCAGGATCAGGAATCTCTCGACAAGCATAGCGCGACTCCCGAGTTTACAGAGTGTGTTGCCAAGATACAGGCTTGTGGCGAACTGAAACTCGAGAAGTTTGATTTCTAATATATATATAATAATGTGTCGGAAAGACCGAGAGTCTTACGTATAACAAAAAAAAAAGAACTGAATTCAACGATTCAGTTCTTTTTCTATTTCAATTATCTCCTTCCAACCTTGATGTTTTGAGTTGATTTAGACCTTCCAACCTTGATGTTTTGAGTTAAACGGAGATGTCTTATCTTAGTCTGTCATATGATGTGACAAGGACGTGGTCCTTCATAATGCCTCTGAAAGCAAGGAAACAAAGAATGATTCCTACCAAAGGCAGACCAGCCCAGACAGAAGGCTTGAAACTGGTAAAGAGGTCGAATCCCTGTTCGTTGTTCGTTATCATTATCAGGGCAATTGCGATGATGTAGTAGCACGCCAGCATAATCATGCAGAAACTCACCATTCGCATCTGCAGTGCCCTCTTGTTGAACATAAAGATGCTGAATGTGAGCAGTGTAGCCGTAAGTGTCTGTATGCCGAACAGCGTGCACCAGGGATAAACGTTGTGCGTGATGTTTCCGTTCAGGTCAATGCTCATCCATAGGTTGTAGAGTGTGGCAACCGCAAATCCGTCGGAAGCGATGAATCTGCCAACGGGGTTGCACATACTAACCACAATGCATATTACGGCGAGCAGTGAGTATAATGTCTGAATTCGCTGAATCATAGTCCAATTACTGATGTTTTCTAATCGGATAAACAGTGATGAAGTCAGAGAGATTAGTCAGCAATCTCGTTTTCCTTGCTTGGATTGCGGAAATAAACCTTGCCCTCGATGAACTCCTGAGTAGCAATGAGGGTAGGCTTTGGCATTCTTTCGTAGAAACGTGAAATCTCAATCTGCTCACGGTTCTCGAATGTCTCCTCAAGATTGTCGCCGCGAGTAGCAAACTCGTTGAGTTTCTTTGAGAGTTCGTCCTTGATGGCTACGCTAATCTGGTTGGCACGCTTAGCGATGATGGCTACGCTCTCGTAGATGTTGCCGGTCTGGTCGCAAAGGTTCATTACGTCACGTGTTACAGTGTTTGTAGGCGCATTACTTTTCTTGTAATCCATAGTTTTTATGTGTTATTTTGTTATTTTCAGAAATTAGTCATCGAGATTTATTCGCTTGTTCTTGACGATGTCCTGCGAATGTTTCAGTATCTTGTTTGCTTCGTTGGCATATTTTGACTCGGGGAAGTCGTTTATGAAAGAGTAGTATTCGTCAATGGCATCGCGGAATCGTGCCGTTCTCTTCTCTTCGGTACTGCCTTTCGCCAGTTCGTATCGGCTTCGCAGTATCAGCATCGACAGTTCCTCTTTCTTTGCTGTCGAGGCGAAGGGGAAGTCCTTCAGTGCGTTTTGCGAGGTTATGATGCACGCCTCGTAGTTGTTGCCTCCGTATGCACAGTTGAGGATGTACGTACCCAGGTCGTAATAGAGTTTTGCCGAGCGGTATTCCTTGTCAACCAACTGGTCCTGCAGTTCGTTGATGTAGTTCTGTGCCTGAGACTTCAGTCCAGAGTAGGGGTACAGGTCAATGAACGACTGGAACGCCTGCATTGCCTCCCACGTCACGGTCTGGTCGAGCCTGACATCGGGCACCTGCTTGTATGTGGACATGGCGTGGAAATATCGTGCCTGCTGAACGTACTTTCCTTTGGGATAACTTTGGCAATACTTCTTGAAGTAGTTGCCAGAGGTCTCGTAGTCACCGGCATTATACTCAGCCTGTGCCAAAAGGTAAAGACTCTCCTCGCCGTGGTGAGTACCCTTCATTACGGCAAGCACGTCCGACATCAGTGATGCCGCCTTGGTGTAACTTCCCTCGATATAGTATGCTTTTGCTGCTTCGTAACGGTACTCATAGTCAGGTGTCTTCTGCAGTGCACCATATCGCTTGCACGATGTCACGCACAGCGCCAAAATACCGAATACAAATATGCTTTTCTTCATCCTTTTACACTTTTAGCGTGCAAAGTTACTAATTTTTTCAGTAATTTGAAAGTTAATGGTAGATTCTTTTGTCTTTTCTTATGAAAAGTTCACGTTTTCGGCTTCCCTTTTCTCATTTTTCTATAAATCTTGACGTATATTGGCACGTAATAATGAAATTCTTAGTAACTTTGCAGAATGAAATTTGAACTGACCTCAAATTACCAGCCTACCGGCGACCAGCCCGAGGCGATAGAACAACTCTGTCAGGGCATAGAAGAAGGTGCTCCGGCTCAGGTCTTGCTTGGCGTTACCGGTAGTGGCAAGACATTCACCATTGCCAATGTCATTCAGCGCGTTGGCAGACCCACGCTTATCCTTTCGCACAACAAGACACTGGCGGCGCAGTTGTACGGCGAGATGAAAGCCTTTTTCCCCCACAATGCGGTGGAGTATTATGTATCATATTATGACTACTATCAGCCTGAGGCTTACATACCGTCTACCGATACCTATATTGAGAAGGACCTGGCGATAAACGAGGAGATTGACAAACTGAGACTCGGTGCGTTGTCGGCTCTCCTTTCCGGGCGCAAGGATGTTATCGTTGTCAGTTCTGTCAGTTGCATTTACGGTATGGGTAATCCCTCTGCCTTTTACGACAATGTGATTGACTTGAAGGTAGGTCAGGTTATCGACCGTAACGTGTTGTTGCGCAGATTGTTGGACTCTCTGTACGTGCGCAATGACATTTCTCTTGGTCGCGGTGAGGTGAGGGTGAAGGGAGATACCGTAGACGTTGCCCTGGCTTATTCCGACAATCTTGTGCGCATCACTTTCTGGGACGATGAGATAGAGTCTATAGAGGAGGTCGATTCTGTGTCGATGATGCGTCTCGGAACCTTCCCCGACTATCGCATCTACCCAGCCAATCTGTTCCTCACCTCCAAGGATGCTCAGGAGGCTGCGATTGTAAAGATAAAGGAAGACCTTGCAGAGCAGGTCAGTTTTTTCGAGGAGATAGGCAAGAGCGTCGAGGCAAAGCGTCTTGACGAGCGCGTCAACTACGATATCGAGATGATTCGCGAGTTGGGCCACTGTTCGGGTATTGAGAATTACAGCCGTTACTTTGACGGACGCGAACCGGGAACGCGCCCCTATTGTCTGCTCGACTTCTTTCCGAAGGACTTCTTGATGGTGATTGACGAGAGTCACGTGTCGGTTCCTCAGATTGGAGCAATGTACGGAGGCGACCAGGCACGCAAGAACAATCTCGTGTCCTATGGTTTCCGTCTGCCGGCTGCCAAGGACAACCGCCCCCTGAAGTTTGAGGAGTTTCACGAAATGCTTCACCAGACCATCTATGTCAGCGCCACCCCGGCAGACTACGAACTGAACGAGAGCGAGGGCGTCATCGTGGAGCAGGTAATCCGCCCCACGGGTCTGCTTGACCCTGTCATTGAGGTGCGTCCCTCCCAGAACCAGGTTGATGACCTGATGGAGGAGATACAGATTCGCATAGAGCGCGACGAGCGCGTTCTTGTCACCACGTTGACCAAGCGTATGGCAGAGGAACTCACAGAATATCTTCTGCGCCACAACATAAACACCCAGTACATCCACTCCGATGTTGATACCTTGGAGAGAGTCAAGATTATGGACGCTCTGCGTGCCGGAGAGTACGACGTGCTGGTGGGTGTCAATCTTCTTCGCGAGGGTCTCGACCTGCCCGAGGTGTCGCTTGTCGCCATTCTCGATGCAGACAAGGAGGGTTTCCTGCGCAGTCATCGCTCGCTGACCCAGACAGTCGGCCGTGCAGCGAGAAACATCAATGGCATGGCGATAATGTATGCTGACAGGATAACGATGAGTATGCAGCAGACCATCGACGAGACCAACCGCCGCCGAGAGAAGCAACTCAGGTACAACGAGGAGCACGGCATCACACCTCAGGCAATTCGTAAGGCAAGAATGATGGGCGACCTCGTCGAACTGGGTCAGCAGCAGGAGAAGCGTGCATACGTCGAGCCCGAGGTTCCGGTAATGCAGGTTGCCGAGGCAGAACTGGCAGAGACCCTGAGCATCGAGGAGCGCAAGAAACTTATCGACAAGTTGCGCCGCCAGATGCAGGATGCCGCGAAGAAACTCGAATTTGTGGAGGCGGCGCAGATACGCGACCGTATGCTTGCACTTATGGCAACCGTCGACGAGTGAATTTATTTTTCTGTAAAAACAAGGCAGGTTCTTCAATATTGAAAAACCTGCCTTGTTCTTTTTTTCTTATTAAGTAGTGATGCCTCGATCTAATGTCAGAACCAAACCTCCCACAGACCGCCGTCCACGATGTCCTTGTGTTCCAGATAGGTCTTCTTGTATGGTTTGCCGTTCAGTTTCATCTTCTTTATTGTAGTCTTCTTCTCGCTTCCGCCATATGTCTTCAGTGTGAAGGTCTTTCCGTTGCCGACGTTGATGGTGGCATTCTCCACGATTGGCGAACCAATCTGGTAGCGTCCTCCGCAGGGCTCCACCTGATAGATGCCCAGTGCCGAGAGTATGTACCACGCCGACATCTGGCCTACATCCTCGTTTCCGCACAGTCCGGCAGGCTGGTCAGTATAGAGTTCGTCCATCACCTTGCGAACCAGTTTCTGCGTCTTTTCGGGCTGTCCTACATAATTATATAGATAAAGCGTGTGATGGCTTGGCTCGTTGCCGTGCGCATACTGTCCTATCAGTCCGGTGATGTCGGGGTTGGCGTTCTCGCCAAGGTCACTGTCGGCGGTGAACAGCGAGTCCAGTCGGCCGATGAAAGCCTCGCGTCCACCGAGAGTCTCCACCAGTCCGTCGACGTCGTGAGGCACGAGCCATGTGTACTGCCACGGATTGCCCTCCGTGTAGTCGCTTGTTTGGTGTCCGGGGTTGAATCCCTCAATGCTTCTGAATTTTCCGTCGCTTGACAATGCCCTCATACACCTTACTCGTGGGTCGAACAGTTTCCTGTAGTTCTGTGCTATAGAGGCAAAGTGAACGCTGTCCTCTTTGTGTCCCAGTTTGCCTGCAACCTGTGCCACGCTCCATTCAGCAAGGAAGTATTCAAGGTTCTTGGCAACCGTCTCGCCCTCCGTTCCGTCGGATGGCAGATAACCGATTTCTTCAAGGTAGTGCTTGCCTCGGTTAGGCTTGAGCATCGATTTCTTTATGGCTTGATATGCCTTCTCGTAGTCAAAACCCTCGACCCCCTTGAGGATAAGGTCTGCCATTACAGGTATGGCTGGACATCCAACCATGCAGTATGTCTCGCATCCGTGCAGATGCCACACAGGCAGTTCGCCTCGCTCGTCGGCAATGTGGAGCATAGTCTGCGCGTAATCCTTGAGCCTGTCATTCAGGATAATGGTAGAGAGTGGGTGAGCGGCGCGGTAGGTGTCCCAGAGCGACCACGTCGTCAGGTTCTCGAAGTCGGCGGCGCGGTGTATCTTGTAGTCAGAACCGCGATAGTCGCCCGACACGTCGTTCCACGTCTGTGGCGCCACCATATAGTGGTACATAGACGTGTAGAAGATACGGCTCTCCCTCTCTGTGCGGAACGAAGCCTTTACGCGTCCCAGTTCGCGCTCCCATTCCAGCGAGGCGTCGGTGCGTACCTTCTCGAAGTCCCAGTGTGGCATTTCAGTCGCCAGGTTGTTGATGGCGTTTATTTCGCTTGTAGGCGACAGACCAACCTTCACCTCGATGCTCTCGCCCGGTCCCACCTCGAACACAGCCTGTCCGTACGGGTCGTTGATGTTGTCGTGGATGAAGGCGGACATCGGTTTGCTGAACTGGATGCAGAAGTATGCGTGCTGTTCGTCAGCCCATCCGTGACTGATGCGGTAGCCTACCAGCGTCTGGTCGTCCATGCGTATCAGTCTGGCGTTTGTCATACGGTCTCCCACGCCATTCTGCAGGTCCACCACAATCCTGGCACTGCCAGCACCCCTTGCCCAGGTATATCTGTGCATTGCGGCACGTCGTGTCGATGTCATCTCGCAGAGAATGTTGCCACGGTCCAGCACAACCTGATAGTAGCCGGGTGCCGCCACCTCCCTGTCGTGGGTATAGCCCGAGGCAAGTCCCTCGCGTGTCAGTTCCACGGCTCCGGGCGTTGGCATCAGTGCAATGTCTCCCAGATCGCTGCATCCCGTTCCGCTGAGGTGGGTGTGCGAGAATCCCACAATCTTCGTGCCGTTGTAGTGATAGCCCGAGCACCAGTCCCAGCCTGTTTCCAGTTGCGTGGGACCCACGTTCACCATTCCGAAAGGCACGTTGGCACCAAGGAAGACGTGTCCGTGGTCGGACGTTCCAATCATAGGGTCAACATAGTCGATAAGGTTTCTGGTAGCATCTTCAGCATAGGTGTTAAGTGGGATCATACAGCATGCAGCACAGAGTGTACCGATAAAGGATAGTGTTTTCATTCTTATTGTTGAATATTGATGTTACTTTTTTGCAAATATACGAAAACCATTCAATAATAAGAAACTAACAAAACAATTTTTTCAATATCTGCATATGACAGCCACACCTGGACGGTACCCGAGAAACTTCTTGTATGTGGGTTTCGCAT
>CAMAFX010000061.1 GCA_945833925.1 uncultured Prevotellaceae bacterium
TTTTGGGTTAGTGTGCTAAGACCTCCCTCACAGGGTTTGTCGGTTGCGCCTAATTTTTTCTAATTTTGTGTTTGTTTATAAAGTGCTAATATGTCTATACGGGATCAGAAGAATATAATTAAAAAGTTTTCTCGAAATCTTTTTTGGGATATTGACGAAGTCCAGCTGAATCTGGACTCTTGTCCGTCGCAGATAATCCAAAGAGTGTTAGAGTATGGACAATTGAATGATTGGTATTTAATTCGCGATTATTATGGTATTCCAAAGATTGCAGAATACTGTCAACAGTTGCGTACACTTGATCCCAAAGCGTTATCGTTTATATGTTGTGTTTCTAATACAGACAAAAGAACTTATCGATGTTACAACTTCGCTCAATACATCCACACACCCTGGAACTCTTGAAGAAGATTCAGGGGTTACCATGTGTTTCTAAGACGCGTTTGGTCGGAGGAACTGCACTTGCTTTGCAGTTTGGACATCGTCAATCAATTGATTTGGATTTTTTTGGCGAATTGATAGATGATAACGAAGCAATGGAAGATCAGCTTAGAGAGGTTGGTTGCCTACATGTGATAAAATAATATAGCCTGTTTGCAGCATTGTTCAGTCGCATCTGCATTATGGATGCTTCCGCATCCTGCATTGCTTCATTTGCTTTATTAAGATAAATGTCCACCAAGGTGGATTTGTCTTGCTCGTCCATCTTAGAGAATTATTATTTTGTCTTGTTCTACATTCTTGTAGTAGGGAGTAATGGAACGCTTTGCCCACTCATCGAAAGTGTAGAGTTGAGGACTGACAGAACTGCCGAACTCCCATCCCAGGTCAACGAAAGGATAAGAATACTTGTCTTCGTCGGTGTGGGTTATTTTGTCTTTGTTTATGAGAATGAGCAAATCCCAATCTGAGTCTTCTCGTGCTTCTCCACGTGCCCTTGAACCATAAAGCCAAACGTGTGAACTACTTGGCAATATTTGCAATGCCAAGTCACGAAATGTGTCCAGTGTTAACTTGTTATTTCTCATTCTTTCTGTTCTTTTGTGCAAATATAGTATCTTTTTCTGCTTTCACAAAATGTTTTTAAAATAAATTAAGTATCTTTGCGACGTCGTTGCTCTCGTCGTGTCATCTGTAAGGATGCGCGACTTGGCATGACACAACATAATCATAAAGCGTCATCAATGCTTTGTCTATTGGTTGATTGGAACCTAGGAAACTTCAATTTACTAATCAAGAGACAATGTCAGAAGTGAATGCTTACGGGTATGCTGTATCTGTATCCCGGAGTGTGCGCAGAGGGTCGAAAGATCCTCCTGCACACTTATCCGGATATGTGCTAACATACTGACGTGGGTATTTCTCTGTTTCGTCTATTAGTAAGGGTTTTCCTAGGACCTCAATCAACGGACGAGCAGAAGTGAATACCCGCGTTTCTTTATGCCCTTTTGCGAAATGCAGAGGCATCGGTGGAAAAGCGCGAGGTATCGGTTAGTACAAAATTGTATAACAGATAAAAGCAAAAGAGTTATGAGAAAAGTATTGTTTTCTTTATTCCTGTGCATAGCCTGCACGATGCAAGCGCAGGATATTCTGGTTGGCGACATGAACAATGACGACCAGTTGAGTATGGGCGACGTGTCGACCCTCGTAAACACCATCCTCGGCAAGACACCGGCACGCACCGTAAAGGCATGCAGCTGCGACCCCTTTGCCAGTGACAACAGCAAGGTTGTAGGTACATGGCGCACCACTGCAGGCACCGTGATATCATTCGAAGCCGACGGAAGTTGCTCGCTTGGTGAGGGCTACACCTACGATTGCCGTCCGATGCAAGGTTGCATTCTCATCAGGGATGCGGCAAACAAGGTCACGAAGATCTATAACCTCTTCGATGCAGACGGCACTTGCCTTATATTGGGCGAGGTGGGCGGCACCAAGGGCTTCGAGTGCTACTACAGCTCGTCGGTGTTCGTCTCATCAATCACCCTTTCCAATACTGACGTAACGATTAAGACAGGAAAGACCTTCCAGCTCAGCGCCACCATTGAGCCAGCCGACGCTATGGTTCCCACCATCAAGTGGACAAGCTCTAATAAAAGCATCGCCACCGTCAGCTCTACCGGTAAGATTACAGCCAAGAAGGGCGGTACATGTACCATCACTGCTGCAACGACTGATGGCACTGGTCTCAAGGCTACCTGTACTGTTACAGTCATCCAGCTCGTTACATCCGTAGCCCTCAACCACACCACCTTGACCGTGGGCAAGGGCAGCGTCTTCGCCCTCGATGCTACCGTTCTTCCCGAGAATGCCGACAACAAGGCTGTGACATGGAGCAGCAGCAACACCAGTGCCGTTATGGACCTTGGCAATGGCGAGTTCTATGCCAAAGCAGCAGGCACATCGACCATCACCGCAACGGCAGCCGACGGCAGTGGCAAGAAGGCAACCTGTACGGTAACCGTCCTTTCGGTTATGCCAACAGCCATCTCTATGTCCGAACCATCAGTAACCATCAAACCAACCGAGACCACCCAGCTCTCTGCCACCATTACTCCATCAACGGCTTCTGATGTTACTCTTGTGTGGAAAAGCTCCAATCCAGAGGTGGCAACAGTCAGCAACACTGGTCTCGTGACAGCTACAGAAGCAGAAGGTGTCACCACTATTACTGCAACTATTGCTGGTGCATCGACACTTGTAGCAACTGCGAAGGTTTATGTGACATTGCATGATTTTGTCGACCTCGGCCTGCCAAGCGGTACACTTTGGGCTACCTGCAACATCGGTGCAGAGAATCCTGAGGATTATGGAGACTACTTCGCTTGGGGTGAGACGACAGGTTATAACAGTGGCAAGACAACATTCAACTGGAGTACATATACTCTCTGTAATGGTAGCAGTTCAACCATGAAGAAATACTGCACCAACAGTTCATACGGCACAGTAGACAACAAGACAGAGCTTGACCCCGAGGACGATGCCGCATACGTCAACTGGGGCAGCGTCTGGCGCATGCCGACAAGAGCTCAGTGGGATGAGTTGTACAATAGCAGTTACACAACCACAACATGGACCACTCTCAATGGTGAGTATGGTAGAAAGATTTCGAAGAAGAGTGACAGCAATGTTTATATTTTTCTGCCTGCTGCTGGCTACCGCGGCGACAGCAGGCTCAACGGTGTGTGCGGCTACGGCAACTACTGGTCGCGTTCGCTCATTACGAGTTCCAGCTACAGTGCGTACTACCTCTACTTTGATTCGAGCTATCTCTACACGGTCAACAACGACGGTCGTTACTACGGTCGAAGCGTTCGTCCCGTGTTTGCTAAGTAATTTACCATTCCGAACGAAATAAACTCGAAAATAAAGAAAACATTGATAAAAGAAACAGAAGCAATGGCATCATTGAAGGATATTCTTCGGATGTATAACAGACAAGATGGCGTGCTGACCACGATGGTTGGCACGCCATTGCTATAAGGGTATATACACCTCCTACCAAAAGCTGCTGCTGCTTTTTCCAAAAGCAGGTGCTGCTTCTGAGAAAAGCTGCTGCAGCTTTCGCCGAAAGCAGGTACGGCTTTTCTGACGAAGGAGGCGAGGTGAGAGGAGAAGAATGACAGATTGCTCGCAGTAGGTGGGATAGACAAGCATTTTGTGCATTTATTCCGACAATTGTTTTTTCTTATACATTTTTATTTATATATTTGCGAAGGAAATTACAAGTTACCATGAGTATGAAAAGCAATATCTTATGTTGGTGCAGACGCAGCTTGCTTGTTGTCGTACTTTCGGTTGTAGCCATAAACGGACATGCGCAACGTGTGCAGCAGAGACTGGGACGCGGCGTTGTGGCAGTGCAGAACGGAAGCAACGTGTTCGTAAGCTGGCGACGTATGGCACAGGAACCGGAGAACGCAACGTACAACGTGTACGCTGGTGCAACAAAGCTCAACTCAACACCTCTGAAGAACACGAACTTCAGCACAACGACTGCCAAGGTGCCTGCGGGTACGCAGGTTAGCGTGACTATGGTCAGCAACGGAGTGGAGAGCGAAAAGTCAGTGCCATTCGTGGTGAAGAACCAGTTTATCAGCAACATATTCGTGGACATCAGTTTCGCTGCTTCGCCATTGCCGATGAAGGACTACAGTACCAACTATGTGTGGCCATGCGACCTCGACGGCGACGGAGAGATGGACTACGTGGTGTCGCGTATGTCGAATGCCCGTGGCAACGGCGGTACTGACAAGGTCGAGGCATACCTGAGAGACGGAACATTCCTGTGGAGCGTGGACCTCGGCGTAAACGAGTGGATATGCACCGGACAGAACGACCAGGTACTGGCATACGACATAAACTGCGACGGCAAGGGTGAGGTCATCATACAGTCGAGCGAGGGAACTCGATTCTGGGACAAGGCTAACGGAACATTCGGCAAGTATGTCCTGGGCAAGAGCACGCCCGACATAGATGGTGACGGGGTGGTGGACTACTACGGAGCCGGTGCTCCTGCCAATGCCAACGCACCACGCTACATCTCCATCATAGACGGCATGACCGGCGCCGAGATGGTCAGTGTGGAAGAAACGTACAACGAGTTCTACAACCGTACGAACAAGGCTGCACTGTACGGCGACGAGTATAACAAGCACTGCTGTATGTTCGGTATAGCATACCTCGACGGTGTGCATCCGTCGCTCATAACACAGTGGTGTGCACGTGCCACAGCCTCGGGACATCACTATTATAATGATGCTTTCGGCTATGATTTATCGTCGGGCGAAGCAAGGAACTTCAAGTGCCAGTTCCAGGTGCCTGCCGGTGGAGGAGCCATATTCCACTCCATACGCATAGCCGACCCCGACATGGACGGCAGGGACGAGATGATACAGGGCGGTGGCGTGCTGGACCACAACGGAACGACGCTGAGCAACGTGCGCATAGCACATGGCGACCGTTTCCGTACAACCGACATCAACCCCGAGATTCCAGGGCTGGAGACGTTCGCCATCCAGCAGGATGCGGGCGACATGCTGGGTCAGATACTGTACCGAACGGAGACAGGCGAACCGATACGCAAGTGGTACCTCAGTGCCGTGGGTGACGTGGGCAGAGGCGACTGCTTCGACATTACGCCCGACCGTCCGGGATGGGAGATGTTCTCGACCATGGGCGGAGTGTACGATGCCAATGGCGACCTGGTGGATGGGCTGACCGCACCCTACCCGTCGGAAGCAATATGGTGGGACGGCGAACTGGACCGCGAGATGGTGAACACTGCCGACTCGCATTATAATGTCTACATCAACGACTTCTTCAAAGGACGTATCTTCAACATCTACAAGGATTCGAACTACGGACTTCGTACGGTCTATGCCAAGCGTGCCGCTTTCTGGGGCGACATCATAGGTGACTGGCGCGAGGAACTGGTTCTGCTTCGCATGCAGGACGGTGTGAACATTGGTATAACAGGACTATCGACAAGCACCCCAACGTCTGTCAACAACATATACTGCCTGCAGGAGGACCCTGCATACCGACTGCAGTGCACGGTGAAGGGATACTACTCTTCGCCCAACCCAGGTTTCTATCTGGGATACGGCATGCCACGCCCACCACTGCCACCAGTGATGGTGACTGACCTGGTATGCAAGGCAGACGGAACGTATACCAACTACGAGCGCAGCGCGGCGGCAGAATACAAGGACGGGATGTCCGTCATGTTTGACCTGTACAGTGCAAAAGAGGTGGCTGTGGACCGCAAGATGGCACCTGGAGTGACCTACCTGATGCCGGTGAAGGGACAGACCATAACCTTTGCTGGAGCTGGAGAATGGGGCGGAGAGAGCGACCTGTGGAAGAGCCAGAACGGAACGGCTGTGATGAACGTGCCCATAACAACGACGGGCACCACCTACATATCCGAAGGAACGCTGGAGAGTTACAGCCGCATAGACGGCGCACTGGAAATTCGTGCCAAGGGAACACTGGCTGGTGCGCCCACGGTGAACGGTAAGGTGACATTTGAACGTGCATTGAACTATGAGGGTGGCAGACTGATGCCCAACGGAACCATGACCTTTGCGCAGGACCTCAAGATGGACAAACGTGTCTTTATAGAGATGACACGCAGCACCGACCTTGTTGCGGTGAAGGGAAACCTCTCTGTCACCGGACCGGTTGTGTTCAGCATCATGTTCCCCGAACTCACTCCGGGCAAGTACAAGCTGATAGAATTCTCAGGCGAATTCAGCGGCAAGATGGAGAACTTCTCGCTGCGTGGACTGACAGGCTTGAGTTGCAACATAGTAAAGGAGGACCATGCCATCTACCTTGTTATCAACGAGCAGCGCGAAGCAAGCGACAACGTGCAGTGGACCGGTGCAGTGGATGGCAACTGGGACTATCAGACGTCGAACTTCGCCATTGATGGTGAGAGTACCGAGTTTGTGGCTCAGGACAAGCTTGTGTTTGGCGACGATGCAGTGAAGACCTCGGTTTCCATAGGCGAACTGATGCCGACGGGTGGAGTGACGTTCGAGAACAAGCAGAAGGCATACACCTTCAGCGGCAACGGTGGATTCTCGGGCGAAGGCGGACTGACATTCAACGGAACTGGCAACGTCACGCTGAACAACACGAAGAGCGACTATACCGGTCCGACAGTCATTAACTCGGGTACCGTGACAGTAAAGGAACTGGCTGATGGTGGCGTGCCCTCGTCATTCGGCGCTGCAACACCGAGCACGAACAACCTCAAGATAGGCAAGGCAAAGCTCATCATCAACAATTCCAACACGGCTACCGACCGTGGCATAACGCTGACGGACACTGCAACCATACAGGTGGCATCGGGTACAACTTCTTTCAAAGGAATCATCACCGGTAAGGGTGCCCTTCTGAAGACCGGAAACGGACAGGTGAACATAACATACGCAGGTAGCAACAGCTGGGCGAGGACTATACTGCAGGCAGGTACGCTTGCCATGGGTTCGTGGAACACCACGTTCGGAACAGCAACGAGTCCGATACAGGTGACCGGCAACAGCACCATCGTTATCTTCGACAACAATACAAGTTCTGCTGTGCCAAGCATACAGAATGTCATAACGATAGACGCTAACAAGACACTGACACTGTTTGCCGGCAGCCGATGCGCCATCAAGGGTTCGCTGCTGGGTAGGGGAACATACAAGATATCGTTCCCATACGTTCGTGGAGACGTCTATACCAACTGCTCTAAGTTTGAAGGAACATACGACGTGCTGACGAGCAACTGCCGTTTTGTACAGGCTATGGACCTGTCGAAGGCTACGTTGAAACTGGAACAGGACGCGTATGCTGCAGGATATAAGGCAGGCAACGGTTCGGAGCAGAGCTATGCGCATAAGATTGGCGCCATAGCAGGAAGCGGTATGCTGGGCACTGGCAGTTGGTCAATCGGCTATCTTGGAAAGGATGATACGTTTGCCGGTGCTTTCAACTCGGCTGCTGTGGTGACGAAGGTAGGAGAAGGTTCCCTGTCGCTGACAGGAGTAAGCGATGCCAACATAACGGTCAGTGATGGTTCGCTGCTGGCAAACAACACCGCTGCGGCAGTGACCAACGGCAGCATAACCGTGAAGGCTGGCGCTCTGCTTGCTGGAACCGGAAAGGTGAAGAGCGCAACGATACAGCGAAATGGCTATATAGGTGCCGGTAAGTCGGAGACGGCAGTGGGAGTCCTGACGGTGAACGAGAGTGTCAACGTGCTGTCGGGAGGCAAGATACGCATACGCTACCGCTCGTCATCAACAAAAACAACTTGCGATGCCATAAAGGCTGCAGGAACAGTGAAACTGGTGTCTCCGGTAATCGAGTTCAGTCCGCTCAAGGAGGAATACGAGATACTGGATGATTCGGAATTGAAGATATTCAGCGGAACAGCACCGATAACCATTACCGGAACGGTGACCATCAGTCCGGAGAAACCAAAAGAGGGTTATCTGTGGGATACGTCGACACTGGCAGAGGACGGCACCATACGCATTGTTGCCGACCCAGACGGAGTAAGCGAAGTGAGCATCGAGGACATTAAGTCGTCGGATGCAATATATGACGTTGCCGGACGACGAGTGCAGAAGGTGATGCCCAACAAGGTATATATAATAAACGGTAAGAAGGTCAGCCTACGGCGATAAGCTGAATCTCGAAGATGAGGGTGGAGTTGCCGGGTATGTCGCTGCCGGCACCGCGTGGTCCGTATCCGACCTCGCTCGGTATGTAGACCAGCCAGTGGTCGCCTATGTGCATATTGACCAGGGCAATCTGAAAACCGCTTATTAGTTCGTTGACGCGAAATGCCTCGGGGCAGGAGCGCGTGAAGGAGTTGTCGAAAACCTTGCCGTTGATAAGCGAACCCTTGTAGTGACAGGTGACGATGCTGCGAGGGCCTACTGTACCCTCGCCGTTTCCTTCCTCCAAAACCTTGTAAAGGACTCCGGCACGCAGTTCGCGAACGCCATCTTCTTGTCGTATGTCCAGAAGAAACTGCTCGTTCTTCTGCTTGTATATTTCCTTCTTGCTCATATCAGTTATTTCATTTGTGGTGCGACAAAGGTACAACAAAATCGGAAGTAAAGCAAATTTTTTTGTCAATAGGTGCTTTGTTTGTGTCTTTGCACGAGTGCGAGTATCAACAGAAATATGATGACTATCAGAGAGAAAGTAATGGCGTCGACTGTCATCAGCGAGTTTCAGCGACGAGTTTACCTGGAACTGCTGAATGTGCCGAGGGGCGAGACAATATCCTACGGCGAACTGGCAAGAAGGGTGGGGTGTGGCAGTGCTCAGGCTGTGGGGCAGGCTCTGAAGAAAAATCCCTTTGCCCCAGAAGTGCCTTGTCATCGAGTGGTGACTTCACTCTGGGAAAAGAGTGGAGGCAAAGCCCGGGGAAGCATAGGCGGTTTCTTTGGACAAAGGGATGGCGAACAGGTGGAACGGAAGCGTCAGCTCTTGGAAGAAGAGCTGGCAGGCAGGTCTAACATCCACAAGCCGTGAATGTTGCAGTAGGAGTAAACCCTGCATGGTGTGTTGGGCGTGTCGAAGACTACTTCGGGAGTACATTCGGGCGAGAGCCACTTGAACTGGCCACCGTGTTTTGTCTCGATGTAGATGAAGCTGATGTGATGCTCCCTGGTCATGGGGTGGGGCGTCGAACCAATGCTGACCATGATGGTTCCTGGCGACGTGCGCTCGAAGACGGGAACATGTGCCTCAACCTTTCCGTCGGTGGTGTTGGGCTCTAACTCTTTCATCGTCTGACCGCAGCAGGAAGGTGTCACTCCGCTGTCGACCAACTTCACGATAACATTGCCGCATACGGGGCATACATAGAACTTTGTCGTCATAACGTGATTGTTTTTTCAGGTTAATAATAAACATTAAACAAACAACATTTCCCCCCAGGAAAGGAGGATGGTGCAAAGTTACGCAATGTGCTGTCTATGTGCATTTCCAAATCATAAATCAACTTTGACAGACAGGAAATCTTCTTTGACGGATAAGAAAAAACACCCGACATTCAGCGTGTTCTTGCGCCAAATGCCGGATGTAGTGTTGTTGCAATGCTGGGTCTGTCAGCCTATTGCTTGTACTCTTCGCTGGTGGTTACAACCTGTGTATTGTCGGGGTTGCTGTCTGCCTTGCGGAACCAGTCGCTGTACTCTATGTAGTGGGCTGCGTATGTCTTGTTGAGTGACTGCGCCTGCTCGGAATCGACCTTCTTGATGAACTTGGCTGGTACGCCGCCCCATAATTCTCCGTCGCCAATCTGTGTGTTGCTGAGTACAAGGGCACCCGCAGCCACAATGGCTCCCTTGCCGACGACGGCATGGTCCAGTACGGTTGCACCCATACCCACCAGTGCCCCGTCCTTTACCTCGCATCCGTGGAGCGTAACACTGTGACCAATGGTGACGTCATCGCCCAGAATGCATGGTGCCTTGCCGTTGAGGGTGTGTATGCAGCTGTTGTCCTGCACGTTTGTTCTGTTGCCAATCTTGATGAAATGCACGTCGCCGCGAATAACTGCGTTGAACCACACTGTACAGTCGTCGCCCATCTCTACATCGCCCACAATGACAGCTCCCTCAGAAAAGTAGCAGTGCTTGCCGAATCTTGGTGCGGGCATTCCTTCGAGTTTCTTTATAATCGCCATATCTGTTTTTACTTTTTATGTTTGTCGTTAAACGTGTCTGTCTTTTATGTTCTCTTTGCTGGTGAGGATTCTCTCCACGCATTTTTACTTGTGTATTGGAGCCGTTGCCTCAATGAGCCATTTCTTGTCCTCTTCGTCAATAAGATGAGGCATGATTTGTTCACAGACGTACTTGTGATACCTGTTCAGGTAATCGATTTCGTCCTGCTGCATCTCGTCGATGTTGATTGGTGCCGTGTCGATAGGACAAAGGGTGAGGGGCTCCAGCTGCAAGAACTCTCCAAACTCTCCATCGGTAAAATGCGTGATGAGCATTGTGTTCTCGGTTCGGCATCCGTGCTTGCCAGTCTTGTAGATGCCGGGCTCGTTGGTTATGGTCATATTTGCCAACAAGGGAGCCGGCATATAATTCATGCGGAACTGATGAGGTCCTTCGTGCACGTTGAGGTAACTGCCCACTCCGTGACCTGTGCCGTGGAGATAGTTGATTCCCTCCTGCCACATGGCATAGCGTGCGCAGACATCCAGCTGCGTGCCACTTGAACCGCTCGGGAACTTGACCATGGCAAGACGGATGTGTCCGCGGAGAACGAGCGTGTAGTCGTGGCGTTCTTCGTCGGTGAGTGGACCGAGTGCAATGGTTCTTGTAATGTCGGTGGTGCCGTCCTGATATTGTGCTCCGCTGTCCAGAAGGAGAAGTCCCTTTGGTTCTACGGGAATGTCTGTTTCAGGAGTTGCCTCGTAGTGTACGATGGCGCCGTGAGCTCCGTAGCCGGCTATGGTGTCGAACGAGATGTCGCGGTAGAGAGGCTGCTCGGCACGCAGGGACGTTAGTTTCTTGTCGATGGAAATCTCTGTCTGCCCTCCTGCTTCAACGGCTGGTTTCAACCATCTGAGGAACTTGACAAGTGCGATGCCATCCTTCAGCATGGCGCTGCGGTATCCCTTTATCTCTGTCTCGTTCTTTATGGCCTTGAGTGGTGCTATTGGTGATTTATGGTCGAGTATGCATACCTCGCCAGGAAGCAGGCTGCACAGTTGGCTGTTGCTGGTTGCATAGTCCATCATTACAGTGTCGTAGGGATAGGCGACAAGTTCCTTGTCAATCTGATCGTAAGGCTTTGTCGTGACTCCCTCTGAACTGAGATAATGCGCAACTTCCTCGGAAATCTTTCTGCCGTCAACAAATAGTGTACAGTCTTCATTCGTCAGTATCACATAGCTCACGAAAACAGGGTTGCAGTGTACATCGTTGCCACGAAGGTTCAACAGCCAGGCAATCTCGTCCAACTGGCTTATGATGAGGCCGTCTGCGTTCTCTTCTGCCAGTTTCTTTCTTATTCTGCCTATCTTGCTGCTTGCACTCTCGCCTGCCAGTTCGATGGGATGCATCTCAACAGGCGACTGAGGAATGGATGGTCTGTCTTTCCAAAGTTCGACTGTGGGGTCGAGGCTGGTTACAAGTGTTATGTTATATGGTTCAAGGTCTTCCTCCATCTCCAGAACGTCCTTGACGGTGTTGACCCAACCATCCATACCGACTTCCGTGCCTTCCTCCAATTGGCTGCCGAGCCATTCCGATATGGTGGGCGTTCCCTCGACGCAAAGTTTCATAAGGGTGAATGGAGTGCCCTCCAGTTGTTCTGCGGCAGCAAGAAAATAGCGTGAGTCGGTCCAGAGGGCGGCGTCGGTAAGTGTTACCACTGCTGTGCCGGCAGAACCGTTGAAACCGCTTATCCACTGTCTGCTCATCCAATGGTCGGGGATGTATTCTCCGCTGTGAGGGTCTGTGCTGGGGAAGATGAAGGCGCTCAGCCCATTCTGTCTCATCCATACTCTCAGACTCTCAACTCTGTCTGTTATCGTTTTCTTTTCCATAAAAGATCCTTTATTGGTTTTATTCGCAAAGATAACAATTTTTATTTTATTTACACTAATATCAATGTATTTATCACTCTAAATTCAACAAACGTTCTTCTGTGATATTTTTTCAATAGAATAATAAATGTTTATCCAAAAAAAGTATGTATTTTTGCAGTTAAGTATTGGTCTAAGCAAAATAAATTTATAATTATGATTCTTGATACTTTAGAAAATATTGGTAAATATGCTGGTTTGAATCCGCTGTTTGCAAAGGTAGTTGAATTTATCAAAGAGAATAATCTCGATAGTTTGTCGGCCGGAGTCCATAAGATTGTCGGTGACGACTTGTTCGTCAACATCCAGGAGGCAAAGGCGAAATCGCGTCAGGATGCCAAACTGGAAAGCCATCGCCGAATGATAGATATACAGATTCCTATCAGTGGAACAGAAGAACACGGCTGGTCTCCGCTGTCGTCGTTGAACGAGGCTCCATACGACGAGATCAATGACATTGCATTCTATGGTGAGACTCCACAGGCTTATTATAATGTCAAGCCTGGTCAGATGGTTATATATTTTCCTGAAGACGGTCATGCACCAGCCATCACTCCGACAACTTTGAAGAAGGCAATCTTTAAGGTCAAGTGCTAAGATAAAGGGCATACGCTTTGTGTGTGTGCTTTTACTTTGTTACTTGCTTTCAACAAATTCGGATAAAAGTTTGGACGACAAAACATTTTTTACTATTTTTGCCGTGAAATTGACTTTAACTTTAAAACATTAGATTAACTATGGCTTATTTAACTGACGAAAAACTTGTTATTGTTGGTGCCGGCGGTATGATCGGCTCTAACATGGTACAGAGCGTTCTGATGCTCGGTCTTACCCCTAACGTTTGTTTGTATGATATCTATGAACCAGGTGTTCATGGCGTTTATGAAGAGATGTGCCACTGCGCATTCCCAGGTGCTAATCTTACTTACACTGTTGACCCAGAGGTGGCTTTCACAGGTGCTAAGTATATCATCTCTTCAGGTGGTGCTCCACGTAAGGAGGGTATGACTCGCGAGGACTTGCTCGTTGGTAACTGTAAGATTGCTGCAGATTTCGGTGACAATATCAAGAAGTACTGCCCAGACGTTAAGCATGTTGTTGTTATCTTCAATCCTGCTGACGTAACAGCTCTTACAGCTCTTATCCATAGCGGTTTGAAGCCAAATCAGTTGACTTCTCTTGCTGCACTTGACTCTACTCGTCTGCAGGAGGCTCTTGCAAGTGAGTATGGTGTTGCTCAGGATAAGGTTACCGGTGCTCACACATATGGTGGCCATGGCGAGCAGATGGCAGTGTTTGCTTCACAGGTAAAGGTTGACGGAAAGTCACTCGACGAGCTTGGTATGTCTGCTGAGCGTCTTGCAGAGATTCGTCAGATCACAACACAGGGTGGATCTGCTATCATCAAGCTTCGCGGTCGCTCTTCATTCCAGAGTCCTGCTTACCAGGCTGTCAAGATGATCGAGGGTGCTATGGGTGGTGCTCCTTTCACTCTGCCTGCAGGTTGCTACGTTAACTGTGACAAGTGCGGTTACAAGAACGTAATGATGGCTATGCCTACAACAATCGATGCTACAGGTGTTCATTTCACAGCTCCTCAGGGTTCAGCTGACGAGATGGCTGGTTTGCAGAAGTCTTACGAGCATCTTCAGGCAATGCGCGATGAGATTATCTCTCTCGGTATTATTCCTGCTGTTGAGGAGTGGGCAACTCTTAATCCAAACCTCTAATTGATGCAAAATGCACGGTAAGGTATAATATCTGTTATATACCTTATATATTATATAAGAGGCCGTCGGTATGATGGCCTCTTTTCTGTTCTGCCATAAAAGAAAAACC
>CAMAFX010000062.1 GCA_945833925.1 uncultured Prevotellaceae bacterium
TCTGGTTTTGTAGGTCTTCCTTTGCCTGCGCTTCAGAATGTTCCTGCATTCCTCAGCGCAGAAACTCCTGAGGGTACAATTACGGCAAACCAGCAGAATGTTGTTATTAACTTCAATACTGACAACTTCCCATTCGAGTTTGCTCCTTCAGTAGATAAGGTGACAAAGTGGTACACAATGGACATGCATGGCAATGAAGCTAAGTATGTTGTATATGCAAACAATGAGAAGCCTATAGTTGATTACACCCAGTATACAAACTCTTCAGCTTACGACGAAGAAGAGAACTTGAAGAGCGAGTACTACGCATGGGCATTTATTGGCAACCCATTTGATGGCTTCAAGATTTACAACAGAGCTGCGGGTAAGTATATGTACCAGCGCGAGGATGCAAACGTTGAGGTTGTTTTCTCTGAGGAAGGAAACCTCTTTACTGTTTACGAGCAGACTCAGCACCGAACAGAAAACTCTTTCTGCATGAAGGTTGCAGACCGCAACTATTACCTCAATCATCAGGGTACATCAGTTAAGGGTTGGACAGCAGCAGATGGCGGTTCTGGTATGCGTGTATACGAGATCAGCAATATCAATGCTATGGTTACCTATGTGTATATGCATGGTGACACCGAGTGGTATCGCGAACACCATAGTGTGAAGGCTGGAAGCAACTATCCTGATCTTCATGAGCAGCCAAGTGGAGTTAAGTTCCTCACTATTCCTACTGGTATAGTCTCGACAGACTGTGAGTTTGTCGTAGAGTGTGAGTATGAAGGCTCTGGCACTATTACTCATTTCTCAGATAGCTATGAAAATGCTCAGTGGGTATATCTCACGTTACATGACAACAACTATCACCTGCAGTATGTTTCTGGTCAGAATGTGAAGGTTAACACATCACAGACTACTCGTCCAGAAAATTCTAATGCCAACTATGATTATCAGTGGGCATTCGTTGGTAACCCTATATCTGGTTTTTCTATCATGAACCGTGCTGCTGGTTCGGGCTATATTCTTTCAAGTCCTGCGGTCAATACAGCAAGCAATAATGGTGGTAGCACATTCCCAGTGATGACCGACATCAATGCAATACCAGCAGGTAACAACACATATTGGACTGCATATAACTACGGCGCAGGATTTACTCTTGCACGCGAGGGTGAGACTGTCAAGTTGAACAACCGTAATGGTGTTCTTTCATACTGGACTGGTACTGATGCTGGTTCGCGTTTCGCTGCAGAGTTGGTTAATCATAGCGTTACAGCAAAAACGGATGTTGACACACAGCTGACATACAACATCATCAACCGTTCAACCGGTTCAGCACTGTCATACAATGGTACAAGTATGACAACCGATGCTCTTGACGGTTCTGACGCTCAGGCTTGGACTGTAAGTTTCAATTCAACAACCAATGTGATGACTCTTACAAACAAGACACATGGCAATGTGGCTACAGTTTACCTGAATGCTACCGACAACGGTTATTATAATATCCTTAACTCACTTAGCGTTGCATCTGGTCAGAATGAGCGTATTGCACTGGCTGACGCTGGTAATAGTGTTGTTAATTACACAACATGGATGCAAAATGCAGAGTGGAAGTTTGTCAAGGCTGCAGAGCCTACTACAGAACAGATTACTGCTACCAGCCAGCTTGTATCAGGTAAGTATTACAGATTCATAAATGTAAACAGTGGTTATGCTCTCAATGAGAATACCAACAGCAAGCTGAATGGTGCAACTATAAGTGATAACTCTGCAAGCCAGGTATGGAAGCTTACAACGAGCAGTACTAAGTGGGTGCTCCAGAACATGGATTCAGACAATTACATTGCTTCAGGCACAAATTCAAGCATCAATAACCCATATCCAACAGGTACTGCTGCTGCAGCATTTACCATTGGTGCAGCAACCGAAGGATTCTACATCAGCGAGCGTAACAATGGAGATGGTTTGAATCATAACTCAAGCTACAACACCGTTCAGGATTATACTTACGCTTCGGATAGAGGTTCCATGTGGTACATCTATGAGGTGAAGAATGCAGATGAGATAAAGGAAAAGTCAGATGCAATCAAGAGCGAGTTGGCTGCTGCGTCAGCTGTGACAAACTCACAGTTGCAGACATACTTTGCAGACAATGCATGTACTGAACTGAAGTCTCAGTATGCCGCTATGACAGATGCTGAACTCCGTACAGCAATGGCTTCTATGCCAACAGCAGTGCAGGAGATGGCAGTAAAGGTTAAGAACAACGCATGGTCGGATAACGCAACACGTTCTGAATATGAGAAGAACTTCCGTATTGCAGACTATGAGATTTATACAAACTGCAACTGGAACAGAGTAGTGGGCGTTGGTCCATTTGCTATGCTCTACAACCCAACCGGCATTACTGTTCAGAATGGTGATGTGGTATATGTTTTCGCACAGCAGGGTCCAAAGGACAGCGATGCCGAATTGCTGATGCACATCGTTCCCAACACAGATCGTGGTCAGAGCGCACAGGCAGTTACTCTAAGCCAGGGTGTCAATGTGGTAAGGGCTAATATGGATGGTGAAATCTTCATTGACTACACTCTTAACAATGCACCTGATGGAGTATGGAACAACAAGACTGTTAATCAGTACGACCCTATCACTGTTCACATCGAAGGTGGTAACTGCGAAGGAATGTGGGATTTGCATCGTGGCATGACCAACAACGACTGGTTGTGGCTCAAGAACAATATGTTCACCAACGAGTACCTGCATGTCAAGGGTAACAGTACAATTCTCAATACTATCACACGCGAGGTAGTAGGCGAGAAGGATCCTACAACAGTAATGAAGATTTGGGACTTTGTGTTCGATACACAGGAGCGTCTTGTAGATTGTGGCAAGTACATCGACTGCGGTGCTTACAAGCCACTTATCAATAGCCGTCGTGCAGCTGACGGAACTAATCCTAACTGGGATGGTGGTCATGGCACTAATCATCCAGGTCTCTCGTACAGCGATGGCAATGGTGTGTTCAGTCGTAATGGTCTTGTATACACAGGTACAGATGGTGGAAAGATGTGGGTTATCGAGCACGAGGAAGGTCATGCTCACCAGTATCCTGTAAATCTGGCAGGTGCCACCGAGTCTTCCAACAATGCTCTTGCTCAGATTGTCAACCACCTCTGGGGCTATCGCTCAAGCCGTGGTAAGGGTGTATATGATGCTTTGAAGCTCTTCAATGAGGGTTACACCTGGGTTGACTATATGCGTGCTATGAACCATAGAAGAGTCAGTCTCTATGACACTTCTATCTGGATGACTAACCATATGTTCTTCCAGTTGTGGCTCTACTTTGACTACCTCGGTAACTACCAGCCAGAAGGTGGCAAGAACGATGGTTTCGCATTCTTCTCTCGTCTGTCTACACTTGTTCGTCAGAAGGGCGGCATTCGCTACGGACGTTCCAAGGATGCTCCTGGCAACTATAAGACCGACTATATGCTCTTCGCAGAGTGTGCTGCCGAGGCAGCAGAGACCGACCTCTCTGAGTTCTTCCAGATGTGGGGTATCTTCCGCTATGCCGACGAGGTTAAGATTACATCTATTCCAAGCAACAGCGACGCTTCTGTAGATGAGAATACAAACGATGATCCTACTAACGGTATCTACTTCATCGGCGACTACGGCAACTATTACATGAAGATGCCTATGCGTTCTAATGCAGAGGATGTTGCTTATGTAAATGGCGTTATCAATAAAATGAAGAGCTACGAGAAGAAAGCTCCAAACCTGTTGTTTATCAATGACGTTGCTAAGGACATTGCAATCAGAGATGATGCTGAGGTTCTCAAGTACGACCCATCACTGGCAGGTCAGACTGTCAAGTATTATCTTGATAACGGCTTCGGTGGCACCCAGGGCGACTTCGGTATGTTCACAGACTTTGGAAACGATGAGATTACTTCTCAGAGTACATGCACGATAAGCGGTACAACCGTAACAGTAACCGGTGATGCACTTGTAGGTCTTAAGATTTACGATAATAGTGGCAACCTGATTTATGTAAGCAATGAACGTGAGTTTACGGTAAGTTCGGCTGTTGCAACTGCACTCAACAATGGTACATATACATTAATTGGTGTCTGTGGTGACGGATATGAGCTCAATATGCTTGATCCTGACTACGAAGTACGTTCAATTGGTGACATAACTCGCTTCATCAGAAGAATGATGAACGGTGATACCCAGATTACTGTAACTAAGGTTGGCAAGATGGCCAACAGAGTGCTTCAGAAGAAGTAATTAACTGACAGTAATGTTATGCATCTCTCTTCATGAGACAGAAGGCATTACTAAACATATTTGAATCGGAAACATCTTTGTTTCCGATTCTTTTTTTTACTCCTAATTGTTGTTATAAACTTAAAATACCTAAAATGTGCCACGCCTTTAGGTTGTATGTTGTGGAAAAGCATTATCTTTGCAAAAAGATTGAAATATTAAGAAGGTAAATGATTGTGCAGAGCATGAACAAAAGATTGATATTTATTATAATGTATACGATATTGCTCTCGCTCTTCAGTATCTCTGTCATGGCAGAGAAAAAGGAGAAGTCAAAACAACAGGAGTCAGTGAAGTCTGTACTGAAGGATGCAAGGGCTTCTATTAAGTCGCAGCGCGATCAGTCAAAGCATGTTGACGCACTAAATAAGCTTATGTTAAGAGAAGGACTGACAAGTGCAGAAAAATCAGAGATACGTATCACCCAGGCACAGTTGAGACTGAGCGAAAACGATGCAGAAAACATGAAGGCATACCTAAAGCAGAAGTATGACACGGCAAAATATTTCTCTACTCTGTTGGATGCGTGCAAGTATGCTATCATGTGCGACAGTACAGACACTTTGCCAAACGCTAAAGGCAAGATAGCTCCTCTCCATCGCACACGTTCACGCGATATTCTGATGCGTAGTCGTCGAAACATCTATGCAGGAGGTCTTTTCTTCCTCCGCAAGAATGATTTTGAGAAGGCTCTGCCATATCTGAGCATGTATATTGAGGAGACATACGAGCCATTGCTGAAGGATGCTAATCTCGTGGCAGACACCTTGTTGAAGAGGGCGTCATTCTATGCTACTGTCTCTGCCTACAACATAAAGAATTATAGGACAGCCTTGAAGTATATCGACCAGGCAATAGCCGGTGCGACAGTAAAGCAAGCACCTGACCTGCAGGAATATAAGGTGCGATGCTATGAAGCAGTAAAAGACACCACCTTGTGGTTGAAAGCCATGTACGACGGATGTGAGAACTGGCCCCGCCACGATTTCTTTTTTACTGCACTGATGGAGTATTTCGAGAATGAGAAGCAGTACGACTATGCCATTGATTTGGCGGATACTATGCTGAACCGAGTGCAAGACATCCCTTTGTACTGGTATGCCAAGTCAATGATGTATATGCACAAGTCAGACTGGGCACGGTGTGAGGAGATGAGCGACTCTGTTCTGGCGAGAGACTCTTCACATCTGGATGCTCTCTATAACAAGGGTGTTTCAATCATCAATCAGGCAATGGAGTTTGCCGAGACTGCTTGCTATGACATAAAGAATCCAAAATGCAGGCGCGACAGACTAAAATTACAGGAAATCTACCGTAGGGCGGAAGCGCCGTTCGAGAGGTTGCGACGTGAACAGCCAGACAAGAAGAACCGCTGGGCAAAAGCCTTATACCGAATATATCTGCACCTGAACAAAGGCAAGGAGTTTGCCGAGATAGAGAAAGTGGTGAAGGAAGACACTGCATCAAACTGACAACAATGTGAGAAGAAGCTTTATCATAATCACTATTGCCGTTCTCTGTTCGCTGGTGTCGTGTTCACACAGGTCGGACAAAAATCGTCGGGAGGTTGACTCTCTGTGTATTGAAGCTCAGAGAGTGCGCTATTCCGACGTGGAGAGGTCTGCCGACATTCTTGATGAAGCATTGTGCAAGGTAGGTTCCTACGACAATGGCAGAGCCAGAATACTGAACAGACAGGCATTTCTGAAGTATCAGCAGATGGATTATGACGAGGCACTGAAAGTACTCGATACAGTCCGCGATTTAACGAACAACCACATAACCTTGCTTTGTGGTGATGTTATGCGGATGAAGATAACTCAGCGAACCGGCGACGGCAGGGGGTTCTACGAAGCACGTACCTCGGCCCTGCGCCATCTGGACAGGGTAGGTGACGACCTTTCTTATGTCTCAAAGGTTGACTCTGCAGATTATCTGTATGCCAAGACGGAGTTTCACATCATTTCCTCAACTTATTATTATTATCAAGAGCAGGATTCGCTGTCAAAGGCAGAGATGAGATGCATGGCAACCGACATCTCTCTCGCTGCCGACACGGCACAATGGCTGAACTATCACTATATGATGGGCTCGGGAGGTCTTGTTGACGGTGACTATGACGAGATTGTTGTTCAGGAGTTCGAGCATCTTATGCAATGCTATTCAGTTGCGCGAAGCCATGACAATCTTTATTTTCTTGCCAATGCCTTGCAGGCGTTCTCTTCGCGCTTGAAGACCGCGACAGACCGGAGCATTGTTTCTAAGCGTTTCCCTGACGCATATGCTTTGCTCTATGGTCAGCATCTTAGCTGGATGCCTGACAGTACTATGCCTTCCGACAGTCTGCTGCCACTGGCGTTGGCAAATCATGCGTTGCACACCTTCAAGTTGTATGGTGACAGATTCCAGACGGCTTGTGTGTACCGAACGCTCGGTGAACTGTATTCCTACAATAGCGACTTCGACAAAGCTCTGGAATCCATAACAAAGGCATTGCATCTGGTTAACGAACATCACCGTCTGTATTACCCTGAGTCTGCCGACTCTTTGATGTCTTTCAATCCTGAAGACACGCTTTGTGTACCTGTCGAAGTGAAATGGATAGAAGATGAAAAGGTAAGTACCGTACCCGAATGGATGTTGGGCATTCGTCACCAACTTTCACTGGTGTACAGTGCACTTGGCATGAAGCGGGCAAGTGACTATAACAGAAACATCTATCTTGACATACTGCACTGCACGTCCCCGAACAGGGAGATGGAAAGTCGGAAAATGGAACTTGAGGAGGAGAACAGAACACAGTTTCAACTCCTTCTTGTCTCTGCCTTTCTGTTTCTGCTTTTACTATCCATGGTCGGCGTTGCTTTCTACAGGATGAAATGGCATGTGCTGGGCACGTCGACAAAGGACAGGGCAAGGGTTCTTCGTTCAGACAAGCAAAAACTGGAACTACTTTCCGACCAGCTCGAGGAGACGGAGGAACAGTGTCTGGTAAGTGCCAACAGGATAGAGACAAATAAGTTGAAGAATTCAGAAAGGAGGGCAAAGGTCTCACTCGTACAGGCTGTAGTGCCATTCCTGGACAGAATAATCAATGAGGTGAATCGTATGAACCGCAAATGCGTCGGTGAGCAGTTTGGCGCAGGAAATTCGGGAAAGCTTACCTCGCAACTTGAGTATATATCCGAGTTGGCTGGAAAGATTGTTGATTACAATGACATCCTTACCGAATGGATTAAGATGGAACACGGACAGTTGTCTTTGCAGATTTCAAGCGTTCAACTCTCGGATGTGTTCTCTATCCTGGAACAGGGACATTTTGCCTTCGACCAGAAGGGGGTGCAGCTTAATGTCGTACCAACCACCGCCTGCGTAAAGGCAGACGAGGCTCTTACTCTGTTCATGCTAAACACCTTGGCAGACAATGCCAGAAAGTTTACTCCTTCTGGTGGCAGCGTGACTATTGAAGCTCTCGAAAACGAGAACTATGTCGAGTTGTCTGTCAGTGATACCGGATGTGGAATGTCTGAGTCGGATATAGATACCATATTAAATAATAAGGTATACGATGCGCAGTCAATCGGTACTGATAAGTCTTCTAAGGGTTTCGGTTTCGGCATTATGAACTGCAAGGGAATCATTGAGAAGTATAAGAAGACATCTGCTCTCTTCGGCATTTGTCTGTTCGGCATCGAAAGTGCGGTAGGCAAGGGGAGCAGGTTCTATTTCAGGCTTCCTCGTGTCATGGCTCTCTTATGCGCATTTATCCTTTCTGTGACAGGATGGTCGCAGGCGAATGATTGTAGTGAAGAGATTGTCAGCTCCGATTCGCTCTTTCATGATGCTGTATACTATTACGACAGGACATACAACGCCAATGTGAACGGCGATTACCAGCAGGCTGTCTCTTTTGCCGATTCTGCACTCTGTGCAATCTCGCCCGATTTTGTCGTATATGAAGATGGCATGTCTTCACAATCCTCGGACATCCGCTATTTTAAGAGTGGGGCGGACATCGACTTCCAGCTACTCGTCCTGATAAGAAATGAGATTGCTGTGGCTGCGCTTGCCCTCAATGATTGGGATCTATATCGATACAACAATAAGATTTGCATATATCTTTACAAGCACCTCAATCAAGACTCCTCGTTGCCAACATACTGTGAGGAACTGGCTCGTGCCGAGTCTGCATCGCGCCAAACAACGGTGTTACTGGTGGTTCTTATATTTGTCCTTGTTGTAGCGACAGTATTTATACTTCGTGGACGCAAGCGTATGTTTGCAAAACTTTCTCTTGATATTCAGGATAAATTGAATGAGGCAAAGGACAGGTTAAGCCATTTGAGATACGAGGAGAACCGCTTGTATGTTCAAAACCAGGTGCTGGACAACTGTCTCTCAACCATCAAGCATGAGTCAATGTATTTTCCTTCTCGCATTCAGCAACTGGTTGGCAGGATGATATCATCTGGGGTGTGCCAGAATAAAGAAACATCGTTACACGGTGATGAACTCAGCACAAGTTTTGAGGAAGATTTGCACCAGCTGACAGAGCTTACTCATTATTACAAGAAACTCTATTCTCTGCTTACCGGTCAGGCGGAACGGCAGGTGGCGCAATTGTCTTTCCGTCGCGAGGTGATCTCCTTGGAGCAACTCCTGGACTTGGCAAACCGAGAATATCGGAAACAGGCGAGAAGACATTCTACAGATGCCCGGCTTTCGGTTGTCGTGGACCATTCTGCAGAAGGTTTTAGTGTTCACGGTGATACGGTTCTCCTGAATGAATTGTTCAAGCAGTTGTTCGACTACCTTCTTCACCTTAACACTGCGGGTCAGGAATGTGTACTGAAAGCGGTAAGGGTGGGGGAGAATCTCCAACTCAGACTCTCTGCAGAGTTCATTCATCTTACTGAAGACGAAGCACATAATATGTTCTATCCTGATAAGAAACGTATCGGTCTTTTGGTCGTAAAACAGATAATCAGGGATATAGACGAGCTTAACAATAATCCAGGTCTTCGTCTTGTCGCCGAACAAAATACCATTTGGTTTACGTTGAAATGACGTATATTGTCACATTTTTCAATCTTTCTTTAGTAAATCTTGAATTTTCTTTGTAACTTTGCACGAAATATATTCTGTAAAAACAAAAACAAAAGAAATGCCAAGTATATCAGTTCGCGGTCACGAGATGCCCGAATCGCCAATTCGTAAACTTGCTCCCTTAGCATTTGAGGCAAAGGAGAGAGGTGTTCATGTTTACCATCTGAACATCGGACAGCCAGATCTTCCAACTCCTAAGGCAGCATTGGATGCTATTCGAAATATTGATCGCAAGATTCTTGAATATAGTCCTTCTCAGGGTTATCTGAGTTATCGTAAAAAGTTAGTTGGATATTATGCCAAGTATAATATCAATCTCGAACCGGACGATATCATCATCACCAGTGGTGGAAGCGAGGCTGTGCTTTTCTCGTTCATGGCATGTCTTAACCCCGGCGACGAGATTATTGTTCCCGAACCAGCTTATGCCAATTATATGGCGTTTGCAATCTCGGCGGGTGCTGTCATCAGAACAATCGCAACAACAATTGAGGAGGGCTTCTCCCTGCCTAAGGTCGAGAAATTCGAGGAGTTGATAAACGAGCGTACTCGTGCCATCCTGATTTGCAACCCAAATAACCCGACAGGGTATCTGTATACACGCCGCGAGATGAATCAGATTCGCGACCTGGTTAAGAAGTACGACTTGTATCTCTTCTCTGATGAGGTTTATCGTGAGTTCATCTATACCGGCTCCCCATATATTTCTGCATGCCATCTGGAGGGAATACAGAACAACGTTGTACTTATTGATTCCGTTTCAAAGCGTTACAGCGAGTGTGGCATTCGCATAGGTGCTCTCATAACAAAGAACAAGGAGGTTCGTAAGGCAGTGATGAAGTTCTGCCAGGCGCGTCTGTCACCACCACTCATCGGTCAGATTGCCGCTGAGGCTTCGCTTGATGCGCCCGAGGATTATAGCCGTGAGATATACGACGAGTATGTGGAGCGCAGAAAGTGCCTGATAGACGGACTGAACCGCATCCCCGGTGTTTATAGTCCCATTCCAATGGGTGCTTTCTATACTGTTGCTAAGCTGCCCGTTGATGATGCCGAAAAGTTTTGTGCATGGTGTCTCAGTGATTTCCAGTACGAGGGTGAGACAGTAATGATGGCTCCAGCAGCCGGTTTCTATACCACTCCCGGAGCTGGTAAGGATCAGGTTCGTCTGGCATACGTGCTGAATAAGGAGGACCTGACTCGTGCATTGTTCGTGCTTCGTAAAGCATTGGAGGCATATCCTGGCAGAACACAGAATATCTGATTATGAATTTGTCGTGGTTCTTGGCTCATAGGCTTTACAGCCACGGTGGAGACGTGAAGCGTGTCTCCAAACCAGCCATACGCATTGCTACCATAGGTGTAGCACTGGGTGTGGCTGTTATGATTGTCAGCCTGTGTGTCGTTCTGGGTTTCAAGCGTGAGGTTCAGCGTAAGGTCATGGGTATGGGTGGTCATATTCAGGTGCTGAACTACAATTATATGATAGACCACGAGCAGCATCCAATTGTTATTGATGACAGTCTGACAGGTGAACTGCTTGCCTTGGATGGTGTTAGACATATACAGCGTTTCTGCTGCCAGCCCGGTATGCTCAAGACTGACGAAGCGTTTCAGGGAGTAGTACTGAAGGGTATAGGTCAGGATTACGATTACTCCTTTTTGAAAGATAATCTGCAGGACGGCGAGTTGCCTCAGTTCACAGATAGTGTGGCTTCCAACAGTATCGTTATCTCGAGACTGTTGGCAAAGCAACTCAAACTAAATGTTGGAGATAAGGTCTATACCTATTTTTTTGATGGAAACATCAGGGCGCGTCGCTTTACTGTCAGTGCTGTTTACAGTACAAACATGGCAGAGTTTGACAAGCAGCTTATCTTCACCGATATTTATACAACACACAAGTTGACGGGATATGAAACAGACCAGTTTTCGGGAGCAGAATTAGAAGTCAACAATTTAGATGACTTGTATCTTGTTGGTTTTGACGTGGCTAATACCGTCAATCACCGACAGGACAGATATGGCAATCATTACACGTCACCTACGATTCGCGAACTCTATCCCGGTGTCTTCTCGTGGCTTTCCCTGCTCGACACCAATGTGGTTGTCATACTCTGCCTGATGATTGCTGTGGCTGCTTTCACTATGATAAGTGGACTGCTTATCATTATTCTTGAACGCACTCAGTTCATAGGAATAATGAAGGCGTTAGGCGCCACAAATGGACGCCTGCGCCATATCTTTCTTTATTTTGCTTCTTTGATTGTTTTCAAAGGTGTCGTTATAGGCAACCTGTTAGGACTCGGTCTGGTAGCGTTGCAGATTACCACAGGAATTATAAGCCTTGATGCAGAGACCTACTATGTTGATGTTGTTCCTTTGGAAGTCAACTGGCTGTATGTCGCCCTGGTGAACGTCGGCACTCTACTTGTTTCTGTCTTCGTTCTTGTTCTTCCAAGTTACGTGGTTTGCCGTATACATCCTGCTCAAAGCATTCGTTTCGAGTAGTTTATCGACTGCCGCGTCCGCCTCTGCCGCCGTGTGATGAACCACCACCCATCGATCCTCGTGTTGAACCACCGCCCATCGAACTGCGTGAAGGTGCACTGAAACTTCTGCTTGAAGTGCTGCCGCCAGAGTAACTTCTGCTTGGAGCACTGCTTCCAGAATAGCTTCTGCTTGGAGTTCCACCTCTATAGCTGCTGCGTGTATTACCAGAGGTGCTTCTTGTTGGTCTGTCATAGCTGCCGCCTACAGACTGACGTGTACTGCTTGACATTCCCGAGGTTGCAGTGCCTGTTCTGCGGTTATCACCCATCGAACCGTTTCTTTCTCTTCCATTTGAAGAATGGTTGTTGCCGTTGCCGTAAGTCACGCCGTTCTCGCTCACGCTGAGTCCTGAGTGTCCTCCACGGCGGTCGGTATTGTCTTGACGACTTCCGTATCTGTCATTTTCGTGTGTTCTGTAGCTGTCTCGTGAGTTTCCGTATCCGCTATGTCTGCCGTTGTGTCTGTCAGATCTTCCTACGAATTCGCGGTTGTGTCCACGGAAGCCGCCGTTCCATGATGGACGTCTGTTGGTGTACCATCCATTTCTGAAGTGATCGTGGCAGTGAGCACCGCGGTAGCTGTAGTACCATCTTGGTCTGTCATAGTAGTAGTAACCTCTTGAGTAGTAACTATAGATAGGATAGTACCATGAGCCGTATCTCCAGTAGACAGGACGGAAAAAATACTTAGTGGTTGTGAAGAGAGTCCATTGCCAGTCATGCAGGATGCATCTCATGTCAGCATTGCGATGTGTCAGGTATATGCCTTCAATGTCGTTATAGGTGTTCAGACCCATGAGATAGTCGAGGTTAATCTCGTAGGCATATTCATATTGCTCTTCGTTGAGATTCAACTCGTAAGCCATCTTGTCGGTCAGGTACATGGCTTCTTCGCGTGCCGTTTCATAGTCAAGGGCATTTGCTGCCGTCGATACGCATATTGCTGCGAGTAAGGTAAGAATGTATCGTTTCATGTTTATATTGTGTTTTTGTAGATTGATAATGTTTGCAAGACAGGTGACGATTCGCCTTGTCTTTCTTGTTCTGTTGCAAAAGTACTACAATTCATATAACATGAAAAGGGATTTCTCCTAAACGGTGGAGGAATTCTCCTATGTTGTGTCTTTACAGTTTTGCGTAGAATGTGAAATGTGGATGGAACAGTTCCTTGGCGTCTTTGGGCTCTTCCTTAAACAGTCCGAACACACTACTGCCCGAACCAGACATCGAAGCGTATGTCGCACCGATGTTATACATGGTGTGCTTGATGTCAGAGATGACGGTGTGCTGTGGGAATACACTCTGTTCGAAGTCGTTGAACAACAGGTCTTTCCATTTCTCTATTGGTTGCTGGATGGTATCCATGAGTGGGTGAACAGGCTGTGCGGGACATACCTGACTGTATGCCTCGCGAGTAGAAACGAACTCGTCTGGCTTGACAAGCAGGAAATGCCATCCACTCAGGTCAAGGTTGATGGGGGAGAAGATGTTACCGATTCCACCTGCCATGGTTGCCTTGTTGCGAATGAAGAAAGCGCAGTCGGCTCCCAACTTGGCAACCTTCTGCTCCATCTCCTTGTCTGTCATGCTAAGAAAGAACTGCTCATTGAGCAATTTCATCGTAAAGGCAGCATCCGCAGAACCGCCGCCCAATCCTGCGCCGGTGGGTATGTTCTTCTGCAGTGAGATGCGCAGAGGAGGTATCTCGTGTTCCTGACGCAGCATCTTGACTACGCGAACCACAAGATTGTCAGACAACTCGCCGGCAACGGGCATTCCGCTTATCAGCAGTTGGTCCTCGTCATCCTCGGTAATCTCGAGTTTGTCGCACAGGGGTATTGGGTAGAACACAGTCTCGATGTTGTGATAGCCGTCGGGGCGACGCTCGACAACGTATAGTCCCAGATTGATTTTTGCGTTAGGATATGATATGGTATGCTCGTTCATGATTAAATTGCAAAATGGTTGTTGTGAGCAAAGAT
>CAMAFX010000063.1 GCA_945833925.1 uncultured Prevotellaceae bacterium
ATACTATTACGCAAAGGTAGTACAATTATATCAAAATGAAAATAAATAAACTGTTTTTTTAACAATCACGAACGAAAATGCATATACGGATGCTCGTTCAACGACTATCTGTCGCCCGACAAATGTTAATTTTATGTTAAAAAGGCAACGAGTTCTTGCACACATTACGATAAAGTATTAGTTTTGCAGTGTAATAGTAACGCATAACACCATAATAAACGACGTAAAATATGTTGGAACTTAAGAATGTATCTTTTGCTTACCGCGGCAAAATGAATGTCATTGACAATCTTTCGCTGTCATTCAGCGAAGGCGGAGTATATGGCTTGCTTGGCAAGAACGGCACAGGTAAAAGCACAATGCTATACCTGATAATGGGACTTTTAAAACCGAACAAAGGCGAGGTGATGATGGACGGAGAGAGAACCTTCGACCGCAAGCCCCAGACAATGAGCCAAATGTTTATCGTACCAGAAGAGTATGACATGCCCAACCTGACACTGAGTGAATACGTAAAGATAATCCGTCCACTCTATCCAAACTTTGACGACCAGGTGCTGACGGATTGCCTGAATGTCTTTGAGATGCCGGAGAATGTCAACCTCAAGAATCTGTCGATGGGCCAGAAGAAAAAAGTGTACATCTCGCTGGCATTAGCCGTACGCACTAAGGTGCTGCTGATGGACGAGCCAACGAACGGTCTCGACATTCTGGCAAAGGCTCAGTTCCGCAAAGCCATAGCAAGAGGCATGAACGAAGAACAGATAATCATCATCTCCACACACCAGGTGAGGGATGTGGAGCAACTCATCGACCACATCACCATAATAAATAATAATAAAGTATTGATGAACGAGCCGATAGACTCGGAAGAACCTCTCAACCTCGAGGAGCTTTTCATAAAGAAAGTAGAAGAGCAGACACATACCAAGTAGATTACCTACACACAAAAAATATAGCAATATGAATACAACAGATATAAAGAAGTTCGCCAAATATGACATTATACTGAACAAGGTGTTCTATCGGAACATGACAATCCTTGCCGCCTTTATCGGAGCAGGACTTAGCCTTTTAGGTTTTCTTATAAGAGTCGCAATGTACAGAGGTTCGGCAGGTGCGTTTTATGCAGTCAACGGTGAAGTGCCCGAGTCAATGCCCACACACTATCTCAACTCATCCATGACACAGGTCATGATTTTTGGCGTTATAGGCATAATGGCGGTAATCATCTGTGGCTACACCTTCCACAACCTACGTACCCGTCAGGGCAGAATCAATGAGTTGACCCTGCCAGTAGGCAACAAAGAGAGATTCTGCTGGCACATGATGAGAACCTTCGGAGGTGGAGTTTTTCTGTCTTTGCTCACTATAATAAGCGCAGATATCGTCAACTTCATCGGACACACCTACGTGTTTGGAATCCATGATGTCTACTCGCTCACATACAGAATGCTGACATTTTCTGACATCAACCCATCCGACATATTTTTTGTCGGCATCCTGCCAGACTACGTAAAGGGTTTCATCATCTCAGTCTTCTATATGGGTACAGGAATGGGACTGCTCCAACTTAGTGCCTACATCTTCGGCAACTCAGTGAAGTACCACTACAACATCATCATAACATATGTAGTTATGCAGATAGTCAAGTTTGCTGGATTCATCTGTCTGACAGCCCTCGTGTACTTTATGTTTGGTGACAGTCTTCACGGTAAAGGCGAAGAAATGACACTGCCAGTAATGATGTACTGTGCGTATGCCGCTGGCACATTCCTTTTCATCATATCCGGCGTTCTGGTGTGGAGAAGTTATGTGCGCTATTGCAATGCACAGATAACCACCCAGACTAACATTTAAGCAGAGAGACAACAATTATGGAATTTAAAGAGAACAAGGCTATATACCTTCAGATAGCAGACTACCTGATGGACGCTGTCATCAGCGGCAAGTACAAGGAATGTGAGCGCATACCGTCTGTCAGAGAATGTGCCATCGAGCTCGAAGTGAACGTCAACACGTGCATGAGAGCGTTTGAATGGCTATGCCAACGCGACGTCATATTCTTGAAACGTGGACTTGGATACTTCGTGAGCAAAGGAGCAAAGAAAACAATTCTGAAAGAGCAGAGAAAAGAGTTTTTCGAGGAGACCGTGCCCATCATCCAAGGCAAGATGCGCAACCTGAACATCAGCATTGAAGAACTGATAGAGAGGATAAGTCAATAGGTACATGCGCTTGCGCAGACCGCCATTACTAACAAGCGACGATTAAATTTACAGAAGAGACAAAAACTAACGACAGTTATGAATATATCAAAAAGAAAACTAAGCAAAATGCTGTCCGAACACGAGGAGCTGAAGGCAAAAAGACATCCCATGTTCGAGCGAAACCGCTTCGTGAAGTTTCTGGCATACTTCATGGTTGCCTACTACTCAGCCATCCTGCTGTTTATGGGAGTGATGCTACCTATGCCTATGAGCCACACCTATCATGGAGTAGCGGCATTCCACGTACTCGACGGATGGTTTTTCATCATCATCATGATTGACTTCTGGCTGCGATTCATACTGCAGGACACACCTGTCAACCAGACTCGTCCCTACTCTCTTCTGCCTATCAGCAGAAAGTTCCTGATGAGACGCTACTTGATTAACGCAGGACTGTCGTGGGGCAATCTCTACTGGGCATTCTTCCTGGTTCCATTTGCCTTCCTGAGCGTTTTCAGGTCGATGAGTCTCGGCGCCACTGCCGGATGGTTGATTGGATGGTGGCTTCTCATTGTCCTGAACAGCTATTTCTATCTTTTGATACGTTCGCTTTGCACGCGCAACATTGCGTGGGCTATGCTGCCCTTCATATTGCACGCAGCAATAATCTGCATCGCCACCATTCCTGAGCACAATGTCCTGGACATGCCATGCACCAACTTTATGTATGGTTTCGCAAAACTCCAGCCAGTGTGTTTCATCGCCGTCATCGCCGCTATACTCTTGATGGTCAAACTTAACGAGAAGGTGCAAGGTATAATTCTCTACGACGAAATCGGCAAAAAAGAGGAAACCGAGGTGAAGAACGCAAGTCAGATATCGTGGTTCAACCGTTTCGGCATTGTGGGAGAATACCTCAAACTTGAGGTGAAGGTAAGAATGAGATGCCGCACACTGAAGATGCAGTTCCTTGTACTGATAGGATGTATGCTACTGCTCAGTGGATTGCTCTACTTTACCGACATCTACGACAACATGTTCATGAAGAGTTTCATCTGCCTTTATGACTACATAGTGCCCGGAATGTCAACACTCATCACCATCATGTGCTACGAAGGAAACTACATGGACCTGCTCATGAGCCGCAAGGAGAGCATTCGCGATATGCTGGCAGCAAAATACTACTTCAACTCTGCATTGCTGCTCATTCCGTTCTGCCTCCTTATCCCTCTGGTAGTTATTGGCAAGATAACCATATGGATGAACCTCGGCTATCTGTTCTTCACTGTCGGAGTGCTCTACCCGATGATGTTCCAGATGTCAGCCTACAACAAGGAGACACTGCCGCTTAATGCCAAACTGACTGGCAAGCAGGGCAATGGCGCACAGAATATGGTGTCGATTGCGGTTATGTTCGTACCTATATTCATCGAGAGAGCAAGCGTCACATTACTTGGCGACCCGTGGGGATACATTCTGCTCATCACCCTCGGACTTACAGGCATTGTCACTCACCAACGCTGGATAAACTTTACATACAAGCGGTTTATGCAGAGACGATACACAAACATGGAAGGTTTCAGAGCTACGAGAAAGTAAAAGAATATAAGGAGAGCCAAGGCTCAAAGTCCACGCTGCACAATAAAGCCAAGGCATAGAGATAACAGAAAGTTATTTATCAATTCATCAAAAAAAAAAGAAAGGATTATGGAAATCAAGATAAACAATCTGAAGAAGACATTTGGAGAGAAGGTTGCCGTTGACATCGAGCAATTCGAGATAAAAAGCGGCGAGATACTGGGATTGGTTGGCAACAACGGTGCCGGAAAGAGCACTCTGTTCCGCTTGATTCTCGACCTCATCAAGGCTGACAGCGGAACAGTTTTCAACGGCGATGTGAACGTCACCGAGACAGAGGACTGGAAACAATGGACAGGTTCCTACATCGACGACAGTTTTGTAATTGACTATCTAACGCCCGACGAATACCTGCAGTTCATCGCTCGCATCACAGGCATAACAGACGATCAACTTAAAGATGCACTCAAGAAATACGAGCATTTTATGGCTGGAGAGATTATGGGACAGAAGAAACTAATCCGCAACCTGTCAGCAGGAAACAAGCAGAAAGTGGGCATCGTGGCTGCAATGCTCCTTCAGCCTAAACTGCTCATCCTCGACGAGCCATTCAACTTCCTCGACCCAAGTTCCCAGAATGCCATCAAGCGTCTCTTGGTGGAATACAACAAGGAGACCGGAGCAACCATCCTCGTTTCGAGCCACAACCTGAACCACACCGTCGACATCTGTCCACGTATTGCATTGCTGGAAAACGGCCGCATCATTCGCGACATCGACAACACAGACAAGAGTGCTGAGAAGGAGCTCGAGAATTACTTCGAGATAAACCAATAGCGGACACTTCGAAGCAAATCATTCGAGAACTTCAAGATAGAACAACAAGGTCACTCATTCCCCTTATATATATAATAAGGTATAGGCAAAGCAACTATCAACTATGCGAAAGGCGCCCGATTGAAATGTCAATCGGGCGCCTTTACTATGCCTTGTTATGATTTCATAAATTCCTGAATAAATGCATCTCCCTCGATGATTCCATACACACCTTGCTTTGCATCATTCTCGCTGAAAGCCTGCACCGAATCAGGTTCGATGCCAGGATGCCAGATGGCGAACGGTACCGGTTCGTTGGTGTGGGTGCGTAGCGCACACGGAGTAGGATGATCGGGCAGAAGCGATATGGCAACGTTCGCACATTCCAATGAAGAAGCATCGTCACATGTTCTCCAACCTGGCACAAGAGCATCGAGTATTGGCTGTACCAAACGATGATCAAGGTCGGTGATAGTCTGGAGTTTCAACTTCACGCTACCGTCATGCCCAGCCTCATCGCTCGCCTCCACATGCAGGTAGACAAAGTCGTCTGTCTTCAATGCGTCAAGAGCAGCCTGAGCCTTGCCCTCGAAATTGGTGTCGAACAAACCTGTTGCACCAGCCACGTCAATAACCTTTAGACCTGCGTATCTGCCAATGCCTCGTATGAGGTCAACCGCAGTGATGACGCTACCTTGCTTTATTTGAGGATAGGTTACTGTAAGTGGTGTCATCTGTGGACGATAGCCACCGCCCCAGGGCCAGATACTGTTGGCCGGGTCCTGACCGTTTGCCACACGCTGCTTGTTGAGCGGATGCTCCGACAGCAATTCCTGACTCTTCAGAACAAGTTCATTCAACAGTTTAGCTGTCTCCTCGGCTTCAGGACTCTCGGCACTGATGGTATAGTCACGCCATGGTTTCAGCGGTATGTCATGTGGAGGCGTGCACTTCAGGTGCTTGTTGCCACCCTTGATGACAAGCAAGTGGCGATACTGCACTCCGGTATAGAAATGTACACGTTCGTTGCCGAGTTTCTCGTCCAGATACTTTATGAGAATGTCAGCCTCCTCTGTTTCGAGTCTGCCGCACGAATGGTTCTTCAGCAAATCTCCGTCAAGGCAGACAATATTGCAACGCATTGCCAGGTCATCATCTGCCAGTTCAACGCCTATCGAAGCCGCTTCCAGAGGGCCGCGTCCCTCGTACACCTTATGCTGGTCGTATCCCAATATGCTGCTGTTTGCCACCTCGCTTCCGGGATGAAAACCATCGGCTACAGTTTTCAGCAGTCCGTTGCGGCCATTCCTTGCCAGCCAGTCGAATGCAGGGGTGTCAGCATGCTCCAACAATGTCTTGCCGTCAAGCTCGGGCACAGCCCAGTCAGCCATACCGTCACCCAGTATAATAAGATGTTTCATCTGTAGAGTGTAAAATGAAGAATTATGCGAGACTCATGATATCAGCAAACACACCGGCAGCTGTCACGCTTGCACCAGCTCCATATCCCTGGATAAGCATAGGATACTCCTTGTAACGCTCTGTCGTGATGGTAACAATATTGTTGCTTCCCTCAAGCACATAGAACGAGTGGTCCTGTGCAATCTCCTTGAGAGAGACGCATGCCTTGCCGTTGTCGAGCGTAGCCACAAAGCGCCATACCTTGCCTTCGTTCTCCAACTGCTGGCGGCGCTGTTCAAATTCTGCATCCAGATTTGGCAGGCGCTTCCAGAACTCTTCCACACTACCCTCAAAGTATTCATCAGGGATAAAGAGGTGCTTCTCCACATCCTCCTGATTTATCTCGTAACCCGCCTCGCGAGCAAGTATGACGAGTTTGCGGATAACATCCTTGCCACTGAGGTCAATGCGTGGGTCGGGTTCGCTATACCCCTCCTCCTTTGCCAATCGGACTGTCTCGCTGAATGGAACGTCGGCACTTATCTTGTTGAAGATGAAATTCAGTGTACCAGAGAGCACTGCCTCTATGCGCAATATCTTGTCACCCGAATTTATCAAGTCGTTAATGGTGCGAATAATAGGAAGACCTGCGCCCACATTTGTCTCGAACAGGAACTTAGAACCACGCTGCTTTGAGATAGTCTTTAGTTCGTGATAGTTTGCATAGTTGCTGCTGGCTGCAATCTTATTGGCAGCCACGACATTGATATTGTGCTTCAGGAAGTCCTTGTACAAGCCAGCCACCTCGGCAGATGCGGTGCAGTCAACAAAGACACTGTTGAATATATTCATACCTATCACCTCGTCGTGCAGGCGCTGTATGTTGCTTGGCTCTGCCTCCCTAAGTTTGGCGCGGTAGTCTGTCAAGTCGAGTCCTTCACGGTTGAACATGGCATTGTGACCGCTTGCTATTCCTACCACGTTCAGCTTGATGCGCAACTCACTCATCAACTTTTCCTGCTGGTGGGCAATCTGCTCTATCAGGCTTCCACCCACGGTGCCCACACCACAGATGAACAAGTTCAGGACCTGATATTCACTCAGAAAAAAACTGTCGTGGATGACATTGAGTGACTTGCGCAGGTAACGTGCATCAACAACGAACGAGATGTTTGTCTCGCTGGCACCCTGAGCACACGCAATAACGCTTATACCATTGCGGCCAAGCGTGCCAAAAAGTTTTCCGGCTATACCGGGTGTGTGCTTCATGTTTTCGCCCACAACAGCAATAGTTGCCAGTCCGCTCTCTGCCTTCATAGGGAACATACTTCCCTGCTCTATCTCCTTGGCAAATTCATTGTTCAGCACCTCGCACGCTGCCTCGACATCCTCGTCACGCACACCTATCGAACTACTGTTCTCCGAACTTGCCTGGCTTACCATAAATACGCTTATGCCGTTGTCTGCCAGACAGCTAAAGATACGGCGGTTAACACCAATCACGCCCACCATAGAGAGACCGCTGATGTTGATAAGGCTGGTTCCCTTGATGCTCGATATACCCTTGATGGCTTTCGAACTGTCAGACACCTTTTGCTTGATGATTGAGCCTGGCGCCTCTGGATTGAACGTGTTCTTGATAAGGATTGGGATGTTTTTTACGCAAACAGGATAGATTGTTGGTGGATATACAACCTTGGCACCAAAGTTGCACAACTCCATCGCCTCGACATACGACAGTTCGTTAATTACGTAGGCGGTGCTTATGACGCGTGGATCTGCTGTCATGAATCCATCTACATCTGTCCATATCTCAAGAACCTCCGCATCAAGGGCTGCTGCCACGATACTTGCAGTATAGTCGCTGCCACCACGTCCCAAATTGGTAATCTCGCCACTCTCGACGTCACGGCTGATGAAACCACCCATCAGACTTACCTTTGGCATTGTCTGCCATGCCTCCTTGACAAGCGATTCTGTCTCCTCGCTTGCCAGCATGTTGCGGCCGCACTTCACCTCGGTTCTTATAAGTTCCAGGCTGTCAAACCACTCTGCACCCTTGATGAGCGTGGCAACAATGCGGCTGCTGATGCGCTCACCGTAACTTACAATTGCTGCTGACGTCTTGGGAGAAAGGTCGCGAATGAGATAGACACCCTGATAGATGCTCCTCAGTTCTTCGAGGAGTGCACGCACAACGGCAAGCAGTGTCTCGCGCTCGCGCCCTGCCGGTATGATGGCTTCTATCATCTGCTCATGGCGCTCCAATATATCGTAATAAGACTTGAGATACTGCGAATCGCCCTCGTATGCCATCTGGCTTGTCTTGATAAGCTTATCTGTAATACCACCCAGTGCCGAAACAACGACTATCACCGGCTCCGTCTGGTTTTCAACAATCTTTTTTACGTTAAGAATACTCTCTACGGAACCTACGGATGTTCCGCCAAACTTAAGTACTTTCATATCGTTATGTTAATTGAACTAAATTACCTAATAGCCGCAACGTACACCTGCAAGCGCACTCTCGCGCACGCATACTCGCGACTCGAAGACAAATGTACAAAATAAATCCCGATTACTCGCATAATCGGGACTTTATTTTACAATTTACATTCCTAACTGTCAGAAAAGTATCATTTTCCCCACTTCTTCAACCATCCAAACCAACTTTTGCTGTCGTGAAAGCCGTCCACCTCCTGCATGTCGGCAGCCACCGCCAGATGATATCGTATATGTCCATCTACAGGATGGATGAAACACAAGTAGTCAAACTCTCCTTCCTCAACCCTTACCAGATAATCCTTTGGGACCTTGACTCCAATACCGACACCCTCTACCAGTTCAGGATGTCCCTTGTCCGGAATGTTGCGTCCCCACGAACCCACGAGTCCGTTCTTCTGCATAAAGCCTTCGTTGTCCATCTCCAGCTTCTGCGCTCCGGTTGCAAACACGTCGGTGTCTGAGGCTCCCTCAAGCCACACGTCTATCTGCACGTCCCTGTGTCCCCTGAGCATCGTATACTGTTGACGCATCTGCAGGGTCTTTCCATTTATCTTCCAGTCTTTGTCCCACACCTCCACAACTACTCTGTCGGGAGTGTTCTCGACAATCTTGTGACCACGAGCCGAAACAGTGTCGATATACACCGGTTTGCCGTCCCTAACACCGCGGAAACTGCCTGCGCCTACGCTCTGTCCAACCCACAGAATGTCTTCACCGTAGCCCTTGCTCATCCATTCTGCGTTGCTATAGAAGTTGGTACTGTCGAGTTCCAACTGAGCTTTCTTCTTTCCATAGAGGTCGATGCTCTGCCTGTGGTCCATATAGATACGAAACCCCACGTATTCGCTCTCCCACATCACGCCATGTCCGTAGATGGCATCATATGTTGCCAAAGACGAATCTGCGCCTTCAAACTCTATCTCGTTTATCTTTGGGTATCTGAGATGGCTGTCCCACAGTTTCAATTGTGCATATACCTGTGCCTGAATACAGTTGGCACACATCATCAATACGACCGCAAGGACCAGCCTCAAGAGAATTCGTTTCTTGTTCATCTTCTAATTTTCGATTGTCCTGTTGCTGAAATCACCAAACAACCTCTTCGCCCTTGCCGTCCTCTGTCAGGTAGAACAACGGACTTGGATTAGTCTGCTCCTGTTCGTAGAAATGAAGGCCAGAGTCATTGGTTCGTGGATGCCACTCGCCAAGGAGAGCATACATCTCGGATGCCGCCCAGATAGCTGGACCATAACCGTGAGCCGCAGCAGCGCTGGCTGGACGATAGTAATAGAACGCAGGGTCGAATGCCATACCGGTTCCGACGCAGGTGCCAGCCACCTTGCCGTCAGCGAGAATCTTTGTTGACACTGCGTGCCATCCAAGCTGTGCCACCGGTCCGTAGGTGATGCCCTCGAGCCATCCCTTGCGAACAGCATGTGCGATACAGTATGTATATATGGCTGTTGCACTTGTCTCGAGGTAGGAATCATTGCGGTCGAGCAACTGATGCCAGAAGCCTTCACTGCTCTGGTAGCCTGCCAGACCCTTGACATGCATACGAAGCTGGTTCAGGATGAATGGACGGTCGGGGTGGTCAGCTGGAATCATATCGAGCAGTTCCACAGTAGTCAGAATTGCCCATCCGTTGGCACGTGCCCAGTGGTATGTTGGCTCCTGCTCGAGTCCCTCAACATATCCGTGACGGTATATATTCTTCTCGGCAACCCACATGCGCTTTACGAAATTCTTGTACATTGTGGCAGCCTCATCGAAATATTTCTTTTCGCCAGTATACACGCCTCTGTATGCTATGGTTGGAATGCCCATATACATATCATCGAGCCAGATGGTGTTGCGCTGCGGGCGATGGCGAGCAAAGATGCCGTCGCTTGCCAGGCGGTATTGCTTCTTCTCCACAAAGTTGAAGTAATTCTCTATCACGTCACTGAGCTTTCTCTTCGAATTATCCTGCTCTGCAGTATACTTCATCATAGCCGTACACATGGTGCCGCAGTCGTCCAATGCCTTTGGATTGACAATCTGCTCCATCTGTCCGTCCTTTATGTCCTTCTTCTTGCGGAATTCAGGAAATTCCTTGCGGATAAAATCAAAATGCTTCGACACGTATTCGTTGTAGCGCTTGTCACCAGTCGTCTTGGCTGCTTCCAGAAGAGCCTGATACGTTATACCCCACTCGTAAGAACCCAGACGGAAGGCGCCACGAGCCAGCGTACCGTCAGCCTCGACTCCCATCGGAGTCTGAGCATCAATATAATTGAATATTCTGTCGAGCGCAGCCTTAACATCCTTCTGTGTCAGTTCACCATAGGGAACCTTATAGTCAGGTTTCAGAAGATGCAAGGGGGTTGTCTGATCGTTCAGATTGTCATTATTCTCTATCAACTGTCCCATTGCAGGAACAACACACATTGCCAAAGAGGCAGAGAAAAGGATGTTTCTTATTTTCATGGTCATATATTTTTCATTAATATAATGACAAAGATATACGAAATTGATGACATTTCAAAAATAAATGCGTATTTTTGCAACAAATAGTTTACTTGACATGAAAAGAGAACACACAACTAAAAATCAAGGCGTAAATAACACCGGATTAACTGAACATACGTTTGAACTTGCAAAGAGAATCTGCAAGGCAACTTTTTCGTTTGCGGCAATGACTCTGCTATGTTCCAACACCACACTTGCCCAGATACCACTGCACTGGATTGGCGACACACCTCGTCACAACCAGCCTGTAACGCTTGGCATTCCATTCCAGAAGGGCGAACTCGGCAAGAAGCAGACCATCACCCTGACTGCCGACAACAAACAGATTCCTACAGACTTCCGCCCCCTCGCCTTCTGGGCTGACGGAAGCGTTAAGTGGGGTGCCGTGTCTGCTGTTGTGCCTGCCAACGTCACTCCCACAGCCAACATTGTCCCCGCACAGAGTATCGGCAAGACTGGCGACGTCTTGGCAAAAACCAATGTAAGCGAAACGAAGCAAAGTCATTCTGCAACGTCGGTTGTCAATACAGGAAGAATGCAGGTTCATCTTCCATCCGACGGTTATAACATCATGGACTCACTGATTCTTGACGGCGTCAAGGTTGCCGGGGCTGCACGAATCATATGCAGCACCCAGAACCACGCGAACTCCGACATGACAGAGAACATGGCATACACAAAATTCAAGAGCCACATAGACAACGCCTGCGTCGAGAACGAGGGAGACGTGCGCACCTGCTACAAGATAGAGGGAAGACTATTGCCCTGCAACCAGTCTGACGGCAGTGCCGTTGGCATGTTTGCTGTCAGATTCTACCTTTACAGAGGAAGCAGCGAGATAAAGGTGGTACACACATTCACATATACAGGAGATCAGGACAAGGACTTCATCAACTCGCTCGGAATACAAATTGAGGTTCCGATGCGCGAGGAGGCATACAACCGTCATGTAGCATTTGCCACTCAGGAAGGTGGTGTCTGGGCAGAGAGCGTGCAACCGCTTTCGGGCAGACGTGTGCTGAACAACGACCCTTCACTGGAACTGCATCAGGTGGATGGAAAGCGCATCGCCGACTATAGTACATTCGACGAGAAGAACAGACACCTGCTTGACAACTGGGCAAAATGGAACTCATTCCGCCTGAGCCAGCCAAACGACCAGGGATTCTCCATACAGAAACGAGCACACCACAATAACTCGTGGATTGGAACGTTCACAGGCTCGCGAGCACCTGGCTATGCGTTTGTGGGAGATGTAAGCGGTGGACTTGGCATCAGTCTCAAGGATTTCTGGCAGAGTTATCCTGCCAGCCTGCAAATTGACAGTGCGGCAACCAGCACTGCACTCCTGACATGCTATATGTGGAGTCCCGACGCTCCCGCAATGGACCTTCGTCACTACGACAACGTTGCACACGACCTCATAGCGAGCTACGAGGACGTGCAACCAGGCATGAGCACCCCATACGGCATTGCTCGAACAAGCATCATCACCCTCATACCAGAAACATACTATCCCGGCAAGAAGGCTATTTCCGACATTGCCGAGCAGTGTCAGGACTCACCCCAACTGCTCCCAACTGCCAAATACATGCACGACAAGCAGGCATTCGGAGTATGGTCACTCCCCGACAATTCTACGCCAAACCGTGCCAAGGTCGAGAAGCAGTTGACCGAATACCTTGATTATTTTATGAGCCAACAGGAACAGCACCATTGGTACGGATTCTGGAACTATGGTGATTTCATGCACCAGTACGACCCTGCACGTCACGAATGGAAATATGACGTGGGCGGTTTTGCATGGGACAACACCGAACTGGGAAGCAACGCATGGCTGTGGTATTCATTCCTGCGCACCGGGCGCAAGGACATCTGGCAGGCGGCATGCGCAATGACACGCCACAACAGCGAGGTTGATGTCTATCACGTCGGCGACATGCAGGGACTCGGCACACGCCACAACGTGAGCCACTGGGGATGCGGTGCCAAGGAGGCTCGCATCAGTCAGGCGGCATGGAACCGCTTTATGTATTACCTCACTGCCGACGAGCGACTGGGCGACCTTATGACTGCCGTCAAGGATGCCGACCAGAAACTTTATACCATCGACCCCATGCGTCTGGCTCTACCACGCGAGAAGTATCCATGCACGGCACCTGCCCGACTGCGCATCGGTCCCGACTGGCTTGCCTATGCCGGCAACTGGATGACAGAATGGGAACGTACAGGTAACATTGTATACAGGAAAAAGATTG
>CAMAFX010000064.1 GCA_945833925.1 uncultured Prevotellaceae bacterium
TGCTCCAAGTCTGTGGGACGAGGAGTGGTAGAAAGATAGTCTTTTTTACTCTTTTACGATTTGTGGCTTTCCGTCAGCTGTAAAGGTGATGGGGAGCCACAAGTGTTTTGAGTCCCTCAGATGGCGTGGGTTCCACTGGTCAGCCATGAAGATGAATCCCTCGCCGGTCTGCAGGATGTACGTTCCCTGTCCGCCGAATGTCTTGTCGGCACCTGGTCCCTTGCATGGGTTGGGGTGCTGTTCCCATGGTCCCCACAGCGACTTGGCACTGAACATACGTGCGGCATTAGGGTCCCAGCCGGTGCAGCCGCTTGTTATGAGCCAGTATGTGTCGTCCTTCTTGAAGATGGTTGGAGCCTCGTTCTGGCCGCCGGGAGCGATGCGTATGAACCTGCCGGTAAAACCGAGGAAGTCGTCGGTCAACTCGTTCATGTGCAGTGTCAGGTTGTCCTCGCTGCTGGTTATCTGGTATGCCTTGCCGTCGGTGTCGATATATACTGTCATGTCGCGACTCATCTGACCTCCCTCCATGTCACGAACAAGGAAAAGTCCGTCCTTTATTGCCTCGCGCCATGGTTCGGTCCACCAGTCCTTGTAGTCGCTCTGCTTCAGTGCGAGTGCTTTCTTCTTGTCCTTCTTGCTGAAGTTTGCCGGCCACTTGCCGGGATTAGGACGCAAGGCACGAAGGAACTTGAATGGTCCTGTTGGCGTGTCGCTGACTGCAAATCCCACCTGTGCTGCCTCATAGCCCTTGCCTTTCAGTTCGAGGTGGAAGAGCATGACATACTTGCCGGTTTTCTGACAGAATACAACCTTGGGGCGCTCCATGATGCAGCCTCGCTCTATGGGCGAACCTTTCTCTTCGCTTACGGCAAGAGCCACTCCGGCATCCTCCCAGCTCTTGAGGTCTTTGCTCGTGTAGACCTCGACGCCCACCTCGGTGGTAAATCCTCGATATGGACGATTCTCACCATACCAGTACCAGGTGTCGTCCACCTTGATGATGTTTCCTCCATGTGCATTGACGCCTTCGGGTTGTGCGCTGGCAATTGCTGTGCAAAAGAGCATTGCAAGTAATAGTCTTATTCTCATGTTTTTGTTATGTTTTTATGGTGTTTATGGATTTTCGAGGAGCAGTTGTTTCGATAATTCGAGTGGTCGATGTTTCTTATTTTCTCTTCCAGATATTCAGGTCGCTGAACTTGACCCACGACTTGTTGTCGGTATAGGTGGTCTGGTATATGCCAAGCTTTAGTGTTTTCGCCTCGCTGGCGTCATTGTTTTTTGCTTTGTCATTGCTGCCTGTAAGTCTGGCAACGCTGATGGGACTGCCAGGCATCTCGGTCCAGTTATTGCCGTCGGCACTGGTGCGGGCATATATCATGTCGCCGTTTCGCTCCAGTTGAAGCCATTCGTCATATCGCCATCCTTTCTGGTTGGGGAACTGTGGTCTGCCGTCGCGAGGCGTTACCAGAGTGAGCATGTCACCGCAGTTGTAGTTTGGAAAGACTCCGAGGTGCATGAAGTGTCTCGCATCGGCATAGATTATTATGCCACCCTCGTTGTATGATGGTGTGCGATGTCCTCCTTTGCCCTCCATGTCCGTAACGCGGCATTGCATTACGAAATTGCCGTCAGCCTCTGTCAGCAGCATGGCTCCGTTTGCCGCAGGGTCGTCGTTGAAGTTTGGCGTTGTGGCAGACAGGGTGGTCTCTTCAGTCTTGCTGAATGTATCGAATGCCTTGCTGTTGACTGCTATTTCCTTCTTGATATTGCTTATCAGCTGACCACTGTCGTCCGTTATGTCAATGCTTATGACTTTGTCGGATGGGATGGCAGTGATGAATGATGCCGACTGCTGTCCGTTGTATCTGATTCGGCCGCTTCTGAATGGCTTTCCATTGGCGTCGGTGATGCTTGCCTTTGCAAGGGTGGGGGTGATGGCTTCTGCCGACACGACGAGGTCGGATGCATTGATGGGACGTGACTCAGCATGCAGGCATGGAGCGTTGAATAGTGTGCCGATCTCCTCTTCAGACACAGCCTTGTCGAACATCTTGATGCTGTTCAGATAGCCTGTGAAGCGATGCGAACCGTCGTGTCCACCTCCAATGGTCATGTTGCCCTGTGGACGTATCATCAGGAAACTGTTCTTCTCCCTCAGCAGTTTGCCGTCGAGGTAGATTCTCTCCATATATCCGTCGTATGTCACCACCCAATGATGCCATGACCCTGCCGACATCCTGCATGCAGAGGCATCGCCAAAGTTCTCGAATGATGCGTTGTGGGCAACGAGTCCGTTTTGTGCATCGGTGCCCTGTCGCAACTCGATGGTAGCCAGGTCGTTTCGGCTTTCAGTGCAGTCGAGGATGGTTTCCAATCCCTCTACCGATGGATTATATATCCATGCGGCAATGGTGTATGGTGCGTTATAGGTCATGGTCTTGGGCATGCTGAAGGTGCTTCTGAGTGTTGTCTGTCCATCGAAATAGAATGCCCACTTGCCTGCAACTGGCTCGATGAGTATGTCTTCAGCTCCGTTTACGCTCCATCCTTCGGGAGTTGCCTGATGGTCGGCTGTGATGTCGAGTATAACGTAGTCTCTGCCCTTTGCTTCGATGCGGTCCTTCTGTTCAACGTCCTTCCTGTGAAGGTTGGGATATGCCTTTTCCACGGCTGCGTAGTCCATTCCTTCGGTGCTTGGCAGCAGGGACTTGGGGTTGTTCTTCTTGCCTGCATGAAATACCTTGACGTTCCAGATGGCAGGGAAGTGACCATTCTTCTGAGTGTCTGTCACCTTGATTCTAATGAATCTTGCCTCACAGTCCGACTCGTCTATCATTGGCGAACCTGCATTGGTGTTGCCTGTGCGGTCGGCATAGGTATGCCATGTCTGTCCGTCTGTCGATGTCTCGATGATGTATTGGTAGAAGAACGTTGCATATTCGAACTGAGTCCATATCTGGTTGAAGCGTTTCGCAGAGCCAAGGTCAATGCAGACCCACTCCTCTTCGTTGCATGATTTAGCCTTCCAGAGAGTGGCGTTGTTATCGTCGGTGATATAATTGGGGACGAACAGTTCGTTGTAGTAACTGCTGCAGGTTACCTTGGCTCCAAGAGCGATGTTCTGACACTCGATTTTCCTTTTTGCCTTTTTCAGACTCTCGGGCATCAAGCCGTTGTGTGTTGGAGATACTCGCTGTATAGTTCCGTCGTCGTTGAACAGAAGTTCGTCCATGCACACCTGTCGGTTGAATCCGTGAATGGCTTTTGCTATGTCGTGACGATGGTATACGATATAATAGTGGTTGCCGTCCTGAAGTATGGAGTGGTGGCCTGGACCGTGCACTGTACCGTCGGTGGTGGTGGTCAGCAGTTCGCCCTGATAGGTGAAGGGTCCCATTGGTCCGTCGGTAGATGTTGCATACTGCACCCGGTAGGTGTCGGTGTGGCAACTGCCCGATGAATATGTGAAGTAATAGATGCCGTTGCGCTTGAAGATGAACGGTGCCTCGAAGATGTCCTTCAGTTCGGTGTTTGGTATCAGTCTCTTCTCCTTGAAGAAACGGTCAGCCTCGATGGGGAAGGGGCGGTTCTCGTTCCAGAAGCGTGCGTCCCTCGCTGGTTTCTTGTTAGTGGCTGGAAGGTTAGCGAGGTCTGCCTCTTCAATCTTCCAGTTCTTGTCGAGCTGTGCCACGCCACATCCGAAGCCGTCGTATATGCCCCATGTGGTAAAGTAAAGATATTCCTCACCGTCATCGTCGCGGAAGAGCTGCGGGTCGAGAGTGATGACATTGTGAACATATCGGTCGGGGACCATCACGGCATCAGTCTTGCCAAGTATGTTGTGCCAGGGCCCCAGTGGCGACGTGCTTTCGCCGATGTTGATGTTGCAGGGTTCACAGTAGAAGTAGCGGAACGTTCCGTCGGGCTTCTGCACTACATCGGGTGCCCACACCACTTCGGTAGTGGGCCAGTTGAGTATTATGTTCTTCCAGTTGCGGAAGTCCTTGCTGACCCACACCTGTGCAGGACCGTATCCGTTTCCTGTGCCGTCGGTTGTGGCGTAGATATAGTACGTGTCACCAAACTTGCGTATCGTGGGGTCGGCAAAATAACCGGGTATGATTGGGTTCAGATTGCCGGGCGTGTTCCAGCCTGTTCCCTTAATCTGGGAGGGTGTGTATTCCTTTCGCTGTGCATTGACGCAAAGCGATGACATTGTTATTGCTGAAATCAGGATGCAGCGCAGTATGTTTTTCATAGGTTTATTCTTGATCGTTAAATTATCTTCCGGCATTAGAAATTATGAGTTATTCAATGTTGAATGTTACAACTACGTTTACGGCTTTCTTGTTGTAGCGATATTGCATCGTTACAGTGTGAGTGTGTCCATATCGGCAGTTGCTGGGATGACAACCGTAACTCCAGCTCCACATATCGTTGCTTTCTATGAAGACATGTGAGTTGTTGTTGTAGTTGACCGTGTTCCCGTTGTCGCCAAACCATGCTCCGTAGGTGCCCGCCGCAGTGTTTGTGCCGTCAGTACCATCGGCGTTGAGTGGTAGAAGGGTGATCTGTGAGGATGACTGTGCTCCGAGCAGCGACTTGACTGTGTTCTTGTCGATGTCGATGCTTCCCCACTGACTGTAGCCCCGGTCGTAGTAGCAGGTTACGTTCTTGTCTATGGTTCTGACTATGTCAATTTCACCAGTGCCGGTGTTGTTGTCTCCTTCCGGATAGTTGTTGATGACTGTTGTCAGATAGTCGAGTCGGTTCTGCAGCCATTCGCTCATGCGGGCTATCTCGGCAGACACGTTCTTGCCGTAGACGGGCCACTTCTTGAGGTCTCTGCTGTAGGAACCTTTCATCAACTCGCTCGTGTATTTCTCAATTTTGATCCATGGCTCAAGGTACAGACTGTCCTTGTTGCTGTTCCATGTGTCTTTATATTTGGTGACGAATTCCTTGTTCTTGAACATGTCTCGGAAGAACATGCTTATCTTGTATGATGCACCTGATGCCCTGTAGGGGTCGGTACCGTATATCAGTTCCTTGTAGTTGGAGAAGAAATCGTGACCGGTGTACATATTCGACCAGTCAAAGTCGAAGCCGGCATCCCAGTCCCACACAGGACCAAAGACGTACTTGCCTCCGGCATCCTTGTACAGGTAGATGCTTCGTGGCGCATCAATCTCAACGTTGTAAAAATATTCATGTAGCTGAAGGATGCCGATGAATGATGGTATGTCGAGCAGTGAATCGACCAGTTTATAGTCGTGTGCCTTTATGGCGTTCTCCAGAACGGCAAATTCGTCTGCTGCGTGGGCAATCTGCTCGGCAGTAGGCTCGTCTGGGTACTTGATAGCCATAGGCAAGGAGTAGACTTTCGAAAAGAAATTGTTGTATTTGTTTGGTGAGAGTGTCGGACCGTCATCCTGGTCCAGGGTTAGCAACACGCCTTTCTCTCTGTCTATATTGACCCTGTTGTCGTCGACCTCTATTTTTTCTGTCAGTTGATATAGACCTATGTATTCTCCGTTTAGAAAGACCTCGACAAAGCGTGTGTGGTTTGTGTTGGGCATTCCGATGTATCGTGCTGTCTCGAACGCAACTACATTCATCATGTCGGTTACGTCTCGGTAGTTGGCAAGCAGGTTCCAGTCCTTTGCCTGCGACAGTCCAAGCAGTTTGCTCTTGCTGTCAAGCTTGAATTTGTATGGCTTTTTGTCATACCAAAGCCACGAAGAGTTACCTCTTCCCTTGATTCTTGCTGTTCCACTTAAATTGCTGTATTCGCCCATACCATCAACCGAGATGTGGCATATAGTCCAGTCATCCTTCGACACGGTGTTCTGATTCTCAGTGTCGATATACATGGCAAAGCAGCGGTAGTGGTTGTGTCCTTTTTCTTCGTCCGACAGTGAACGCTCGAATGTTATGCTGTCTATAGACTGAATGGAGTAGGGAACCATTATTTCCACCTCGTCCTTGTTGGTGAAGTGTCCTTGCAGAAGTGTTTGTCTGTTGTCTGTGTCGAAATGCTGCGCCCCGACTTCAATTGGAATGTTCCACCTGACTCCATCATATTTATGATGAAGTTTCATCCATTGCTGAGCACTGGTAAATGTTGGTATCAGCATCAGCGCTGCCAAAAGTGTCAGATTGCGTTTCATTTCCATAGGCTTGCGGTATATGGTAGTTTTCTGCATGATTCTGTATGATTTCTACTACAAAGGTACGTCTTTTTTCTAAAATATTAAATCAAATATCAAGTTGTTAACATGTTAATTTATAGAATATCCCTAATGTTAGTCTTAGTATTCACTTGTTACAAAATTATAAAAAAAGACGCAAAAAATCTTACTTGCTTGAGATTTTTTGCGTCTTTATGTTAAAAATAGTTTTATAACTTTTATTTTGTGTTGAATATTTCGCAAATAGTGTCGTAGTTTACGCCTTGCCAGGAGGCAAGTACATGATTGCAATGGTCTTTAATTGCTTCTTCTGTGTTTGTTGTGGCAAGTCCGAAGGTAAATATTCCTGCTGACATGCCTGATTGAAGACCGCTTAAAGCATCTTCAAAGACGACACACTCGTCAAGCTTGCATCCAAATACTTTTGCACCGAGCAGATAACAGTCTGGGGCAGGTTTTGAGGCAGTGAAGTCTTCGCTTGTCAGTACTCGGTCGAAAAGGTTGTTGAAGTCTGGTATTTGTTTTTCAACCTGCTTCATTTTTGATATGTTGCTACTTGTTACGATAGCACACCTGACGCCGTGTTTCTTAAGGTCATTGATGCAATCCAAGGCTCCGGGATAGAAGTCGTAAGTCATCTGCGCTTCATATTCGTTTAGTTCTTTTACTATCGCTTCCCTTACTGATTCGTCGGGAAAATAACGGTCAAGAATCTGCTTCAGGGTAGTACCCTTGATTTCCTGAGCAAAATAAGGTATGTCTGGTCTGTACTTCCTTCCAATTCCACCCCAGAGTGTTGTATACTGTCCTTCAGTGTCGAAGAGTGTTCCGTCCAGGTCGAACAGTGCTGCTTTGATTTCTTTCATCATATCATCTTTATTTGTATGGCAAATAGTTGTTTTATCTTCCTTCTTATTTTCCCTCGGTGGTAAGGGGAGTTAATTTTCTTATTTGTTTTCTTATTATGTAGTATGCTGTCGGCACCATAACACATGCTGAGACTATCCAACTGAGAGGGTAGCAGTAGTTGAGCATGTCGTAAGTGGGATGTGCATAGAAGACCGTGTAGAGCCATACAACTCTGACTCCGCAAATTCCTATCACGCAGATGATGGCTGGCATAAGAGAGTATCCGACTGCTCTCATCAGGCTTGACAGGACATCGTTGATGCTGTTTACGCAATAGAGAGCACAGACAATAAGTATGCGCGATGCGGCGAGTTCTATGACCTCGGCGTCGGTTGAGAAGAATCCCGCGAGTCCATAACGTAGAATGATGAACATCCAGCTGACGATGGCTGTTGAGCCTGCACCAAGGATGATGGACCATCTGATGATTTTCTTGCACCTCTCCTTGTTGCCGGCACCATAGTTCTGACCGAGGAAAGATATGCCTGCCTGTGCGAAGGAGTTCTGCACGAAGTAACTGAAATATTCGAAGTTGAGGGCTGCAGTAATGGCAGCAACAGCCTTCGCACCGAGTGTGTTGATGCCTCCCTGTACAAGCACGTTCGAGAATGAGAAGATTGCACCCTGGATTCCGGCAGGAATGCCAACCTTTGCAATCAACAGACTCGTTCTCTTTTCCATCCTTATTTTTCCAAGACTAACCTTCAGGTCTCCCTCCTCGTGCATCAGCATCCACAGATTGGCAAGACTGCTGAAGAAGGTTGAGATGATGGTGGCAAGTGCAACGCCAGCCACACTCAGTTTCAGGTTGACGACAAAGAATATGTTGAGCAGGAGATTCAGTATGCCACTTACGACTAACACGTATAGAGGTCGCTTTGTATCACCTTTGCTTCGGAGTATTGCAGTGGTGAAGTTGAACAGCATGGCAAATGGCATTCCTGTAAAGTATATTCTGAAGTACAGTGTTGCTTCGTTGATTATCTCCTGAGGTGTGCCTATCAATTGTAAGACACTTTCTGCAACAAACCATCCCAATACAGACAGGAACAAACCACTTAACAAGGATATTGCTATGGAAGAATGGACTGCCTTTCTGACTCCGTCGTGATCTCCTTGTCCTATGTATCGTGCTATGACTACGTTTGAACCAATAGACAAACCTACAAAAAGGTTTACCATAAGGTTGATAATAAAAGTGTTTGCTCCAACTGCTGCCAAAGAGTTGCTGCCAGAAAATCGCCCGACGACAATCATATCGGCAGAGTTGAACAATTGCTGTAACACAGCGCAGAGTGCCACCGGTATGGCAAACAATATAAGTTTCACGGCAATGGGACCGTGAAGCATATCCAAACTTGAACTTCCTTTCTTTTTACCTGACATTTTATTTCTTTCTTATACCTCTATTCACTTTGATGTTTATATAAAATGACCATCTGTTAAGGTGACTATTTAACAACACCCCACCCGCATTGCGTTGGGGTGGGGTGTTTGATTTGTGTTGTATTATTTCCTGTTATTTCTCAAGAATAATATCTCTGTATTCTTCAATTTCCTTTACTGTTATCGTTCCTTCCTCTATGGCAGTCTTTATCATTCTTGCAAGTCCGCCAATCGATTTGACTTCTTCTTCTGCACCGGGGTGTCCTGTGTAGTAATGTGTTTCGCCAACTGTGTAGGTCTCGCCAGTCTTCGTCAGATTCCAGTTGTGTGGATAACTGCTGTCATAGCATCTGATGATGCCTGTACTGCTATTGTTCAAGGCTAAATAACGTTTAGTGGTTGATGAATAGAATGTTACTGAGCCATCTTCCTCCTCAGTCTTGGTCCAGGTAGCAGATGCTGTTTTCTTGTCTTGCGTTGACTTTAGATCTGCTTTTCCATTTGTATTATATAAATAATAAAGTTTGCCTCCAGAAACATACCACAAGTATCCTTCGTCGAAATAGAGTGTGACAGCATCCGCCTCTGTTGTCTTACTGTCAAGTCTTGTGCTCGACGAATTGTAGGCTCCTGCATAGTATGTTTTGTCATCGTAAAGTAAGGACAGTTTGAATCCGTCAACCACATTGGCCTCACTCCTAACATAAACTGCATAGAGGGTTGTGGCTTCGGTAGGCATGTACTTTCCGTCTGTCAGTGTCACTGTCTGAGGCTTGGTTGTTGTTTCTTCCGTTACATCTGTCAATGACCATCCGCTGAATGTGTAGCCGTTGATATCTGCTACGTTTGGAGCAACAACGCCATTGTTGGCAATGGACTCCTTGATTGTTGTAGACTTTCCATTTATCACGAATGTTACCTCGTACTTAGGCATCTCGCTGACAGTGATAGAGTAGGTTGCTGTCTTTGTTACAGAACCTTCAGTGAGACTGACTTCTACTGTCGTTGTTCCAAATGCAACGGCGTCGCCTTCAGCAGGAGATGTTGCAAATCCTTCGGTAAGAGTCTGTGAATAGTCATTCTTGTAGCTTGCTGTAATGCTCAGACCTTCGGCAGTGAAACTGTCACCTTCGTTGAAGCTTGTCGTTGTTGCTGGATTCGCTATTGCAATGCCGGTGAGTTCTGGCATTGTGACAGTAACCTGGAACGTTGTGCTTGCAGACTTGCTGACACCAACTACAGCATCAACAAATGCTGTTATGGTTGCAGTGCCTACTCCTGTTGCAGTTATCTCGCCTGTTTCGCTGTTTACAGTTGCCACATTAGTGTCGCTTGACGAGTAACTGATTGTACCTGTACTGTTTGTTGCAGTTGCCTTGTTGGTGTACTTGTCACCTACGAGCAAGTTTTTGGTTGCCGTAGAAGCAAAACTGATAGTAGGCTCGATGAGCGCTCCACCTGATGGGTTGCTTGAATATGTGACGTTCTTCAACGAACCTTGCTTCTTATACAGGTAAACAGGGCTTTGTTCAAGGTTTTTGTAGAATCGGAAGTAGCCATCAGTGTTGTAATGGAACGCAGTACTACTGACGCAAAGGTCGATTCTTTCAGAACTTACAAAATCAACAGTGATGGGATACTTGCTTGCAGTTTCAATATTTTCGGTATCAGCAATTCCGTTTTTGTTGGATGCCCGGTAATTATATTTGCCGTCTTGGGTCTTCAATACATAACCACCAGCAATAGCCTCGAGAGTTACGTGATACTGGTCTCCCCACTCTGTGGAAATTGATTTGTCACTGAGGTTGGAACCAGGAGCAACATTATTATTTTGTGCGCCAATGCCAGCCGTTCCGCCCTTGCTACCGTTTGCCATTATGTCGTTACTGTAAGCAATGATGTATTCACCGCTCCAATCTGTCAGTTCGCTTTCAACGAGTTCATAGTTGCCGCTGCCGCCGCTTGTCTCGCTTCTTGAATATACGGCATACAATGTGATGTTGTCTGTAGGCTTGTAGCTTGTACCTGCAGCATAGAGGGTTGGCTTGGTTGTGGTTTCTGTAGCAACAGAAGCTGTTGCCCAGCCTGCAAATTTCCACTCGTCATTAACTCCTGTTGCCTCTGGCAGAAGTATTCCTGCCTGATAACTTTCCTCTGTCAAGGTAGTAGTGCCACAGGTTCCGCTTCCGGCATTGAATGTGACGGTATATCTTGGCAGGGCATTGACAGTGATAGGCAATGTGGTTGTTGCAGTGATACCAGCCTCCTCGTAAGAGATGGTGACTGAATTGTCGCTTGTGGTCAGTGCAACGCTTGTTGAAGGATCGCATGTGTAGAAGTCTACTGCTTCCTTGTAACCATTCTTGTAAGTTGCTGTGACAACCATTCCGTCCTTGCTGAACGATTCACCTTCAGAGTAAGTGGTCTTTGTAGGCTGTGTCGTAACGGCTATGCTTACGAGTTCGGGCATGTTGACTGTCAGGGTGTATTTTGCTGTTGCCTGCTTGCTGACACCTGCCACTGCAGCCACGGTTGCTGTGATGACTGTTGTTCCTGTTGATTTTGTTGAGATGCGTCCTGTGGTAGGACCAACGGTTGCAACAGTCTCGTCGCTTGATGAGTAAGTCACTTCGCCCGTGCTGCCCGTAACTGTTGCTGTGTATATCTCACTGTCACCAAGCAGGATGGTCTTGGTTGACGATGGGAAGGAGATGGTTGGTGTTGGCAGGACTGCCGTTCCTGGATTTGTGTTATAGGTTGTTGTTGTGCCACCGCCTGTACCTCCGCTTACAGTCTGCTTGTAGACTGCGTACAGGGTCATGTTCTCTGTTGGCAGGATTGTGCTATTCGCGTAGTAGATAAGTGTAGAGGGGAACTGGGTTGTTTCTTCTACAGATGCAGTACTCCATCCAACGAAAGTCCAGTCGCTGTTTGGACCGTATGCATTAGGCAAGGTTGTTGTTTCCTGAAATGAACTTTGTGTCCATGATGAAGGAGAGCATGTGCCAGTTCCTGCATTGTATGTAATAGTAAATCTGCTGCCATCATCAACAACAGCTCCACCGTCTACCTTGAACGATATGTTTCCGTTTGATTCAGTAATGTCGGTCAGGTAGTGCGAAGAAAAATACGTTCCGTCAGTGTCTTTGTTGAACCACTTTCCGCCGGCTGTACTCCAGTCATTTGGAATAAATAAAGTGACTCTGCTGCTTCCTGGGAAAAGGTGTCCTTTCAGTTGTGTCTCAGAGCAAGTATAGTACGTGTCGCCGTTTGACGTTTTCTTTGTTCCGTATGTCTTGTTGGCGGGAACGATACTCATTCTCTGGTGTGTGGCAACGGCGTTCGGCTCGTTGTTGTTCCATGCAGTCTGGTCGAAGTCGACGTGTGTTATGAGAAGTCCGTGCGGTGTGGTGTAAGTATCTACATACTTGAACCAGCCCTTGTTCTGTCTGTTCTCGAGAACAAACCATTCGTTTGTCTCTGCTTCGTTGAAAATGAAGTATGCTTCCGGTTCGTCGCCAATAGGTTTCATGTCTGTGATGGTGGCTGCCTCGTCCAGAATCTCTGGCTCCAGCCAACCTGCTTCGTAGCGCTCGTATGCAGTGTAGCCGGCAGGAACTTCGCCGTAGCCATCAGGACCGTTATAAGAACCACCATCCATGAGGTCCCATGAGTTCATGCCAAATCCACCGGCATAGCTTGTGTCATAGAAATCCGGGAAGCCGAGGCAATGGCTGAATTCGTGACACGCCGTTCCGATACCGTTCAGCGTTGTGCCTGTCGTTCCGCTCAACTCACATGAGCAAGCATAAGTGTCTATGTATTTGCCGTCGAGGTTAAGACTGCCAGTACCATCGCCATAATGTTTTGCGGAAGAAAGTGTCCACTCGTGTGGCCAGATAGTGTTGTCTGAGGCTCCGTATGCTTCTCCGTAACCGGCATAAATGACATATACCTGATCAACATATCCATCGCCGTCCCAGTCATATTCCTTGAAGTTTACTCCTTGAGCATCAGCCAGCTTGCATGCTTCGATAATCATCTCGGCAGGATGCGTGTCGCTGCCTTCAGAATCATTAGCTCCATAATAGTTCATGTTTTTGCTGACTGTGACTGGACCCACAACATCAAATGTAAGGTCGAATTGCTTGTAGCTCTGGTCGTAGAAATAGTCGTGAACAGAACCGATGTGATTATTTTCAGAATAACCAACTTGGTTGAACTGGTTGTTGAATACAGTCTGTGTGTGTGTATT
>CAMAFX010000065.1 GCA_945833925.1 uncultured Prevotellaceae bacterium
TACTTCCTGCACGAAGCAGGTCTGCCGACTCCCAAAGGTCAGCTTCCAGTTTGCGGATATTTATCTTTTCATTCATTTGCTTCAATTATAAAGGTTGTACGTTGCTTACAAGGTCGCTCATTTTAACCTGTAGGATGCTCACCAGTAAAAGCCTGTGTGATGTATTAACAAAGACATCAAGTCCACATCTGATGGTAATCTTTGGCAAGACCTCCTTCAGCCGTTTCCTTGTACAGGCTTGGCAGATCGTGACCTGTTGTCTTCATGACTTCCACGACCTTGTCGAACGATACACGATGGTTGCCATCGGTAAACATGGCATAGCTGTTGGCATCCATAGCACGGGCTGCTGCATATGCATTACGCTCGATACAGGGAATCTGGACAAGACCGCATATTGGGTCGCAAGTCAGTCCCAGGTGATGCTCCAGACCCATCTCGGCTGCATATTCTATCTGCGAAGGAGTACCACCAAAGAGTTGGGATGCGGCGGCGGCTGCCATAGCACATGCCACTCCCACTTCACCTTGGCATCCAACCTCGGCACCGCTGATGCTCGCATTCGTCTTGACTATATTTCCGAAAAGTCCTGCTGTGGCAATTGCCCTGTGTATTCGCGTTTCTGGAAGGTTTCTGCTCTTCCACAAATGATAGAGCACACCCGGCAACACGCCGCATGAGCCACATGTGGGAGCTGTTACAATCCTACCTCCACTGGCATTCTGCTCGCTGACGGCAAGAGCGTAAGCAAAAATATGTCCACGACTGCGCATGCTTGCCTGATAGCCTTCGGCACGAGTAAAATAGCTGGCCGCCTTGCGACGCAGATTCAAAGGACCAGGCAGCACCTCTTCGTGTTCGAGACCCTCTTCAACGGCATTGCGCATCACGTTCCACACCTCTGCCATGAAGTCCCATATCTCCGGTCCTTCACATTCCTGAACATATTCCCAATATGACTTGCCTGTCTTATTGCACCACCGCAGAATCTCTTCGGCAGTTTCCATTTCGTAGATTTCCGGACTCTGGATTGTCGACTCGCCTTCCTCCATCAGAGCACCGCCTCCGATGCTGAACACCGTCCATGGTTCCTTGCCGATGTGTGAACCGTCTGCGGCAAGAGCATCGAATCTCATTCCATTTGGGTGAAAAGGCAGAAAAGTCTTCGGCTCCCATATGATATTGGTACGGTCGGCACCCAGCACGTCGATTATGGCAGAATCGGTCATATGCCCCTTGCCTGTAGCAGCAAGCGAGCCAAAAAGTGTAACGTCATATCTTGCAGCATCGGGAAAACGTTCGCAGAAAATCTCTGCTGCCTTGCGAGGTCCCATTGTGTGACTGCTACTTGGACCGAAACCAATGCGGAAAAGTTCTTTTAAAGTAACCATTGTATATATGTATGTTTAAGGTTTAATTTTCAGTACATTATATTTTTCATTTTCTTACCAATGGGATGCTGAGTTCGTAAAGAAGATAGATGGGCAATGCAACAACAAAGAGTGTGAATGCATCTGTTGTCGGGGTAATGATGGAGGCTGCTATAATGATTGCCACAAAGGCATGACGCCTGAAGCGAGTCATCATTCCGCGTCTGAGAACACCCATCATAGAGAGCAGACGGCAGACGACGGGCAGTTCGAACACCAGTCCCATCATGAGGTTCATTGTGATTAGCGTGTCCGTGTACGACTGCAGAGAAAGCATGTTCGTCACAACATCGCTGACATGATATGTGCCAAGAAAATGAACGGTAAACGGAAAGATGACAAAGTAATTAGCTATTGTTCCGACCATGAACATAAAGTATGCCGATGAAACAATCCATACGGCATAGTGCTTCTCGCGCTCATAAAGTGCCGGGGAGACAAAGCCGAACAGCAGATAGAGGACGTAGGGAGACACAACGAGCAGACCGGCGTAGATGGACAACTTGATATGGACGAAGAGAAGTTCGGTCAGTTCGGTGTTGATAAGTTTCAGCGCAAAAGGCTCGGTGCCTATGAGCCTGTACATCACAAAGTCGCTCGATGCCGGAGCCAGCACAATCTGGAAGAGTTGATCCTTCAGGAAAAAAGTGCCTACACCAGCCACCAACACAAGCAGAATGATGCGAACCAGCATGCCGCGCATCTCGTCAAGATGGTCCCAGAATGTCATCAGTCTTTCTTAGCAGAGTTCTTCTCGTCGTCGTCAACTCCGTTCATGCCATCCTTGAAACTCTTTACTCCCTTGCCGAGCCCCCTCATCAGTTCGGGTATTTTCTTTCCGCCAAACAGGAGAAGCACAATGAGAGCAATGACAATAATTTCTTGAAATCCGATTCCCATAATACGTATTATTTATTATATAGCAAAGTTAAACAAAAATTATGAAAACTGGGAGAAATATTCTTTTTTTTACTATCTTTGTCACATTAATAACCAAAAGATGCGACATTACCTCCTATTCATAATAACTCTCCTATTCTTTCCACTTCTATCAAATGCACAGACGGACGATGAGGAAGAAGAGGATATCGAAGACAGTATTTCGACAGAATCTCTCATAACAATAAACGGATGGACAGACGACCAGAACTGGACACCCGACCAAAGATGGATGTATTTTCTGCGCGCACGCCTCGACTCTGTGATTAACCAGAAACGCACAGCCACCGTCACCAGACGGCGCAGAGTAAAAGGCAAGAACGGCAGGTATTACTACAAGAAATACAGGCGAACCGTAGCTTTCAATGCAGACATAGCTGTCAGTGTCTACGACCTGACTGCCGACAGCACCATCTTCAGCCATAACGACAAAGAGATGTTTATACCTGCAAGCAACCAAAAACTATTTGTCGGCATAGCGGCACTGTCGTCACTGAGTGCCGACCATCTGCTCAGCACCAGGGTCTGTGTAGACGGCAGCATATTGACTGATACTGTCGTTGTGCAAGCCGTGCAAGAAGAAGGCGACAACGGCGAACTGACGACTGACTACTCTCGACTTGACACTCTGCCAAGACATTACCTGAAGGGCAACATATACATTCAAGGCGGCTTCGACCCGACGCTCGACAAGAGTTCCATCGAATATATTGCTGCAAAACTGATGGCTATGGATGTCGACTCAATTGACGGATATATATACTGTTACGAACCGCTGAAGTCAAAAACAAGCATTGGGTCGTGGTTCTGGAACAAGCATCATTCGCGTTATTTTGCATCCATGCTCTACCGGCAACTGAATGAAAACGGGATTTTGTTCAGCAAACCGGAACCATACGGCACAATAGAAGCACCCGCATCGATAACTGCCAAAGAATATACCACGCTGTCAACGCCCTTGTCGCAGACACTGCACAGGATAATGAAAAACAGCGACAACTTCTATGCCGAATCCATTCTGCTGAATCTGGTCAACCCGAACCAAACTGACAGCTGGACTTACGATGCATGCAAGCAAAAGGTTATTGACATGATAAAGCGTGCCGGAGGAAATGTCAACGAATACATCATAGATGACGGAAGCGGACTCTCGCACAGCAACATGTGTACCGCCTCGCTGATCTGCACCATACTGCGCTACGCATATCGCAACACGAGAATCTACGAGCCGCTCTACGACTCACTACCCATCGCGGGAGTTGACGGCACCATAGGCTCACGAATGCGTGGAACGGCTGCATACAACAACGTTAGAGCCAAGACTGGAACCGTAAACGGCGTGTCTACACTGAGCGGATATGTTACTGCAGCCAACGGTCACAAACTTGCTTTTTCGATTCTCGTCAACAACCTGAACAACAAGAGCGCAGCACACAGTCTGCAGAATCAGCTCTGCGACGAGATGGCAAGATAACTATCAATCAATAACAAAAAAACATCACAATACCTGACGCACCTCATCTACGCCAGGTATTTCGTATAGATGAGCCTTTACGCGAATAAGTTCGCCGACAGAATGAACGAAGAATGTAATCTTGCAATCCACAAGATCATCGACCGTGGTTGTTGTCAGCGAATCAATACCGAGTCCAAGCGTGTTGGTGATATTGTCAATAAGATCGGCCAGAAGATGGTAGCGGTCTATTGCCTTTATGCAAACTGTAACAGGATACTCCACGTTCTTGTCCTCAGGCAGTTCGACGGCAAGAATTGAGTCACCATACTTCGAAGCCAGTGTTATGGCTTTGTTACAACTGCGCCTGTGAATAGTAACCTGACCCTCTTCATCCTTTATGCCAATAAGTTCTCCACCTGGCAGAGGATTACAGATGGGACAACGCAGCATCTCGGTGCTGCTATGACGCGCAAGATACTCTTTGATGGCAGACTTGGCACGATATGTGCAGACATGCTCCAGCCAGTCTGCCTTGGGATGAGCATTGGCATCTGTACCAATCTTTACGCAATCACCGCGCTTCAGAATAGTCTTAATCGACGACAGTTTACCATTGATACGGGCGAAACGTGCATGGAGACCTTCGTCGTCGCCCAACTTGAAGGCAAAGTCAATAGCAGTGCTTCCCTGAGGCATAATGATACTTCTGCCATTGGTTGTAAACACCGATACATCGTCATAATAGAGCGACGAAGATATCTCTTCAAGCAGATTCTCCTCCTGACCCTGCTTGGCAATGTCACGCAGTACAGTCCTGAAACGCTTTATCCATTCGCCGATATTGTCGCCTATCTCTGCCATGCAGCCCACCTTGCTCGTCTCTACCATTCTGTGCGAGCATATCTGAACGTCTTCCCACACGCCGCCCTGACTGAGGAACATGACTCGCAGGCAGCGGTAGGAGTTCTCCTTTGCATTGTCTATGAGATTCTCGAACGAGCCCGGCTTCTCCTTGAAGTAGTCAGACAGCGTCGAGTATATCTTGATGCATACCGACTTCTCGCTCAGGGGCATGCGGCACTTGGTATAGGTGACACGAACGTAATATCTGTTTTCTATGTGCTTGTAGTCGACATTCGTCTTGAGCATTCTTCTGTAAAGAGAATAAGGTCGTCTGTAATAGACCTCTGCCTTTGCCTCTATGCCTACATTCTGCAGCACATACTCTATCCTGTTTGTGAAAGCCTTCAGTCGTTCATAGTCGTTCAACCTGTCATCTTCAATCCACTTCTCAAGGTCGTTGTACTCCAACTCGCAACGATACTTGAAACTGAGGTTCTCAAGGTCGCTCTTTACATCAATCAGACCGAGTCGGTTGGCAAGAGGTGCATAGAAGGCATCCGTCTCACCGGCTATCTTCATCTGCTTGTCAGCCCTCATGCTTTCCAGCGTGCGCATATTGTGCAGTCGGTCGGCAATCTTGACCATCAAGGCACGAATGTCATAATGAAGCGAGTTCAGCAACTGGCGATAATTGTCCACCTGCTTTGTGGTGTCATAGTGCTCCTTCTTCTTCTTGGTAACTACATCAACGAGAAATGACACGTCGTCGCCAAAACGAAGTCTGATGTCCTCGAGCGTGGTATCGGTGTCCTCTACCACATCATGCAAAAAGGCAGTTATGACACAGTTGGCATCAAGACGCATCTCCTTTGCCGCAATCAAGGCAACGGATATAGGGTGTATGATGTATGGTTCGCCCGACTTGCGTCGCTGCTGGCGATGTGCCTCTTCTGCCATTTTGAATGCATCGCGAATACGAAGCATATCCTTCTCACTACAACGTTGCTCCATAGCAGCGAATACCTGTTCTGCCTTTTCTTCTATAGCATTCATGACGCAAAAGATTTAGAGTATATGTTATGGTTGAACAAAGTGTCATGTAAAGGTGTAAAGATTACACCGTACAGACGCTATGCGGTTACTTTCACGCAAAATTACAAAAAACAAACAAATGTACATCGTTTATTCATCATTTTTTTCTATCTTTGCAACACATACATTTAAAAAGCCATAAAAAACATGTCACAGACCAGAACAAAAGTATTCCATCTCGAGATGAACGGTGAGCACTACTACTTCGGTTCACCAAAAGCCATGTTCGACATCATGGGCGAGGAAACAATGGGTATGCGATACGCATCATTCCACAGTAACATATCATTGAAGATTGGCGATGTATACAAGAACCGACGCAACGGTTATATCATCCGTGTCGGAGTACTTGGCCAGGCAAAGACAAACCGAGGAAATAAACGTACCGAGCGTATCAACGAACGTGTTGCCGCAGCACTTGCACAGCATGGCATAACGGAGGCTGCACCAAATGTTGAGCAGCAAGCAGAAACAGCACCCGTTCAGCAGGAAACTCCAGCACCCGTCCAGCCAACATTGTTTGACGAGCAGAAAGAGGAAGCCCAGCAGACCGTTGTTGAGCAGCCCGTCAAGAAAAGTGCTTCGAAATCGAAGAAAAAGAATGTCGATATCCCAGAACAACTTACTCTGTTCTAATATATCTAAAGGAAAGCTGATACTGCTTCAAGAAAAAGCAGTACCTGCTTCAAAGAAAAGCTGCTACTGCTTCAAAGAAAAGCTGCTACTGCTTCAAGAAAAAGCAGTACCTGCTTCAAAGAAAAGCTGCTACTGCTTCCAAGAAAAGCTGCTACTGCTTCAAGAAAAAGCAGTAGCAGCTTTGTTTTCTCATTATGCCTGCATCATTACAGCATTATATAGGCAAGCGACGCAAGACTGATTACAATCCAGAGAGCAACACCCTGAATCATAGGCTTGAGACCGACCTGACGCAGAACATCGCGCGAAAGCGAAGCACCAATAAAGAACATAGACAGGATAAGACCCTTACGAGCCACGCTGTTTATGGTCTGCCCGATTGTTGTCCCCCATTCACCGTATACAGCGCCGTTACTGAGAACATAGGTGTTGAATACAATGGCAACAATAAACCATACGATGAACATCGGTACAGGAAGTTTCTTCTTGCCCTCGTTATTGCTCTTAAAGATAAAACCGGTAACCAAAGCCAGTGGCACAATCCAGAGTGCACGGGTCAACTTGATGGTAATGGCAACCTCGAGAGCCTCCTCACCGAATGCCTGACCAGCGCCTACAACCGAACTGGTATCGTGAATAGCAATTGCCGCCCATGTGCCGAACTGCTGTTGAGACATTCCAAATACTTGTCCGAGATAAGGGAAGATGAATAGCGCAATGGCATTAAGAACAAAAACTGTCGCCAGGGCTACACTCATACTGCTGTCTTTAGCCTTGATGACAGGACCCACTGCAGCAATGGCACTACCGCCACAGATAGCTGTACCTGAAGAAATCAGATAACTGGTGTCGGAATCAACCTTCAACACCTTACGGCCAATGAACCAACCTACAAGCATTGTGCCAACAACGCTGAGAACAGTGAAAGACATTCCCTGAGAACCACTCTCGAGCGATTTGATTACATTCATGCCGAAACCCATTCCTACAACAGAATACTGAAGAAGCATCTTGGACATCTTCTTGTTGAACGCCGGACTTGGCTGACCAAGCGTCAAGGCGAAAAGCAGACCCGTAGCAAGAGAAACAGGAGGAGTTATCAGATTGAGTGGTTCCAAACTGCAAAAACCTGCTACCAAATCATAGACCAGCAAGGCAGCAAGCACCGAAAGAACTACATAATAAAAATATGTGATATTCTTATTTTCTTTCATGTTTTTATAATGATTTTTAGAATAAAACACAACAAGTCAGGACATAGAAACAAATAAAAGTAATGAAAGACAACGGGTAACTTAGGAAGCGATAATCACTCCGGCATAATCTGCCCACCATTATTTTCAGTAAAATCCTCTTTGTTTACCGGTGGACGGTTGTCTGGGTTGAATGGATCGTCCTCCTTGTCGCAGGAAACAAGACACAGTGAAGCAAGGGATGCTAAAAGCATAAAATAGAATAGTCTTTTCATGTGAATAATTTTATTTTTTTCTTAATAGTTTGTTCATCAAAAGCAAAGCATCGGCATCATCAATATCGCCGTCATTGTCAACATCAGCAGCATCGGTGTCACATTCTTGCTCGTTATCAAGCAAATATAGAATCAAAGAGGCAAGATCAGAGACTGTGACTTTCTTGTCCATATTTACGTCACCTACCAATACTTTACGTGTACCAGACTCTCCTCCTTCGGAAACAGACTCTATACTTACCTCATCAAGGAAGAAACGGTTGCTTGAAGTTGAGGCAGATCTGAAGGTAATTCTTGTTGAGGCATTTGCTCCGGTCAATACAAGTTGATAGTCGTTGAACTCACCACAAACAAGTGTCACGCTGTTAGCGCTGAGAGTACAATTATTAACAGAAACATTAAGCGTAGTTTTATCCTTCTGCCATGCACCGGCACGGAATTTCAAGACAACCTTCTCTGGCAAATCAGACTTGCCAAGGGCTGGTGTGACAGCCACACCGGCAGCATTGCCTGTACCAAACCTGGCACATAAACTTGCACCGCTTCCCTTCGTGAAATCCCATCCTTCATTGTCTGATGAAAGAGTTCCAGATGCAATGTTACCACTCCACAAATCATCATTTCCACCAAGGAAAGTATTCGTATCGAAAGACTCGTAAAAGAACACCTTACTCTCTGCCTCGCACTCAACGTCACGATATTCCGGTTCTGCCTCGGCAGGAACTCCCTCCGTAGGAATCACTGGGACATCTTCATTACCACCATCGCCAGTGCCTCCGCCTCCGGTATTACCATTCTTATATTCATCACTATATGCAGAGATTGCCTTAGAAAGGTTAAACGACGATGTCGACTTGTCACCCCATATATATTCCACCAACTCAGGATAGTCAATAAATGGATTACGATTTTTCTGTATAGACTCAACGGCATTGTTGCGGGCACGTTCCTTATCGCTTACAGGATCCTGACGATGCCATTTAAGCAGCAGACGCAATGCCCAGTCCTTGATGACAGTATAGTTGTTTGCATCATTCTCAAACATAAACTGCCACTCGCTTCGCCAATTAAGCTTGCCTTCGTAACAACATACAATATATAGATACATACGCGCGAAGTCGCCCTTATACAGGTCTGCCGGCTCGAACACATTAGTCGCGCCACCATAGTTGGCGCTGTTGTTTACCTTCCACACATGAGACGCATTGGCAGTACAAGACTCGCCTGGCGTGTGAACATGAGTATCCTTCACTACGTAAGTGCCATCCTGTGAATGAAGGGTTTCACTCGTTGTTGACGGTTTCTTTGTGGCATTTGGCCAAACCAGGGTCATGCCACTCTCAAACTCGCCAAGAGGATAGTTTGCCTTTGCATTGTTGGCAGCACCATCGCAAGGCACAAGGTGATGAAGGTCGCAATAGGCATCGGCATTGCCCGCCTTGGCACCCCACCAGCTATTTGGAACGCAATGCTCGCGATTAAAGCCACCAGTCTGCGAATGGTCATTGTCACTATAGAACTTTGGGAACTGACCCATCCACGCATACATATCATATACAAGGTCTGTCTTACCACCTTTATAGAAGGCAGGAATGGAATCTATAGGACCCGGGTCTGTAATAACGTATTTGGACCAATGGTCATCATAACTGATGTGGTCATGTGGAAATATTATTCCAGAAAGTGCCAACTCAAGAGTACGACCATTCTTTCCGTTGAGCGTGGTGGCTGAATAATAGTTGGCTGCAGGTTGTGCAGAACACAAAACGGCTGCACATACGTTTACAAGAAGAAAAAATGCACGTAATTTTCTCATTTTAACCTACACCATATTTAAAAATATCAATCTTCAATAACACACAAGGTCATACTTATATCCTCCTTCGGACGGTCAGCACGACCAGTTGCCGTATTCTGTATCTTCTCTACAACGTCAAGACCTTCAGTAACCTCTCCAAATACCGTATATTGTCCATCCAGATGGGGAGTACCACCAATTGTGGTATATATTTCTTTCTGAAGGTCGCTCAAACCTTGAGGACCCTGTTCTGTAAGCAGTGCATGCGTTTCGGCAACAAGTTCCTCCTGAAGAGCCATCAAGCCATCTCGGTCACGGTTCTTGCGCATCTGCATTATTTCATTGCGATGCTTTGCAACAAGCGAGTTGAAGGTGTTCTGCTCCGCCTGCATCGCAAGTTGCTTGTTGAGCTGAGAAATCTGTCCCTGCTTATACTGCTGTCCCCAAACTATGTAGAACTGACTGCCACTGCTACGACGCTCTGGATTGACCTCGTCGCCCTGACGCGCTGCAGCAAGAGCACCGCGCTTATGAATCAAGCCGGGAACAATTTCTGCAGGGATGGTATAGTCAGGACCACCAACTCCGAGTTGTGCATTAGGAGAGCAGTCACGACTGTCCGGGTCGCCGCCCTGAATCATAAAGTCCTTGATGACACGGTGAAAGAGAGTACCATTATAGAAACCTTCCTTTGCAAGTTTCAGGAAGTTGTCACGATGGAGTGGTGTCTCATCGTAGAGGCGAACGGTTATGTTGCCAAGAGAAGTTTGGATTTTTACTTTTGACATATTGTAATTGTATTCTTTAGATTCTATTTCTGACTTTGGGCTATTGCCTCACTTATTAAGATGTTGTTGTAATGCCTTACCCAATTCTGTAAGATAGTATTTCTGGCGTGGATGACGAGGGCTCTCAGGATGAGTTTGAGCTATGAGTTTAAGTTCAATAGCAGGATAAAGGCACACCTTCTTGAAATACCGTTGACTCTTCTGTTCAAGTTCAAGTCCAAGTTGTGGTCCAAGTTTAAGTCCAAGTTGGAGCTCAGATGCGGTCATTTCACCATCTTTCATGCTTGCAATCAACGCTTTAACTTCTTTGACCAAGTTGGGAATAAGTTGTGAACAAGCAATGTCCAAGTTCACCTTCTCTATAGATTCCTCGTAAGTTTCTGCTTCATCTTTGAGTATTACGCTGAATGCAGTTACAAGGTTTACATTAAATTCTGCAGGTGGGTTATCATTAGTGCGCAACGCATCCTGAACCTCCGATATACCATGGTTGAACATATTGACATAATCGAAGGTCTTCATTATTTCAGCGACTACGTTGTTACGATAGTCGTTTACATGTGGGAAATTCTCAGGACGAGCCTGACCGTATAATCCTCCTGGATTCATAATCTCTATGTGTCTGTCATACTGATAGAGACGTGTGGGCATATTCGACTGATAATCACGATGCATACAAGCATTCATTATCAACTCATGTATAGCCTTGAACGGATAGTTTGTAACGTTTCGTTCTCTCAATACGCTAACGGATATTGGGCGTTTTGTTACTATGCCATCACGGATGAAATTATCAATCTGAGGCAGTACCTTGTATAAGCAGCCCTCAAAGCGTCGCTCATTGAGAATTGCACCACTATTATCATTTCCCTTGAAATGAACATACTGAACGTATGCTCCTGGCATAAAAAACTTGGGATTTTTGCCGAATATGATGAGAGCCGCATAAGTAGGACAATTCCATTGCAGATTCCATAGGTGTAGCGATGCCAGTTGCTCAACGCGAGGACGATGATCTGAAGCCAACACTTCGGGAGCAATGGCTCTTGGAAGGTATTCGTTGACAATAATATCTGTATCCAAGTCATCAAGCGATGCTGACCGACAAGGATAGGTATCAAAGTTGGGCAATGCTGCAGCACAACGCTCGCTCAATATCCGCTCTTCTTGTGGCGTGGCAATATCACGACGTGGACCAATGCGAATGAATGTTCTTCCACGATATCTCACTGGAGTATCAAAGGATGGAGTAACTTCTACTACCAGCACGTCACCTTCGGGAGTTTCTACCTTTTCTGTGTTCATAACAGGCAGAGGCAGGATGTTACCGTCGGAACGTATGCCGCTTATCTTCTTCATCAACGTATCATCAACCTTCAATCCACTGATGCGACCGTCATCATACACGCCAATCAGCAAATACCCCTTCTGACGTTTGCCAGGGAGATCATTTGCGAAAGCACAGATAGCCTCCTGAAACTTATCCATGTTGCCTGTCGAGATAGTACGCTCGATGCGGTAACTCTCGTCGATGGCTAATATATC
>CAMAFX010000066.1 GCA_945833925.1 uncultured Prevotellaceae bacterium
AGTTAAAAATAAAAATATTTTTTTTGTGTGTTGACTGTCTCGTTAACTTTCTCTTTTTACGTCAATCTCGCCAAATTTTAATTTTTAATTTGTTCAATAAGTTTAACCACCATCTTTACGCTCTCCTCGAGAGTCAACTTGCTTGTATCAACAGTCAGGGCTGGGTTCTTTGGTGCCTCAAAAGGAGCGCTGATGCCGGTGAAGTTCTTCACCTCGCCACGGCGGGCACGTGCATAGAGACCCTTGACATCACGTCTCTCGCACTCCTCGATTGGGGTTGAAATGAATACCTCCTTGAAATCATCTTCGCCTATGATGGTGCGTGCCAGGGTGCGAACGTCCTCGGTAGGGCTGACAAAGCAAGCCAAAGTCACTATACCTGTTTGTACGAACAACTTGCCTATCTCGGCTATGCGGCGAATGTTCTCCATTCTGTCCTCAGCAGTGAAGCCCAGGTTGTTGTTGATGCCGGCACGAATGTTGTCGCCGTCGAGGATGCGGCAAAGGATGCCACGAGCATGCAACTCGCGCTCTACGCCCATTGCAACGGTGCTCTTGCCACTGCCACTCAGTCCGGTGAACCATACCATGACGCCACGCTGTCCGAGGAGGCTCTCCTTTTCCTGGCGTGTCATCATCTTGTCGTATATTGGATATATGTTTTCTGCCATATCGCTATGTTATCTTTCGACGTTTTTTTGATATCTATCTTGTTAATTAATTCTTATCTTTCTACTTTCGACGTTTAATATCTTTTTAATTGTTTCAAACTGGACGGACAGTCAGTCAGACAATTTAAATTATATATAGTATTCAAGCCGCTCTGGCAAACCTCGTGAAGTGCCGGGGCATTGCATCTACATCCCATAAATCAGAGGTATGAGGAAGATGCTGAGAATGAAGACTATAATGTTTAGCGGTAGTCCCACCTTGATGAAGTCGGTAAATTTGTAGCCTCCTACGCCCTGCACAATGAGGTTGGTCTGGTAGCCGATTGGAGTGCTGAACGATGCGCTGGCAGCGAAACAGATGCAGATGAAGAACGGCGTAGGGTCGCATCCCAATTTCTCGGAAATGCTGACTGCCAATGGGAAGGAAAGGGCTGCCGCCGCATTGTTGGTGACTATCTCGGTAAAGAGATTGGTGATGAGGAACAGGGCGGCAAGCATGATGTAGATGCCGTTCTCGCTGTGGCGCGCCGTCTCTGCCAGACTGATGATATAGCCTGATATGAAGTCGGCAAAGCCGCTGTTTATCATTCCCTTGCTGATACCGAAAGCGCAGGCTATGGTGATGATAACGTCCCACGAAATGAATTTGGTGTAGCGACGCTGGTTGTACATGCCACACCATGCCATGACAACTGCCGTGACTGCCGCAAAGAAGAACATGTCAAGTTTGAGGTGAGGCACGAACTGCTTCACAACGTCAAGTTCGCCAAGCGTAGCGCCACATACCATCAGTATAAGCAACACAATGGCAAGGAGACGCTTCTTGCTGCCCATCTGCGGTTCTACGCCGATGGCGTTGATCATCCAGAAGGCACGGCTGTCGCCCCACGAGTCGAGGAAGTGCTGGTTGGCATCGAGTATGAGTGTGTCCTTTGATGTCATTGGAGTGTTCATCCAGTCGCCCGACAGACGTTGTCCGCTGCGACGGATACCCTTGACGGTGGCTCCAAAATGACTGTAGAAGTCGAACTGCCTGAGTGTCTTGCCCAAGCCGGGGAAACGATGGCTGACGATTGCCTCCACCTTGATGACGTTTGGGTCGCGCAGCTCTTCACTACCCTCCTCTATGTCAGCCTGACGGTCGTTGGGTAGCAGGTATGGAGCAATCATTATGAGGTAGAACAAGCCCGAGAGGCAGATGAAGAGTCCCACCTTCGAGAGTTCGAACATTCCAAGTTGGTGACCGGTCTTGACAAAGCCGTTGGCTATACCGTCCTGGATAAGACCGTCGAGAACGATGTTTGTGCTTGTGCCGATAAGTGTACACATTCCACCGAGAATGGTGGCGTAACTGAGTGGTATCAAGAACTTTGTTGGTGGCAGGTGCATCTTGTGCGCCCAGTTCTTTATCATTGGGGCAAAGATGACCACGACGGGCGTGTTGTTAAGAAATGCCGACAAAAAAGATATGACAGGCAGGAAACGTGTGTTCGCCTTGCTGACATTGAGACGGCCCTTGGGCAGGATGTGATAGATGATTCTCTCCAGCACGCCGCTCTTGCGTACTCCTTCACTAACCAAATAGAGAAGTGCCACGGTTATCATACCCTTGTTCGAGAATCCTTCGAGCGCCTCTTTCGGTTCGATGATCTTGCCACACAGCAGAAGCACCACGGCACTCATCAGTATGAGTCCTGGACGCATCTTGTCGCGCACTAAGGCCACGACCATCATGACAAGAACAATAAGTACGTATATCGATGAAAACGTCATTTTTCTACACTATTAGTGCACAAAGGTAATCAAAAAAAAGGGTATCTCCCAAACTTTGTTTGAAAAATACCCCTATTTTGTACTTTAACACTCAGTATTTAAACTGTATAGTGAAAAGTAAGCAGCGAAACGCCTTATATAAGTATTAAAACATTGATTCTGAAATGTCTTTTTTATATACTGCGTTTTGTGTCAGTTAATATCAATATTCATTCCAGCTCCTGATGCCAAGGTTTTCCAGACCAATGGTGCAGAATGCCTCGATGAAGGCGCTTGCCAGGCGAGCATTGGTGATGAGTGGGATGTTGTGGTCGATGGCTCCACGACGAATCTTGTAGCCATTGGTAAGTTCGCGGTTGGTATGGTTCTTTGGAATGTTGACGATGAGGTCGAACTTGTGGTCGTGAATCATATCCATAACGTTCTCGAGACTGCCGTTTTCCTCGTCGGGCCATGCTACGGCAATTGCCTTGGCACCGTTCTCGTTGAGGAACTTGGCTGTGCCCTCGCTGGCATAGACGGTGTAGCCTGCCTTGGTGAGCATGCGTGCTCCGTCGAGTAGAGCAACCTTCTCCTTAGTCTCGCCACTCGAAATCATAATACCCTTATCCTTGCTTGGAATCTTGTAGCCGGTGGCAATCATAGAGTTCAGCAGAGCCTCTTCGTAGGTCTCGCCAAGACAGCCTACCTCACCGGTAGAACTCATGTCGACACCAAGTATTGGGTCGGCATTCTGAAGACGTGCAAACGAGAACTGGCTTGCCTTGACGCCCATGCGGTCGATGTCGAAAGCACTCTTGTCAGGCTTGCTGTATGGGGCGTCGAGCATGATGCGTGTGGCTGTCTCGATGAAGTTGCGCTTGAGAACCTTGCTGACGAATGGGAACGAACGAGAAGCACGGAGGTTACACTCGATGACCTTGACGTCGCGACCCTTTGCAAGATACTGTATATTGAAAGGACCCGAGATGTTGAGTTCCTTGGCAATGGCGCGCGAAATCTTCTTTATCTGGCGTGCTGTGGCGAAACTGATCTGCTGAGCAGGGAATACCATGGTGGCGTCGCCCGAGTGTACACCGGCAAACTCAACATGCTCGCTGATAGCGTATTCCACGATTTCGCCTTGGTTGGCAACGGCGTCAAACTCAATCTCGTTGGTTTCGGTCATAAACTGACTGATGACAACTGGATATTCCTTACTCACCTCGCTTGCCATCTTGAGGAATCGCTCCAACTCCTCGTCGGTGTAGCATACGTTCATCGCCGCACCCGAAAGTACGTAGGAAGGACGTACAAGGACTGGATAGCCAACCTCGTCAATGAACTTCTTTACGTCGTCCATCGATGTCAGAGCACTCCACTTTGGCTGGTCTATGCCAAGCTGGTCGAGCATGGCTGAGAACTTGTTGCGGTTTTCGGCACGGTCGATGCTGAGTGGAGAGGTACCGAGGATGGGCACACTCTGGCGATAGAGTTTCATGGCGAGGTTGTTTGGTATCTGGCCACCTGTGCTGACAATGACGCCGCGTGGCGACTCGAGGTCAATGACGTCGAGGACACGCTCGAAACTGAGTTCGTCGAAATAGAGGCGGTCGCACATGTCATAGTCGGTTGACACGGTCTCGGGGTTGTAGTTTATCATGATTGACTTGTAGCCAAGTTTGCGCGCTGTCTGGATGGCGTTTACAGAACACCAGTCAAACTCAACGCTTGAACCGATACGATAAGCACCTGAACCCAAGACTATTACAGACTTTTCATTCTTGTAGAAGTTAATGTCTGAATCCTCGACTGCATAGGTCATATAGAGGTAGTTGGTGAGGTCGGGATGCTCGCTTGCAACGGTTGGAATACGCTTCACGGCTGGCAGGATGTTCATCTTCTTTCTGTATGAACGGACTGCAAGGTTCTCCTTCTCCATATTGCCTGTCTGTGGCTTGAGCACAAAGCGTGCTATCTGGAAGTCTGAGAAACCGAGTATCTTTGCCTGGCGAAGAACCTCGACCGGCATGTCCTCGAGTTTGTTGTAGCCCTCGAGCTTGTGCTTGTAGTCGACGATGTTCTTCATTCTCTCGATGAACCAAGGGTCAATTTTGGTCAGTTCGTAGATGCGGTCTATGCTGTAGCCTTCCTCCAAAGCCTGGGCAATGGCGAAAATGCGAAGGTCGGTGGGGTTCTCCAGTTCCTCGTCGAGATTGTCGAAGCGAGTATGGTCGTTGCCCACGAATCCGTGCATTCCCTGGCCAATCATGCGAAGGCCCTTTTGTATCATCTCCTCGAAACTGCGACCGATACTCATTATTTCGCCTACCGACTTCATCGAACTGCCAATCTTGCGGCTAACACCGGCAAACTTGGTGAGGTCCCAACGAGGAATCTTGCATATCATGTAGTCGAGTGAAGGAGCTACGTATGCTGAATTGGTTGTTCCCATCTCGCCTATCTGGTCGAGGGTGTAGCCCAAAGCAATCTTTGCTGCGACAAAAGCCAGAGGATATCCTGTTGCCTTTGATGCAAGTGCCGAAGAACGGCTTAGACGAGCATTGATTTCGATGATGCGATAGTCATTGGTCTCGGCATTGAAAGCGTACTGGATGTTGCACTCGCCTACAATGTTGAGATGGCGTACACACTTGATGGCAATTTCCTGGAGCATAGTGACTTGCTCCTCGGTAAGTGAGCAAGTGGGAGCTACCACGATTGACTCGCCTGTGTGGATGCCAAGTGGGTCGAAGTTTTCCATCGAGGCAACGGTGAAGCAACGGTCGTTGGCATCGCGGATAACCTCGAACTCAATCTCCTTCCATCCCTTCAGACTCTCCTCTACAAGAACCTGAGGTGCGAATGTGAAGGCGCTCTCTGCAATCTCGGTGAAGGTCTTCTCGTCGGGGCATACACCGCTGCCCAAACCACCAAGTGCATATGCCGAGCGAATCATGATAGGATAACCGATGCGGCGTGCTGTGGCAAGGGCATCTTCCATAGTCTCGCAAGCCTGGCTAACAGGAACCTTAAGGTCTATCTTGTTCAACTCCTTGACAAAGAGGTCGCGGTCCTCTGTGTTCATGATGGCCTCCACGCTTGTACCAAGCACCTGAACGCCATACTCCTTGAGAACACCGGTCTTATAGAGCTCTGTTCCACAGTTCAAGGCTGTCTGTCCACCAAAGGCGAGGAGAATGCCGTCGGGACGCTCTTTCTTGATAATCTCTGTTACGAAATAGGTGTTGACAGGAAGGAAGTACACCTTGTCTGCAATACCTTCGCTTGTCTGAATGGTGGCTACATTGGGGTTGATGAGCACTGAATAGATACCTTCTTCGCGCAGTGCCTTCAAAGCCTGGCTACCAGAATAGTCGAACTCACCTGCCTGTCCAATCTTCAAGGCACCAGAGCCCAATACAAGAACTTTCTTTAGTTGCATCATAATAATGTTATTGTTGGTTGTTTTGTTGGTTGTCGTCTGATGACCCGTTCGGTCGTTTTCTTCTGTCGGTTGCTTGCCCGGTTTTCTATTTCCTTTTGAAAGATGCACAAAAAAAGCCACTCAACCGATAATCAAATAACGGCGGTGGCTGAATTAGCGTTGTTCAAAAGAAAATGAGGAATCACCTTTAAAAGGCAATTGATAATGAAGCAAGAGAAAAATGCATTCTCAATACACTTCTTCTGGAAATGTACGTATGACTTTGACCATGTTGAGTCGCCAATCATGTATTTGTGTCTCTTGTTCATATTTTGTGCTCGAGATTGAGCCTTGCCTCAACATATATATATAAATAATGTGTGACGTTATTCATATATCGTTTATGTATTGCCGGCTGGCTTTCCCACATTTTTGCGTTGCAAAGTTAGTCAAAAAAAAGCAAAATGCAAAGAAAAGATTTGTTATTTATCGACCAAGATGATAAAGTGGACAACACCCCACCCTGCTCTCTCTGAAAAATCAAGGAGGAAGGGTTAGAGTTTCATTGTCTTGAGGAATGCGTCGTAGTCGGTTGTAAGTCTTGCCATTGCGTAGGGCTCTATCTTGAGCGAGAACGTGCCTTTAACCTCTGCAAGGTCGAAATAGGTCTTTATGAGCGAGGCAAGATTGAACGAGAGACCACTTCCCTGCTTTATCAGGAAACTTGTGGCACGGACGATGTAAGCACGGTTGTCCTCCACTTCTCGAAGGGTGTTCAGGAGGATAAATGCCGTGGCTGGGGTGACGCTCTTTATCAGCAATGATATTCTTTGATATGGGTCTTCTATGCCGAGCAACTGGAACATATTCCTTATCGTCTCGGGACTGCTGATGTGTGGCAGCAATGTTTCGCTTGCCTTGCGCTTCTCTTCGTCGTTGTGGCGCATCGACAGGAAGAAAGTGCAGCACTCCTCGGACTGGAACAGGGGACGCGCAATCTTGACGCAACTCTTAAGGATGGTCACCAGAAATGCCTTAGAGTTGTAGTCGCAGAGCGTCTTTGCCGATGTCCAGAATTCAGTTTCGTCGAACTTGGGCATGAATGTCTCGCCAAGCATGTAGCCTGCTGTGCGAAAATGCGAATTGCTAAGACCGCTGAGATAGGTGCAAAGAACAGACCATTGCCGTCCGTCAACGATGGTGCGCAGACGGGCGGCAATGACTGGATTGTAATGTTTATCGTTAACCGACAATGGCTTTTTTTCTATATATCAAGTTATTATTTAGGTTCTGTTCTATTCCAAATTCCCTCTTTATTTTGGGTTTATGGTCGATGATTAGAACTTGATTCCTACTGTGGCAGTAAGTTGGTGACGTGTCAGGTCAACATTTACAGGATCAAGTGTGACGTCTGAAAGTTTAGGATTTGCCACTGCAAAGTCGCTTCCTGCCTGAGTGAATGACGAATCGAATGCATAGAAGTCTGCACTCTGGTTGCGCAGTTTGTATGCCAGATCAACATAGATGTGCTTCCACTTGTAGCCCATACCAAGTGTAAGGGTGTTGGTGGCTCCCATCTTCATATAACTGGTAGAGGTTGACACGTTCATGGCATAACTGTCGAGCGAATACTGGTCGAAAGTGATGTTGTCCTTGTAGGCGCAAGTTGAGTAGTTGTATCCTAAACGCAGCGAGAAGGCATTTGTTGCACGGTATTCGATACCTGCTCTGACGGTGTGCATGCCCTTGAGATTGTCTTTTGTCTGCTGGTTCATGCTTATGTCCTTGGTGGTGTTGAACAACGAGTTGCTTGGACTGTCTATGTCATCGTTTGGATAGCCCATCGAAGTGCCGTTGACATTGGCAAATTCGTAGTCTACGTCTATTGCCACCTTCGAACCGATCGTGGTTGCTGCACTGAGACGTACCTTCCAAGGTGTTCTGATGGCATACTCCAAATAACTTTCATACTCTTTTGTTCGAACATTGTACACCTGGTCGTGCAGGCTGTAGAGAGTACTGCTCTTCAGGTTGTACCATGTTGGTGTCTCGATGACGAAGCCTAATCTGAATGGGCTCTCCTCGAATGGACGAACAATGGTACCGAACTTGAAGTTCATGCCACAACCGTTGATAACCTGGTCGTTGAAAAGGCTATAGTCGCCGTACTTGGTAACACCACCCTCGATGCATGAGTTTTTTTCGTACAAATCGGTTGACGAACGATAGCGAAGATAGTCGATTCCAACGGTAACACCCCAATAAGCGCGGTCGTTGACGTTGCCCGATATGTTGATGTCAAAACCGTGCAGTCCGCCCCATGTCTTTTGGGTGTAATAGTTTGATTCTCCACCATATTTGTTGTAGTATGTGTTTCCGTCCTTGGTGAGGTAATTCTCGTCGACAACAAATCCAGCCATATTGTAGTCGGTGTCGAAGCCGGCATTAACCAATTCGGCAAACTGATCCATCTGTGACAAACCCTTGAGATTTGGATTGTCAGCATAGAAGGCATTGTTGTAGTTGAGTTTCTTCTGATAGTTGAAGCCGAAGTTGATGTATTTCATCTTGCTGTTGTCACCAAGCTTGCAACTGTACACGAAACCTGCCTGGTCGAAGGTGCCGTGGGTCTTGCTCGACTCCTTGATGCCTTTCTTGTCCCAAAGGGCTCCGAATGTCATGTTGATGTCGTTCTTGCGCATCATACCGATGCCGGCAGGATTCCAGCCGATAGTAGAGATGTCGGCTCCAAGTGCACCGAGTGCACCACCCATACCTACGTAGCGCGAAGTGCCATAGAGGTCGTTGCTGCTGTTTGTGATGCGGTCGTTAAGATATGTGTCCTGAGCGTTCATTGTGCTTATCAGTCCGACAAACGCTAATGTAAATATTGCCTTTTTCATGTTTTTTTCTATATATCGTCTTATGTTATACATCGTGTTATCAGCCTAACATTCTCTTATCTGCCACCTCGGCCGCCACCACCACGTGAACCGCCACCGAAACTACCACCGCCCATGCTGCCGCCACGTGACGAGCCACCTCCGAATCCACCGAAACTACCGCCAGACGAACTGCTGCCGCTACCAAAACTGCTTCTGCGCGATGGCATGCTTGATGAACTGCGTGTTGATGTTGTACTGCGTGAAGTGCTGTTGTCGCGGACTACGCGTGTGCTGGTAGAGTTGTTGTTACGAGATACTCGGGTGTTGGTTGTGCTGCGGCTTGTTGTAGACTCTCCTCTGCTTGAACGCACTGTTGTTGTGCCGTTTTCATCTACGACTCTCAATGAACGGCGTGAACTGCCGTCAAGGATGCGTTGTGTACCTCCTGTCGAAGTGCGTGTCGATGATCCTCTTCCACCACCTCTTGTAGATGATGCATAGGTTCCGCCTCGGTTGCTTCTGCCGTAGGATGTGCCTCTGCCACGTGTACCTCCTGTCAGTGCACCGCCATGAGTGTGGGCATAGTAGTTGTTATAACCCCAATAGTTGTGACACCAATAGTGATGGTTCCAGTGGATGTGTCCCCAATAACCACCCCAGCCATAGCCGTAGTACCATGGATCGTACCAGCCATACCAACCGTGACGATAGCCTATTCCCCAGTATGGACCGTACCATCCGTAATAGCCTGTACCATAATACCAAGGGTCGTAGAACCATGGGTCGTAAGCCCAGTCATAGTAGTAGTCCCAGTAGTAAGGACTGCGCACTCCGCCATGGAAGCGTACCAGACGACCACTGCATCCGTAATCTTCCTCCTCGTCATAGTAGGAAGGTGTAGAATTGTCGTAGGTCTCCTCGTCATCAGTTACGTAGATGGTGTCTGAACCGATGTGTACCTCGCCAATGTTGCCCTGTGGTCTTGTACGGCGATTGTACTCGTCGTCGCTGCGCAATTTGCCTATATGGTAGTCTGCTGCTTCTGTATTGTCGTCAACATCGGCTGTGGAGTATTTTATAACTACTGGCTTTGATGTCTGCTGGCTTGCAGGTACTGTTGTTGACTCTGTTTTCTTTGACTTCTTTTTCGGCACAAAGTACATATCGTCATCGTCCTGTGCAAATGCGCTGAAAGGCATCGCCAATAACATTATTCCAATTAGAAAATTAACTTTCATGTCTTTACGTTTTTATGTTTGTTGCAAAATTACAAACTTTGAACGATATTGCAAGAGGGAAAACACCCTTTTTTGGTAGGAAATCCCCCCTATATCGATTATTTGTATTATTTTTGTGCAAATTTTACATTATTAAATATATAAAACTCTGCTTTTAGCACATGAAATACTACGAACTGGAGTGTACGGTGACTCCGTGCAACGACGATAACTGCGATATACTGTCAGCACTGCTGGCGGATCTTGGATTTGAAACTTTTGTTCCGACGGACAACGGAGTTAAGGCTTACGTTCAGCAGACTTTTTTCGATGAATCGGCTGTTGACAGTATAATTGACACTTTCCCCATACCGGGAGTCTCGGTTTCGTACGAGCTGAACGAACCTGAGGACAAGGACTGGAATGAAACCTGGGAGGAACAAGGTTTTGAACCTATTGTTGTCGAGAACAAGGTGGTGGTGTGCGACACTAAGCATACGGACGTTCTTGAAGAGTTCTCGGACAAGAAGGATGTTCGTGTCATTACAATCCATCCAAAACAGGCGTTCGGTACGGGGTCGCATCAGACAACGAGGATGCTTCTATCCACACTTTATGATATCGACTTGTCTGGAAAGTGTGTAGTAGATGCTGGTTGCGGTACTGGTATTCTGGGCTTTCTATGCTTGATGAACAATGCCGCTAAAGTTCTGTCGTATGATATTGACGAATGGAGTGTTAATAATACAGTTCATAATTATTCGCTTAATTTCGATGCTGACTCCACACCTATCACTTCGGCGATGGAAGTGCGACTCGGCGATTCTTCATGTCTTGCCGGCGAGAAGGATTTCGACCTTCTTATAGCAAACATCAACAGGAACATACTGCTTAATGACATGGATCGTTTTTCGTCTGTCCTGAAGAAGAGGGGCAGCTCCATCCTGCTGAGCGGCTTCTACGTTGATGACATACCATATCTTGTCGAGGCTACTGCCAAGCATGGTTTCACCTTGCAGATGAAACGTACGGACAATGAGTGGGCAATGCTGATGTTTACAAGATAAGTTTGACCGACTGATATTGTTATGTCTTACTGCAAATGTAACGTAATTTCGCAGTTGTATCAAATTTAAATCTGGGCGTTATTTTGGGTCACCCGTAAAAACGTGTGGATAATCTAACACAATAAGACAAGTTTTTATAGGAAATTCTTTCTCACCGTTTCTTCAATTTCTCACGAAAATATAAAGCTCGTAGGAAATATAGGAAACATAGGAAATAATTTCTTTCCCTTTCTTCAATTTCTAACGAAAAAATAAAACTCGTAGGAAAGGTAGGAAATTTTTGATTAAAGATAGAGAGCACACGATGAAGGGTTAATGTTTGATTTTGTGCGTTTTTGGTTAGTTAAGTTCAAGCTGCTACTGCTTCAGAGAAAAGCTGCTACTGCTTCAGAGAAAAGCTGCTACTGCTTCTGGAAAAAGCTGCTACTGCTTCAGAGAAAAGCAGTACCTGCTTCAGAGAAAAGCTGCTACTGCTTCTGGAAAAAGCAGTAGCAGCTTTAAAAACAAGCAGTAGCAGTGTCTCACTTGTCTCATATTTGTCTCATTTAT
>CAMAFX010000067.1 GCA_945833925.1 uncultured Prevotellaceae bacterium
TCCACTACATGCTGTGTCAGCTCTTCAGGCATATCGACAACCTTCTTCCACTCGTCGATACGGTTGAACCAGTGACCTCTCGATGTTACCTTGTCGACCCACTCGTACTTGATAGCCTTGCGACCCATCTCGCTGTACATGCCGTTCTTGAGTGAATATGTGCCGTATTCATGAGGAAGAATGACATAGTTGCCCTGCTTGTCCTTAACGATTTCTGCACACGCATACTCGCCATTTGCACGATAAACCTTAATCTGGTTGTAGTCCTCGTTGATGTGGTTCTTGTTCTCTCCCTCCCACTTCATCGAGGTCATAATCCACACACCAACGATTTCCTTGTCAGCAACTTTTGCCTGAGCGAAAGCTGATGTAGCATTTGCCAAAGAAAGGAACACGAGTGCCGCGAATACTGCACATGCCTTTACCGAAACAACGGCTGAAAAATTAAACTTCTTCTTCATAATTGATGAAAATTAGAATTGTAAAGAATCGATTTCCATGTCAGGCAGCAGCAAGTCTGTAACTGCACGTCCCTGAAGGATTTCGACGGCAAAGGTAGAGCACAGCCATTACATTACGAAGAAATCGGGTTTGCAATATGTTGGCAAATGATTTACGAGGTTGCATTTTACTTTGCAAAAGGTTTGCAAAGAGTTTGCAAACCTCTGCCAACGTGCTTATAATGAATAGATAAACTCATCCCAATCCTTACTGCTGCCCTTCTTGTCAAAAACTTTAGAATAGAGGCGGCTGCGTATGCTGCTGATACTGCTCTTGTCCTTGCAGAGCACGGTGGCAATGTCCGACGGCGACACGTTCAGCTTGAGAAGCTGGCATACCTGCATCTCTATCTCCGACATGTTTCGCAGTGTAAGCAGCGTGCTGTTAAAACGAGGATACACACTCTTGAAGTGTTCCTCTATGCCGCTCCAATCGTCCTTGTCCAGGCGCTCTCCCCTTGAAATCTTCTTGCGCAGAGAAAGGTAAAACTCGCTCTGGTGAAAATCATCCTCTACGCTGTTCATCGCCATACGCACAGGCTCAGGCAACGACTGCCTCTCCTGCTCAATAAGTTTCAGTTCGTTCTCGACACGCTTCTTGTTCCTGTAAAGGAAATACACATAGTTCAGGAACATCATAAATGCCACACCAATGAAGATGAGCGTGTATACGAGAGTATGATTTACACTCTTCAGATGACTCTCGGCATACGAGAAGACATATCTATGAGGGGCTCTGGAACCGTCGTTGACATCGTTCCTGACAATATTTGTAATCTCAGCCACTGCCTCGTCACTGTAGGTGGTACAAACCTTCCATGTGTACTTTCGTCCAAGCTCCTGAATGACGATGGTAGAGTCGTTGACGACTGTAAGAGGACAATTGTTATCCTCCTGAAGATAGAGGTAATTATTCTTTCCATGGTCTATCAGGGTGTAGTGCTCCCTAATGCCAGGCACCGCCAACTTTCCACTTGGCGCCACCAGTATGCGGCACTCATAATAGCAACTGTCGTCGTAGATGCGAAGCAAGGTCAAATCGTCCTGATCATACTGATATGTCTCTCCGTCAGGATAGACTACACATTGCAGCTCCCAGGTTCCATTCAGCACCAAACCCTCTTGTCCCTTGTCTTTGGAACAGGACAAGAGCAGGAATGGCATAATGAAGAAAATGATACAAGAGACTCTACTCATAATATATATATAAATAATGTATAGGCGGAACCCAGTTGACAACATCTGCAAAGATAATCATTTTATGCGAATAATGCAGCGTTTCCGAGGCATCTGTTTACAGATATTGCATAAAAAGTTGAGGTAACAATAGACATTATGAACAAAAATTAGTAACTTTGCTCCAGATACATAACTTTATTTTCTAACGAATATTACTTTTAAAGATGATTAGACAAACTCTGACCGGTGCACTTATTCTTGCATCGACACTCAGCGTAAACGCCCAGAAGCCCATGCAGGCTCCACAAGGCGGCAAACAGATCAGTGACGAACTTATTGGCATCTTCTTCGAGGACATCAGTTCTTCTGCCGATGGTGGACTCTGTGCAGAACTGCTGCAGAACGGATCGTTCGAATTCAGTCCAGTGGAGCGCGACGGATGGGGACCCGGCACAGCATGGAAAGCCATACGACCCGGACACGCACTTGGCAAGCTCACAGTCAAGCAACAGGACCCCATACACCAGAATAACCCCAACTACATGCGCATCGACATAGAACGTACACGCCAGTTCCACGACTACAAGGGATGGGTGGGCTACGGACTGCAGAACGATGGTTTCGACGGCATAAGCGTCAAGGCGGGTGCCGGATATGACTTCTCGATGTTCGGTCGCAACATAGAGGGCGACGCCAAACAGCTGCGCATCGTACTGGTTCAGCACCAGGGATGGGGAAAGGACCCGAAAGTGCTGGCAGAGGCAAACATCAGCATCGACTCGAAAGAGTGGAAAAAGTATTCGTGCACACTTACCCCGGCAGAAGACTGCACCAAGGCATCGTTGCAGATACTCAGTCTGACAACCGGTACGATGGATGTTGACATGATATCTCTCATGCCACAAGACACGTACAAAGGTCACGGTCTGCGCAAGGACCTTGCCATGGCACTGCAGGACCTGAAGCCAAAGTTCATGCGCTTCCCCGGAGGATGCGTGGTGCACGGAGGAGGTGACGGTTTCTGGAACACCTATCGCTGGAAGGAGACCATCGGACCAAAGGAGACACGACGCCAGCAGAAGAACACGTGGGGCTACCACCAGTCGATGGGACTCGGCTACTTCGAGTATTTCCAGTTCTGCGAGGATATGGGTATGCAGCCCGTGCCCATCCTGCCATGCGGCGTGAGTTGTCAGGGAACCAACGGCGGCTGGGGCTTGTGGCCACAGCAGGCACAGGACGTGTGCGACATGAAGGACATGGACGAGTGGACCCAGGATGCTCTCGACCTCATAGAATGGGCAAACGGCGATGTCACGACAAAATGGGGTAAGATACGTGCCGAGCAGGGTCATCCCGCACCTTTCAACCTGAAATATCTGGGCATCGGCAACGAGGAGAAGATAAGTCCTGAATTTGAGGAGCGCTTCATGTATATGTACGAGCGTATCACCAAGGCTCATCCCGAAATAGTAATCGTCGGCACAGCCGGACCCGGTTCGCACGCAGGAAACCCCGACTATGAGAACGGTTGGAAACTGGCAGACAAGATTGGCTTGCCTGTCATAGACGAGCACTACTACGAGAAGTATGACTACTTCCTGAACAGTCGCCAGTACGACAAATACCCACGCGACCGCAAGACTAAGGTATATCTTGGAGAGTATGCTTCGAAGGACAAGAAACTCATCGACGCACTTGCCGAGGCACTCTACCTCATTCATGTGGAGCGCAATGCCGACGTAGTCACGATGACCTCATACGCCCCACTCTTCGCACGCAAGAATGCCACAAACTGGAACCCCGACCTCATCTACTTCGACAATGAGCGTACATTCCTTACCTGCTCATACTACGTGCAGAAGATGTTCGGCGAGTCATCAGGCAACTATTTCTACGGCGACTGCGTAACGATAGCTGACCGCGACAAGTCTGCCGGCGAAGGTATGCTGCAGGAACAGTCTGTTGTGCTCAACTCAAAGACGAGAGAGCTCTTCATAAAGATATGCAACGCATCAGCAAACGAGAAGAAGGCGAAGATTGACCTGTCACGCTTCAAGAGTCTCAAGTCCATTGCCACCAAGACGACAATAAGCGGCAATCCTCAGGACGAGAACAACTTCGACGCTCAGCCAGTCGCACCTGCAACAGAGCAGATTAAGATGAAGAAGAGAATGGAGCTGACCGTCAGCCCATATTCTTTCACGATGATTACCGTGAAACTCTGAAAATACAAAAATGTAAAAAGACAATAATATCACGCATCGTGGAACACCTGTCCCGAAGCGTCCTTAGGACGTTCTATGCCGGGATATTCACAACAGAACTCGTTGCGCAGACGGTCAACGTAGCGCTTTGCCTCCCACTTTGCCATTGGCAGGTCGTGCAGCAAGTAGTTGCCACAGGTAGATGGAGTGGTGCCCGGCACCTCAGCGTCATAGTCTGCCACATGCTGGAACGCATTTATCATCAGTTGGCGCATCTCCTCGAATGGATACTCTCCCTTAACAATCAGGTAGTTGCCTGTAAGGCACCCCATAGGTCCCCAATACACTATACGGTCCTTCCACTCCTCGTTGTTGCGCAGATAGGTAGCAACGATATGCTCGATGGTGTGAATGGCACTCGGAGCCAGCGCAGGTTCCCTGTTGGGTGAGGTCATACGTATGTCGTATGTAGTTATCACTGCATCAGTTCCTTCAATGCTATCGCGACGCGAAACGTATATGCCCGGACGCAGGTCAGTGTGATCGACCTGAAATGATGGAATAAGATTCATACCCTCTTTTTCTTCTATTGATAAGTGAATATGGTCATTTGTCAGTTCTTGTGACGATTGGCGCGTCGCTGGCGTATCTCCGCCTTCTTCCTGGCAGAGCCGGAACCATGGGCACCGGTTATATACTGCTTCTTCTTCGCCTTAGTCTTCACCTTGTTTTCATCTTTTCTTGGTGCGCCTTTCTTAGCTCCCTTGAAAGTGATGCCACCAAGGATGACTGCATCAATGTCGTCGTTTGTCATATCTCAATAATGAGCGTCATAAATTAATGATGGAAGAGGCGTACACCAGTGAAGGTCATGGCAATACCGTACTTGTCGCAAGTGTCGATAACATGGTCGTCGCGAACACTGCCACCAGCCTGTGCGACATACTGCACACCACTCTTGTGAGCACGCTCGATGTTGTCGCCGAACGGGAAGAACGCATCGCTGCCGAGAGCCACGTTTGTGTTCTGTGCTATCCAGGCAGCCTTCTCCTCCTCAGTCAGCAGTTCGGGCTTCTCGGTAAAGAACTTCTGCCACTCACCGTCGCGGAGCACGTCGTCATGCTCGGGACCGATGTAGATGTCGATGGTGTTGTCGCGGTCAGCACGGCGAATGCCCGGGACGAATGGAAGCGACATAACCTTTGGATGCTGGCGCAGCCACCAGATGTCTGCCTTCTGACCGGCAAGACGTGTACAGTGAATACGGCTCTGCTGACCGGCACCGATACCGATTGCCTGACCGTCCTTCACGTAGCATACCGAGTTCGACTGTGTATACTTGAGAGTGATGAGGCTGATGATAAGATCGCGCTTTGCCTCGTCAGTAAAGGTCTTATTCTGTGTAGGGATATTTGCAAAGAGAGCATCGTCTGCCAGGTTTATCTCGTTACGGCCCTGCTCGAAAGTGATGCCGAACACCTGCTTGTGCTCGACAGGAGCAGGACGGTAAGTCGGATCAATCTTGATGACGTTGTATGTTCCCTTACGCTTCTCGCGAAGAATCTGAAGAGCCTCGTCCGTAAAAGCTGGTGCAATGACACCGTCGCTGACCTCAGGCTTGATGAGAAGCGCTGTCTGCAGGTCGCACACATCGCTCAGTGCTATGAAGTCACCATAGCTCGACATACGGTCGGCACCACGTGCACGGGCGTAGGCACAAGCCTGTGGAGTAAGTTCACCGATAGACTCCGGCACGAAGTAAATCTTTTTCAGGGTGTCGCTCAATGGCAGACCTACAGCTGCGCCGGCAGGGCTTACGTGCTTGAAACTTGCAGCAGCGGCAATGCCGGTAGCCTCCTTCAGTTCACGTACCAACTGCCATGCATTAAGAGCATCAAGAAAGTTTATGTAACCGGGGCGGCCACTCAGCACCTCGATGGGCAACTCACCTTCTTCCATATATATGCGTGAAGGCTTTTGGTTGGGATTACAACCATACTTGAGTTCAAGTTCTTTCATTTTCAAAGATTTTTTTTTTGAAGTGGAGCTGGAGGGGATTGCGCTCGGCACCGCAGGTGACGCTTGCGAAGCATCGCGGAGCAAGAACCCTCACGAGGGGTCACATCCCAACATCAGCGGAACTTATAATAGTGGAGCTGGAGGGGATTGCGCTCGGCACCGCAGGTGACGCTTGCGAAGCATCGCGGAGCAAGAACCCTCACGAGGGGTCACATCCCAACATCAGCGGAACTTATAATAGTGGAGCTGGAGGGGATTGAACCCTCGTCCAAACAGGCAAACCCTGAGCTTTCTACACGCTTATTTCAGACTTGATTTTCGTGCACAGGCAAGACCTGAACCACCAACCTGTGCCTTATCCTCTAAAATCTTCATCCAGGGCGCGAGGCCACCCCGGACTATCTCCGACTTTGCTGTGCCACTATACCAGAGAGCTTCGGAGCCAGAGCATCTGAGTGACATCTCGTCTCAGCACCTGGTGCCGAGATTAAGCCAGTAATCTACTGTACTTCGATTAGGCAGCGAGAGCGTAGTTGTTTTCGCCAGATAAATCTGTGAGAGCCATTGATTAGAGAGAGCGACCCACGACTCTCTGCGTGCTTACACAACGTTCGGTCCTGCTGTCAAATCCAGTCAGCCCCTTTGTGTTTTCATCCCCCGAGAGGAGGATATTCTGCGACGAAAAACGAAGACGAGCGTGCAAAAAGTGAGTAAACGGCTATTGCATCATCGCACGTTTTCCGTCTTAGCGTGTGCAAATTTACTACTTTTTCTTCATTGCTGCAATATTTTAACCTATTTATAGCAAAATAAATATATTGCGTGTATAAAAACCTTTTTTGTTGTAAATGGTAATAGGGCTAATTAAAAACGCCTGCCGTCGTCAGGAAACGTGGCAGGCGTTTGTATATGTTAACGCTTTTTCGGCAGAATCTTCTTGCCGTCCTTAATAATGACTGAATGGTATGATTCGTCAACCTTCTGTCCGGCAAGGTTGTAGATGCCATTGGAGTGGCGCTCGCTGTTCATATGAACACCCTCAATGTTTGTTATTGTATCGATTGAGAATGAAGGCGATTGTACGTCCTTAGTGGAAATAAGGTAAGCCTTGTGAGGCGGGTTGATGAAGGTTGCTCCGTCTGTCGCCACCCAGTTCCAACCAATCTGTCCGTCGGCGTTCTCGTTCAGTGTGTAGTAGAAGTTTCCACCGCGAGTAAGCTGAGGTTCGTCAGAACCTTGCAGTTTATTGCGAGAATCAAGAGACATACTCTTTGTTGTCGGAACCATAGTGTAGGTTCCAGGAGCAGCCTTCAGCACAACGCCCTGCCCTGCAGGGAGTACAGTCCCCGCCTTTGTGAAGTGCCGGCTCACGGCAAATCCCTGGCTGCTCTCCTTAATGGTGAATGCTTCCATGCCTTCAGGCAAGAGGAAACTCTGCCTGCCGTAGTAGAAAGTTGTGTAACCCGACTCTGGTATATTGACTGTAGTGAATGGCTGGCGGTATATCAGTTCGAAACCTTGGAAGTTGACCCATTGAGCGCTGCTGCTTACCTCAACCGAGAGGGTCATCTCGTTATTCTCTACGTTGATACCACTCAGTACTGTCTGCGCCTTGTCGCTTGTGAGAGTCTGTGCCGCACCTTTCGCGTTCTCTTCTGTATTCATGAAAACCTCGCTGCTGAGAATGGCACTGCGCTCTTTCAGGTTTGCTTTAGCGGTGGTTGAAGTCGTTGCCGAAACAACAGGTGCTTTATCCTTGCTGTCGTTGCGGTAGAAACCGTGGAACACTATATCGTAGATACCTGCAGGAAGGTCGGTCTGCGTCTGTTTCAATGTGAACGGTTTGTGCAAAACTTCTATGTCACCGCCACTTATCGTTGTGGCGGTCTCTGTCCAGTCGGCTGTTGTGTTGTTGCCTATCATATCGGCGTTATCGAACAATACGCTTGCATCAATGCTGGTGGTGAGGTCAGCAGCAACGGCAAGGAGCAATTTTCTTGTGGCAGCGCGCAATTCACTTACGGTAGCATCTGCATCATTGTAAATCTGTCCAGCCTCCTCGATCTCTGCGGCATAGTCGCCTTCCTTTGATGCAATTGCTATGGCCTGTCGGAGATCATACATCTTTTTCCTCTCCTTGTATTCAGCATAAGCATGAGTAGTTGATATGTCCCTGGTTGGGATGAACGCCCAGTGAGTGAATCCACGTCCGTTTCGTGTGGTGAGAGGTCCACCGTAGGCGTATGAAACGTCAAGCAGGTCGTTCTGCGCATCCGACCTCAATACGTACACATATCCCGAAGGCGATGCTATTTCCTGATATGTAAAAGTCGCTTCCGTTGCCGGGCGGTCGCTCCAAACATTGCCTGCGTCAGGCATGCAACCTATGTAGACATTTGGCTTGTCTGCCATAGAGAGGCGGATTTTGTTGTTTGCAAGTTTGGTTACTTTTACTCTGAAGCGGTTGTCCAGACTCTTGTCGCCCTTAGAGAGACGCTGTGCCAAAGATTTTGCATTCCAGTCCATTCCGTAAGTGACAAAGGCATCGGCCTCAACGTTATAGAGATAAACGTATTCAGACGAAGTAATCTTCTGTACTGCCTTGCCTTGGATTACAGGTAATGTCCACGCATTGCCTGTCTCGGCACCAGTGCCGGCGCTCGCTATCAATTCACTGATCTCTGCTGTGCTCAGCTCATAATTGTAGATGCGCAAATCATCGACGTAACCATTCATGAGCGGCGTGCTGTTGTCAGGACCGCAACCGATATAGTTGCATACAGGGCTGATGTCCGACAAGCGTGCCGTTACAGATGTTGCTACGCCTTTAGCTTCGCCGTCAATATAGATAGTTGTCGCGTTTTGACCAATGGTGAGGGCCAGGTGGTGCCAACCTTCAGGGAAGGCGCCGGCGCTGACTTTCTGTTCTTCTTCACCGTTCTTAAGTGTCAAGACGATTTCGCCAGCTTTGTTCAGTGAAAGAGCGGCATAGCACGTGTTGTCGGCACCGAAATGGAACAGACGGCTATCAGCAGTTATCGTGCCTGGACTGTACACCCAAACGGCAACAGTCGTTTCTGCAAGGTTTGCTGCTGAAGCAGGGATGCGCACATAGTTGGATGCACCGTCAAGCATCAGCGCTGACTTGCCGAAGCGGCCAGGAACGTATTTGCTTACGCCCGCCACAGCACAGTCAAGGCCGTTATCAGTAAGGTCGGATGCTGTGCCTTCAAAGTCATAATGCGCTATCAGTCCCTTTGCTCCAGTAACAGCAGCTTCAACTGGTTCAGACTTAGCGGAACGGTTCTGCGAATAGTCAACGCTTTGCAACGCGTAGTAGTAGGTGGTGTTTTCACGGCAGTCGTTGTCAATGAAGCTGTTTACCATGATATTGCGTCCTATAACGTCGTATTCCACTTCTCCATACTGGTTCTTTTTGCCGCGAAGCACCATGAAACCATTGAAGTCCTTGTCCTGAGTGTTCGCATCCCAGCTGAGCGCAACGGAATACGACTGCGGTGTCACCTTCAGACCAGTTGGTACTGCGGGAGCAACCTGTTCACAAACAGCGTCGACAGGAATGAATTTCCAAAGTTGATGGTCCTCGGTAGCACTGGCACACATTCTGAGGTTAGCATTGTTTTGAGTGCTTCCGTTCACTACCTCGAGATAGAGTCCTGACTGGTAGTTGCGGATCTTGTAGTAACCGTCGCCAGCATATTCGAATGTCCATCGCTGGTTTTCACCCTTCGTTGTTTGGTAGACGCTAACCGTAGCACCTTCCTTCACTTGGAATCCGCCAGTCTCCATATTCATATTTGGGTTTCTCAAGCTGTGGACGTAATAGCCTGTCAGGTCTCCACCGTTGTCTTTCAGCGCTTCAAGCGACCATTGCTGATAGTCATATCCACGATTGAGGTATTGAACTACAGAGGCAGAGTTATTTGTTGAACCAGAGGCTATAGTAAGCACCTTCTGACTCTTCTTGTTTACGATGATATAGTTGCTGTTGGAGAGAGGGCAAACAGGCACATCCTCACCCTGGCAGATCTGCACGCATCTCTCCGCACTCTTCTGGTATTCGTCTCCGTAGCGGAATCCTCCCGGCAATGACACGTCGTAAGTGTAGTAAGGTCCGTGGCCGTCGAAGTATACAGGCTTGTCCGTACTGACATATTCATAGGTGCAAGGGAAAGCCTGACGTTCGCTCGCTCCGGCAAATCCCTTTATGCGACCATCGGGCATTCGATAGACTGCCGCTCCTGTCCACGCATTTCGGTTTTCGGCATATCCCAAACGCGAACCGCCTGGACTGGTGGCAACACAGAAGTCGCCTCGAGCAGGACCGACTGTTCCCCACCAAATACCGTTTTCCATTCCGTACTGGGCACCGACGATGCCCTCCATCACATTGTGCAACTCATCGTTTGTGGCAACATTGCCATCGGCCTTGACATGAGAATAAAAGTCGGCGTAATGGTCGAAATCGCCAGCCAACTGATGAGTATTACCCTCGTCGACATACGGTTTCATGTGGTCGTACCACTCCATTGCACCGTCGTTGTTGCAAGTATTTCCTGCACAGATACGTATCCCGTTGAAGAACGGATCTTCCTTTATCAGTTTAGCCACAGCCTTGAAGTCATCCATAGTCCCCTGATTGCTTGCAGTCACGTCGGGTTCGTTGAAAGGAGCTATGGACACCACTTTCAGGCCGTAGTCCATAGCATATTTTACTGTAGCCTTAATCACTTTATACCATTCCTCTGGATGATGAGTGAAGGCATCCACATTGATGTCGACAGGATCGCTGTTGAGCAGCACACCGTTCGGACTGCTGAGCGAGATATGCTTCAATCGCGAACGCAAATAACCTATTTGTCTGTTGGAAAGAGTGCCGTCGGCATTCACCTTGTCCATCACCTGGAAGGAGATACGCCCATAGGTGAGATTGTCCTTGCCTATAAAGTTAATTCCACGCAGGATGTTACCTTCGTCATCCCATGCCGTGTCCATACCCCATTTTATAGGAGTCGGTGTGCCTTCGCTGGCACTGCTAAACGTCACCTTAACGGCATTTCTGTCGGCAGATGCAGGGAATTGCGACGAACGTGGTGTGGAGTGAGATGTCGCAACACTTTGAGCGCAAACATTGCCACACGCACCGAGAAACAAAGCTATAAGCAAGTTACTTAGTCTGGACATTTTCATAATAAGTTATTTAGTGGTATAATACCTAAATTCCGCAGCACTTTAGTTTTACTGTTTTATAAGTACCTGAACAACAAAAAGTTCTTGCTTGCGGCAAGCGGCAAAGCCGAGCAGTTCAGGATTTTG
>CAMAFX010000068.1 GCA_945833925.1 uncultured Prevotellaceae bacterium
TGTAGTAAGATTCAGTTTTGCTGCCTAGCTTGCCATTTCATTTGTACAGGTCGAATTATTTTAGATTTTATTAGGAGTTAACTCCTGCTAACTCCTGCTAACTCCAGTTAGATGAGCGGCATTCCGATAGCCTTGCACTCTTCGCGCATAGCCTCGGGCCAGATGCTGCTCTGTGTCTCGCCGATATGTGCCTTGTGGAGCAGAACCATGCAGAGACGGCTCTGACCGATACCGCCACCAATGCTGAGAGGCAACTCGTCGTTGAGCAGACGCTTGTGCCAGTAGAGTTCGGTGCGCGACTCCTTGTTCTGCAGTTTCAACTGGTGCATAAGGGCAGCCTTGTCTACACGGATACCCATACTTGAAAGTTCGATAGAGCGACCGAGAACAGGATACCAGATGAGAAGGTCACCATTCAGACCAAGGAATCCCTCCTCGTTTTCCGTAGACCAATCGTCGTAGTCGGGCGCGCGCAAATCGTGTTCCTTGCCGTCGCTCAGCTTGCCGCCGATGCCCATTACGAATACTGCACCATATTCCTTGCAGATGGCATCCTCGCGCTCCTTGGCTGTCATGCCCGGATACTTCTGGAGCAGTTCCTCGCTATGGATGAAATGAACATCCTCGGGAAGGAAATGCTTCAACTGGGGATAAGTCTCGCAGATGTGGAATTCGGTGCGAAGTATGGCACTGTATATCTTGTTTACAATCTTCTTGAGGAACTTTATGTTGCGCTGCTCAGCTGTCATGGTGCGCTCCCAGTCCCACTGGTCAACGTAGAGCGAGTGTATGTTGTCCATCTCCTCGTCGGCACGGATTGCGTTCATGTCGGTAACGATACCGAATCCTGGTTCCACCTCGTACTCGGCAAGTGTCATTCGCTTCCATTTTGCCAACGAGTGTACAACCTCGGCAGTGCGTTCGTCCATATCCTTGATAGGGAATGTCACGGGGCGCTCCACACCGCTCAGGTCGTCGTTGATACCCAATCCTCTAAGTACGAAGAGCGGTGCGGTGACGCGGCGCAGTCTGAGTTCCGTGCTCAGGCTCGACAGGAAAAAGTCCTTCACTCGCTTAATGGCTAACTCTGTTTCCTTCAGATTCAGGACAGCTTCGTATCCTTCTGGTTTTATCAGTTTGCTCATTGCTTTATGATTTGTAGTTGTAACTTGCGGTGCAAAATTACAAATTTTTTGTTAATGTGTCAATAGTTTACTATACTATTTCGTCTTTTTGATACTTGTCGCTCCTTTATGCTTACAATTTTTATTAAAATAATTTTGCGTATGGTTCAGCAATTGCTTTTTTATTTGTATCTTTGCATACGCAACTGTTATGGTTCGCAACTTAAACATAAGGCCTCGTAGCTCAGTTGTATAGAGCATCAGATTCCGGTTCTGAGTGTCGCGGGTTAGAGTCCCGCCGGGGTCACTTGGGTGTATCTCTTAATTCATCATACAATGCACATCGCGATAGCAGGTAATATTGGATGCGGTAAGACAACCTTGACGACAATGCTCTCCAAACACTTTGGTTGGGAGGCGCGTTTTGAGGCTGTCAGCTACAATCCCTATCTCGAAGATTATTATAAAGACATTCAGCGATGGTCTTTCCCCCTTGAGGTGTATTTCCTCAAGGAACGTTTCAAGGATATTCTTGAGATAAACAAGTCCGATCATGTAATCGTGCAGGACCGCTCCATCTTTGAGGGTGTGCATGTGTTTGTCGCCAACAACAAGGCTCAGGGAAACATGTCCGACCGCGACTATGAGACCTACATGGAACTTTTCAAACACATCACCAGCGTCATCAAACTGCCCGACCTGATGATATACCTTCGTGCCTCTATCCCACATCTTGTCTCGAACATACAGAAGCGTGCACGCGACTACGAGCAGCAGATTCAACTGGAGTACCTCAAGGGGCTGAACGAGCGTTACGAGGATTTCATCTTCAACAAGTACAAGGGCAAGGTGCTGGTCATCGATGTGGACAACATGGATTTCCAGCACAACAAGGCTGACTTCGCCTTCATCGTAGATCGCATTAACGAACGTCTGGCAATCGAACAGTTTGCCAATCTTTAGTCAGATACAAACCTTTCAAATACATTGAAGAAATGCATATAGCAATAGCCGGAAATATAGGAAGCGGTAAGACTACACTTACCAAGATGCTTGTGAAGCGATATGGTTGGCAGCCACGGTTCGAGCCGGTCGACGTCAATCCTTACCTGTCGGACTTCTATGCCGACATGTCGAGGTGGAGTTTCAATCTTCAGATTTATTTCCTGAACAAGCGATTCCGTGACATCGTGGAGATATCAAAGAGCAGCGACACCATCATACAGGACCGCACCATTTTCGAGGATGCGCGCATCTTTGCGCCCAACCTGCACGATCAGGGCTACATGTCCGACCGCGACTTCGCCAACTACTCGGACCTGTTCGACCTTATGATGTCGCTGGTGGGTTTTCCCGACCTGATGATTTACATACGCAGTTCCATCCCCAACCTCATCTCGCAGATTGAAAAGCGTGGACGGGACTACGAGCAGACCATCCGCATTGATTACCTGACGGGTCTTAACAAGCGCTACGAGGACTGGATTTCCACCTATAAGGGTAACCTCATTATCGTGGATGGTGACACGATAAAGTTCGAGTCGAATCCTCAGGACTTCAAGAAGGTGACCGACATGATCGATGCACAACTTTACGGATTGTTCAGTTGACGCCATCGCTTTACTCATTAAGGTTAAAAATAAGATTTTAAGATATGAACAAGACAATTATCACCGTAGTCGGCAAGGATACTACGGGAATTATCGCCAAGGTTTGTACATACCTGGCAGAAAACAGCATAAACATTCTGGACATCTCTCAGACTATCGTTCAGGGATATTTCAATATGATGATGATTGTTGATACGTCCAAGATGAAGCATTCTTTCGCAGAGACAGCAACTGCCTTGGAGCAACTCGGTTCGGAGATTGGCGTACAGGTGAAGTGCCAGCGCGAGGAAATCTTCGAGAAGATGCACCGCATCTGATTCATCCATTTGTCCTTTTCAATTAGAATGGTCGATTATGATAAATATTAATGAAGTTATCGAAACCAACTCGATGGTTTCGGAACAGACTCTTGACGTGCGCACCATAACCATGGGCATCAACCTCTTGGAGTGTGCCGACCGCGATCTGGAGGTCTGCTGCAAGAAGATATACGACAAGATAACGAGTTATGCACGCGACCTCGTGGCTACGGGAAACGACATCTCACGCGAAATCGGCATCCCCATTGTGAACAAGCGTGTCAGCGTTACGCCAATTGCTTTGGTTGGTGGTGCTTGCTGTCATACGCCAGAGGACTATGTGACTATTGCAAAGACCCTCGACCGCGCAGCCAAGGAGATAGGCATCAACTTCCTTGGTGGCTATTCTGCCATTGTAAGCAAGGGCATGACTCGCAGCGATGAGTTGCTCATACGCAGCATTCCCCAGGCAATGAAGGAGACTCAGTTCATCTGCTCGAGCATCAACGTGGGCAGCACAAAGACTGGTATCAACATGGATGCTGTGCGTCTGATGGGTGAAATTATCAAAGAGACTGCAGAGGCTACAAAGGAGAATGACTCGCTTGGATGCGGCAAACTGGTTGTGCTCTGCAATGCGCCCGACGACAATCCTTTCATGGCAGGTGCCTTCCATGGTGTGAGCGAGGCTGATGCCATTATCAATGTCGGCGTGTCCGGTCCGGGCGTCGTCCACCATGCCCTGAAGGGTATACGTGGCGAAAGTTTCGAGGTGCTTTGCGAGACAATCAAGAAGACGGCATTCAAGATAACACGTGTCGGTCAGTATGTTGCTCAGGAGGCAAGCCGTCGTCTCGGCGTTCCATTCGGCATAATCGACCTTTCGCTGGCTCCTACGCCTGCTGTTGGCGACTCGGTGGCTGATATTCTTTGCGAGATTGGTCTGGAGAAGGCTGGTGCTCCCGGTACAACTGCTGCGCTGGCGTTGCTCAACGATCAGGTCAAGAAGGGTGGTGTGATGGCAAGTTCGTACGTCGGCGGACTGTCGGGTGCCTTTATTCCTGTCAGCGAAGACCAGGGTATGATTGATGCCGTAGAGTGTGGTGCGTTGACGCTGGAGAAACTCGAAGCAATGACTTGCGTTTGCTCTGTAGGTCTGGATATGATTGCCATTCCTGGCGAGACTCCTGCATCAACTATCAGTGGTATAATTGCTGATGAGGCCGCCATCGGTATGGTGAACCAGAAGACTACGGCTGTGCGTATAATCCCAGTGATTGGCAAGAACGTAGGCGACACCGTTGAGTTTGGCGGACTGCTCGGCTATGCACCTGTGCAACCGGTCAACAGATTCTCTTGTGAGGCGTTCGTCAACCGTAAGGGACGCATTCCTGCTCCAATACATAGTTTTAAGAACTAAATAGGGATTGTCGTATAATTTAGAGAAATTGATATCCTAAATACAATAAAGGGCTTGCAGATTTGCAAGCCCTTTATTGTTCTGTGGTAATATTTGTGTGCGCAACCTCGCGCGCGCGTATATATTATATAATGTGTATATATTATATAAGGTACTGGTTAGAGATAGACTCGTTGTTGACTACTCGACGGATGGTCTCTGCGAGAAGTCCGGCGATGGTTATCTGCTTAACCTTTGATGTTCCCTTTTCTGTGTCGTAGGGGATTGAGTCGGTGAACGCAATCTCTATAAGAGCGCTCTTCTCGACGCGCTCGCTTGCAGGGCCGCTCATTACACAGTGGCTGGCAATGGCGCGAACGCTGCGGGCACCATGCTCCAGCATGACGTCTGCTGCCTTGGTTATTGTTCCGGCTGTGTCTACCATATCGTCGACGATGACTACGTCAGCATCCTTTACGTTACCGATGATAACGATGCTGCCAACCTCGTTTGGACGGGTGCGTGTCTTGTTGCAGAGCACCAATGGGCAGTTGAAGTATTTTGCGTATGTGTTGGCACGCTTTGATGCACCCATGTCTGGTGCTGCGATGACAAGATTGCCGAGGTTGAGGCTCTCCAGATATGGCATCATTACACTGCTGGCATAGAGGTGGTCAACTGGGCAGTCGAAGAAACCCTGCTCCTGGTCTGCATGAAGGTCGAGTGTGATGAGGCGTGTGATGCCTGCAACAGAAAGCATGTCGGCAACAAGCTTTGCACCGATGGATACACGTGGCTTGTCTTTTCTGTCCTGACGTGCCCAACCGAAGTATGGCACTACTGCATTGATGCTGCGTGCTGAGGCGCGCTTTGCTGCGTCAATCATCAAGAGCAACTCCATCAGGTTGTCGCTGCTTGGGAATGTACTCTGAACAAGGAACACATCCTTGCCGCGAATACTCTCCTCGTAAGATACAGAAAACTCGCCGTCTGCGAACTTGGTGATTACCAGATTGCCAAGTGGGCAGTCAAGCTTTTGACAGATTTTCTCGGCCAGATAACGGGTGGCAGTTCCGGAAAAAACAAGGTAAGAACTATTTGAAGCCATTATTGTTGTATTGGTTTGGTTTTTCTTTTTTTTTTCGTCTGCCATCTGGTAGGGTATGGGTTTGTAGCCTGACATTAGACCTATCAATTGGCAATCTTCCTTAGATGTCGGAAATGGTTTAGTAATGCTTTGTAGTCCAATCCGCTGTGTACGTCAAATCTGTTCCAGAGGTCTCCACAGACAACTGCTCCTCCGAATCCGAGGTCTGATACCTCTGACAGGTTCTCGAGTGTGATGCCGCCGCTTGCAATTACCTTTCTGTCTATCAGTCCACGTCGTGCTGCGTCGTGTATCTCTTCCTTGGTGAAGGATGCAGGACGATGCTCCTCTGAGATGCCGGAGAATATGGAGTCGAGAAACAGATAATCGTACTTGCCACGACATTCTGCCAGCTCGTCGAGCGAGTAGCACGTGCGTGTGATGATGCCCTTGTAGCCTGATGGAACGTTGTCTTCCTGCTTGCTGATGTGTATGCCTTTCAGGTTGAACTCCTCCTTCAAGTAGAAGTGGTTGTGTACAACAATGCGGTTGTGATATGCTTGTGGGATGAGTGTCAACAGACGTTCCGACAGCACTGGTTCTGAAGCCGGCTTGCGCAGATGCAGCAAGTCGAGCCCTTCCTCGAAAAGTGCTGTAAGTATTTGATCTTCTTCAACGAAGAATTTCGGTGTACTTAGAACTATCAGTTTCATACTGCAAAAGTACGAAATAATTTTGAAACAAGATAACGTTTCAACTTATTTTTTAGATATTGGCAAGAAAGTACAATGTCGCATGCAAAACATGATGTCGGTAGGAGAAACAAAAACTGGTAAGACATCCCCGTACACAGTCTTTACGCAACTTTCTGTCTTTGACCCGTTTGTTTGTAGATTATTTCAAGATTTTTTTTCTTTTTTAAAGAAAAGGTGTAACTTTGCACTGTCGCTGCCTACGCCGTGACACTTGTAAGGATACGTGCGTCAATACGGCGTAGGCAGACACTCTACAAGTTCACTGGTAAGGGTTTTCTCAGGACCTCAATCAGCGAACGAGTAGAGATGGATGCCTACGTTTTTCTATATGTATGTCAGTCAGCAACCGAATAACAAACTAAATTTTATCATATGATGAAAGAAAAGAAGAACTACATCGTGCCTCACGTCAAGGTGAGGGAGTTATGTCTTCCGAGTCTTCCCCTTTGTGGCAGCCTTGACCGCCCGGGTGGAAGTATCGATGACTTCAAGTGGGAGAATAATGATGTGCCAACAGAGAAGCCCGGTGGCTTCATCGAAGACTTCGAGTGGCAGGATTGATTTACGAATAATTCACGGTCAATTTTCGGTAATTCACGTTAAAAAAGAAGAGAACGAGAGAGCAAACAAAGAACATTGACGTAAACAAACAATAAGAAATATGAAACAGTTAGAAAGACTATTCTTCGTGAGCATAGCAGTGTTAGGACTGGCTGCTTGCTCCAGCGAGATGGATGTGGCAGGCGATGCCATAGGCGACGTGAAGCGTGTCAGCATGAACGTTGCCGACTTTGAGTGGGCAGATGGTGAGCAGACACGTACCACTGCCGTTAACAATGGTGGCAGCATCAGTTTCAGGTGGAGTGCAAAGGATACCGTTGGTATCTTCCCTGATAAGGGCGACCAGGTAAGTTTTCCAATTGAGGAAGGAGCAGGTACAGGTACTGCGGTGTTCAACGGCGGTGGCTGGGCATTGAAGTCGCAGTCCACGTACGTGGCATACTATCCATACAGTTTTGTCAACAGAACAGGTGAGGCTATACCTATGACCTACGAGGGTCAGACTCAGGTGGGCAATGATAACCTCGACAACCTGACCAAGCGCGACTATATCGTCAGCAACCTGTCTACTCCCGAGAGTGGTGAGGTTAATTTCCAGTTCAAGCACATGGGTGCTCTTGCTCGCTTCGTGCTGACTGTGCCTGAGGCAGGTTCCTTCGTTAAATTTATTCTGAGCTCTGAAAGTCCAATCTTTCCTGTAGAACAGACTCTGAATGTACGGACCAATCCTGCTACCATCACAAACAAGAGGATGAGTAAAGTAATCGATGTTTGTCTTAGTGGTATAAGTGCCTCTGCAGGTAGTACGATAATTGTATATATGCTTCTACCATCAACCGACCTTACGGGAAAGTCTATCACAGCAACTTTGGCAAGTTCTACGCGGAGATACGAAACTGTTATTTCTGGTAAAAAATATGAGAGTGGCAAAGCGTATAGTCACAGTTTGAACATAGCTTATGCAGGTTCATTTCATGATTTCGTAGACCTTGGCTTGCCAAGTGGTACCCTTTGGGCAACGTGCAATATAGGTGCCGAGAATCCTATGGATTACGGAGACTATTTCGCCTGGGGCGAAACGACAGGTTACAACAGTGGTCAGAAGTCGTTCAGCTGGAGTACATATACTCTCTGTAATGGTAGCAGTTCAAAAATGAAAAAGTATAGTACCAGTACTAGTTATTGGGACTCAAGTTTAGGTACATCGCCAGATGGCAAGACAGAGCTTGATCCCGAGGATGATGCCGCATATGTCAACTGGGGCCGCGAGTGGCGCATGCCGAGCCATGCTCAGCAGCAGGAGCTGGTAAACAGCAGTTACACAACCACAACATGGACCACTCTCAATGGTGTGTATGGTAGAAAGATTTCGAGGAAGAGTGACAGCAGTGTTTATATTTTCCTGCCTGCTGCTGGCTACCGCAACGTCGGCAGCCTCTACACTGCAGGCAGCTACGGTGACTACTGGTCGCGTTCGCTCTATACGAGCTACAGCTACAACGCGTACAACCTCTACTTCAATTCGGGCTATATTGATTGGTACTACAACAATCGTTACTATGGGTTCTCTGTTCGTCCCGTGTATGCTAAGTAATTTACCATTTCGAACGAAATAAACTCGAAAATAAAGAAAACAGAATAAATAATGATGTGCCAACCGAGAAGCCCGGTGGCTTCATCGAAGACTTCGAGTGGCAGGATTGATTTACGAAAAATTCACGGTCAATTCTCGGTAATTTGCGTAAAAAAAGAAGAGAACGAGAGAGCAAACAACATTGACGTAAACAAACAATAAGAAATATGAAACAGTTAGAAAGACTATTCTTCGTGAGCATAGCAGTGTTAGGACTGGCTGCTTGCTCCAGCGAGATGGATGTGGCAGGCGATGCCATAGGCGACGTGAAGCGTGTCAGCATGAACGTTGCCGACTTTGAGTGGGCAGATGGTGAGCAGACACGTACCACTGCCGTTAACAATGGTGGCAGCATCAGTTTCAGGTGGAGTGCAAAGGATACCGTTGGTATCTTCCCTGATAAGGGCGACCAGGTAAGTTTTCCAATTGAGGAAGGAGCAGGTACAGGTACTGCGGTGTTCAACGGCGGTGGCTGGGCATTGAAGTCGCAGTCCACGTATGTGGCATACTATCCTTACAACTATGACAACAGAACAGGTGAGGCTATACCTATGACCTACGAAGGTCAGATCCAGGTGGGCAATGATAACCTCGACAACCTGACCAAGTGCGACTATATCGTCAGCAGCATATCAACACCGTCCAATGGAGAGGCAAGCTTCCAGTTCAAGCACATGGGCGCCCTTGCTCGCTTCGTGCTGACTGTGCCAGAGGCTGCTACATTAACAGAATTCACACTCAGTAGCGAGGACGAAGTCTTCCCCGTTGGTCAGACTATGAACGTGCGTACCAACCCCGTTGCCATCACTAATAAGAAGATGAGTAAGACCATCAGCATGTCTATCAGTGGCATCAGCGCATCTGCTGGTAGCACAGTGACTCTGTATATGCTCCTCCCTGCTGTAAACCTCAACGCTAAGAATCTTACAGCAACCCTGGCAAGTGCAACGTCAGAATATACTGCCACTATAACAGGCAAGAACTACGAGAGTGGAAAGGCGTATAGTCACAATGCTACTTCCTCACATGGATACGTTGACCTCGACTTGCCAAGCCGTACCCTTTGGGCAACGTGCAACATCGGTGCCGAGAATCCTTGGGATTACGGAGACTATTTCGCCTGGGGCGAGACGACAGGTTACAACAATGGTAGGACGTACTTCGATTTGGAAACCTACAAGTGGTTTTCGGAGAGAGGTATGACCAAGTACTGCACCAGCAGTTCAGAGGGCACTGTAGACAACAAGACAGAGCTTGATCCCGAGGACGATGCCGCATACGTCAACTGGGGTGGCGACTGGCGCATGCCGACCCATACTCAGCTGCTAGAGCTGGTAAACAGCGATTACACAACCACAAAATGGACCACTCTCAATGGTGTGCGTGGTAGAAAGATTTCGAAGAAGACCGACAGCAATGTGTATATTTTCCTGCCTGCTGCTGGCTTCCGCAACGGCAGCAGCCTCAGCCTTGCAGGCAGCAACGGGTACTACTGGTCGCGTTCGCTCCGTTCGAGCGACAGCTACATCGCGTGCTTCCTCCACTTTTTTTCGGGCTATGTCTACCCGGTCGACAGCCTTCGTTACTACGGTCGGAGCGTTCGTCCCGTGTTTGCTAAGTAATTTACCATTCCGGACGAAACGAATAGAAACACGAAAATAAAAAGCAGAATCTTGATTGTTGTGGGTGCGGAGGTCACGGGCGCCCGCAGGCGCCGTAAAGCGTGACCACCGGACCCACAGCAGTCAAGATTTAATAAAAGAAACAGAAGAAGAAAGTATCAAATAAAAGAACAGCAGAAATGGCATCATTGAAGGATATTCTTCTGATGCATAAAAGACAAATGGCGTGCTGACCACGATGGTTGGCATGCCATTGCTATAAGGGCGTATCTACCTCCTTTAGGAAGCTGCTACTGCTTTTTCCGAAAGCAGGTGCTGCTTCGGAGAAAAGCTGCTGCAGCTTCAGCGAAAAGCAGTAGCAGTGTCAGAGATGCGTCAATTCGTTTCTTTGTTAAAATTCAAACACTTTAGGGAATATTGCACTGAGCGTTACGACGTGTGCGATGATCTATAGAGAAAGGGCCTCACCTCCCGGTGAAGCCCTTCATATGCTTGTTTGAAAGAAATTTTGAAATGATTTGTTTTTACTTAAATCCTCACTTCAGGGATTTGATTAAGCCTCAGCAGGTGCCTCCTCGGTTGTTTCGGTAGCCTCTGCGTTTGCAGCAGCTTCAGCCTCTGCCTTAGCAGCAGCCTCTGCAGCCTTCTTCTCTGCCACCTTCTTAGCGATAGCCTCGTTGGTAGCCTTCTCAGCGTTCAATGCAGCGAGATGAGCAGCCTTCTTTTCAGAAGCGATCTTCTCTGTTGCTGCTGTGATGCCCTTCTGGTGATCTGCCTTCCAAGCGTCGAACTTAACCTGAGCTGTTGCCTCATCGAATGCGCCCTTCTTAACACCACCGCGGAGGTGCTTCATAAGATAAACTCCCTCGTTTGAGAGGATGTTACGAACTGTGTCGGTAGGCTGTGCACCACACTCAACCCAGTAAAGAGCACGGTCGAATTTCAAATCTACAGTGGCAGGATTGGTGTTTGGATTGTAGGTACCAATCTTTTCTGTAAATCGTCCATCACGTGGAGCTCTTACATCAG
>CAMAFX010000069.1 GCA_945833925.1 uncultured Prevotellaceae bacterium
ATTTCGGCTAATGCAAGCACCAGTTTGGCATGAGTTGCAGAGAGTAAGCAAGAAGATGGAAAGAAATTATATAGAAATTATAGAGATGTCAGGGAGAGTTAACTGACGATTCTCGCTACTTATGAACAAATAAATTTGACTTTCTCGAAAAATAATCCTATATTTGCAAAACATTCCCGGACTTTCAACACACAACCAAACATTGCATGTCTTCAGTAACCATTTTCAAAGCATCTGCCGGAAGCGGTAAAACATTCACACTTGCGGTGCAATATATCCGTCTGCTCATTACGCAGAACCCTCTGGAGTACCGTCACACCCTCGCTGTAACCTTCACAAACAAGGCAACAGCCGAGATGAAGGACCGTATTCTGGAGCAACTATATGGCATAGGCAGAGGATTGCCATCGAGCAAAAGCTATATGGATGCGCTTAAGAAGGAACTGGCAAAGGAAAATCTGGAGATAAGCGACGAGCAGATAAAAGAGCGATGCCGCGATGCGCTGAAGTACATACTGCACGACTATTCGAGATTCCGCATCGAGACAATCGACAGTTTCTTCCAGAGCGTGCTGAGAAACCTGGCACACGAACTTGGACTGAACGCCAAGCTGCAGGTCGACCTCAACGACAAGCAGATACTGTCGCAGGCTGTCGACAACCTGGTGGATGGACTTGGAAGAGACGTTTCTGCCGGGAAAGAACGCATAGCGAACAGGGAGCAAAAAACCGGCTCGGACGTCATGCCATGGATTGACTCTTACGTCAAGGACCAGATAGAGAACGAGGACGACTGGGACGTTAGAGAGAAGATAAAGCACCTCTCGTCCATCATTTTCAAGGAGGAATACATGAAGAGAGACGACTCGTTCCGCCAAAAGATAAACGACGAAGAACTGATAAAGAAATACCGCAGCAACCTGAACACGCTGAAGCAGCAGGCAAAGGCGATAATGGACGAGGTGGCAAAGAATCTGAACGCGGCATTGGACCATTTCAGCAGTACAGACTGCAGCAAATATGGTGGCGACATAACAAAAGCCGTATCGAGAGGCGCCTGGGTCATAAAATATGTCACGGCAATGAGGAATGGCAACTATGTATCCGCCCTGCTGACAGACACCCAAAAGAAGCAGCTCGAGGACACATCCGCAATGGTAAAGAAGTCAGACCTGGCCGACCAGACACTGCTGCTATCCATAGAACCTCTGAGACAGGCTATCGAAAAGGCAGAGCAAGAGAGAGAGATGTATGCCGTCCTTGCCAACACCATCGACTTGTCACTGCAGCATCTCAGTCCGCTGCGCCTTCTCAACCATATAGAAGAGGAAGTGACAGCCATCACAAACGAGAGCAACCGTTTCATACTTGCCAAGACACCTATACTACTATCCAAACTCATTGAAGGAAGCGATGCTCCATTCGTCTTCGAGAAGATGGGCACACTCTTCAACAACGTGATGATTGACGAGTTCCAGGACACAAGCCGAATGCAGTGGGACAACTTCAAGGTGCTCCTGCTGGAGAGCCAGTCGGCAGGAGGACAGAACTTGCTGGTAGGCGACATAAAACAGAGCATCTACAGATTCCGCAACGGCGACTGGCATATCCTGAAAAACATAGAGCAGGAACTGAACAACACCGAACCTCACGTTGAGACGCTCGACACCAACTTCCGTTCGGATATGAGAATCATCAAGTTCAACAATGCCATCTTCAAGAACGCAGCACCACTGCTTGACTGCGAAGACGAGGAGAACGGCATAGTGAAGGAGATATTCTCTGATGTAGAGCAGAAGTGGCCCGACGACAAGAAGGAAGAAGGTTTCGTGAGAGTGATGCTCAAAACCGACAAGGTGGAGGACTGGGAAGAAACTATGCTGAGCGATCTCTGCAACCAGATACAGAGCCTCATCGATGCAGGTGTCAAGAAGACCGACATCGCTGTTCTACTGCGCTCGCGCAACCACGTCGGCAAACTCATCGACTACGTAGAGACACATCTGGAAAATGTGAAGATGGTATGCGACGAGGGCTTCAAACTGGGCAGCAGCAAGGCGTTGTGCATGCTCATCGCTGCACTGCGAGTGATATGGTTCGGTAAGCAGGACGAGGTGGCAGAACGCTATCTGATAAAGGAATACATGCTGAACGTCAGCAAGCCTGACGCTGAGATCGAGGAATACACCACAGCCTATGCCAAAGACGTTCTGCCCGAGGAATTTACGAGTCGCATAAATGAGCTGAGCGTTTACCCGCTCAATGAATTGTGCGAGGAACTGTTCAGAATACTGAGCATTTCGAGCATAAAGGGCGAGGATGCCTACGTACTGACATTCTTCGACGAACTGTCGGCTTACCTGAAGAACGGCATAACTGACATCCAGTCGTTCCTGGAGTTCTGGGAGGATGACATGCGGATGAAGGACATACCAGCCTGCCAGATAGACGGCATCAACATCATCACCATACACAAGTCGAAGGGACTGCAGTACCACACCGTACTCATGCCTTACTGCAACGAGGCAATGGAGGAGATAAGAAGAACAGAGATGCTGTGGTGCGACAGCAAGAAGGCACCGTTCAACACAATGGGTTCGCTGCCCATCAATGGCGACAAGACAAGGTTCCTGCACTCTGACTACGCTGACGACTACAGTAACGAACAGTTGCTCAGGAGAATAGACGAATTCAACTCGCTGTACGTGGCTTTCACCAGAGCCGAGCACAACCTCTACGTGTGGGGCAAATGCAGCAATGAGAGTCTGACATACGCCAACTTGCTCAACTTCACGATGAGAGACGAGAACTTCGACCTGCCCATGGAGATGAAGGAAGAAGCCGGCGTTACGATATGGACATACGGCGAGCCTTTCGTCTGCAAAAAGGAAAAGAAGGAGAAAAAGACGGCAGACAACCGCCTCAGTCCTGACTATGTGCAGGAAGACATACACTTCCATTCGTTCAACAGAAAGATGGATTTCAGACAGAGCAACGAAGCCACCCGGTACATACGTATGCAAGGCGACGACATAGAAGCTGCCGAGGGTATGGAGGAAAGCATGTCGTACATAGAGCAAGGCAAGCTCTATCACGAGATTTTCAGCCGTATTGAACGTGCGGAGCAGTTGGACAAGATTCTGAATGAATATGCCGACCAGGGTATCATCGACCGAAAGACACAGCTGCCACGGATAAGCAAGTTCATTGGCAAGAGTCTGAAGAACGAAGTTGCAGCAAGGTGGTTTGAAGGGAAGACGAATGTCATAAACGAATGTGAGATTGTACACCTCGACCCTGAAACAGGCAAGCAAGTGTCGCACCGACCAGACAGGGTGATGGTGTCGGAGGACGAGATAACAGTTGTCGACTTCAAGTTTGGAAAACCCAAGCCTGAGGAATACAACGCCCAGGTGAAGGGCTATATGGATCTGCTGCACGACATGTACCCCGACCACAAGGTGAGAGGCTATCTGTGGTATGTTTACCGGAACACGATAGAGGAAGTGAACGGCAATGCCTGAACAGCCTCATCACAACCATACCGGTCAAGGCATTCCGTCATACCTTATTATATTATAATAAAGAAGAGAACGAATGAGGGTGATATCACCTGAAACAACAATACGACAAAACAACGGTTTATGAATAACGAATTCTTGAGACACGTCTCTGAAGACTTGATAAAGAGGTTCGGCAACAACCTGTCGAACGTGACAGTTGTGTTCCCCGGCAAAAGAGCACGACTTTTCATGAACCAATATCTGGCTCAGACAAACGGGAAACCGGTATGGGCACCACAGTACAAGACCATCGACGAGTTGTACAGCCAAATTTCGTCATACCGCAAGGCGGAGCCAATAGAGACAATCTCCCTACTCTACTCCATCTACTGCGAACTGGTTCCCGACGCCGAACCACTGGACGAGTTCTACAGCTGGGGCGAAATCATTCTGGGCGACTTCGACGACATCGACAAGCACCTCGCTCCAGCCGACAAGATATTCCATAATGTATATGACCTGCACTCTATCTCTACCGACTATCTTACCGAAGAGCAGGAAAAGACGCTACGTGAGTTTTTCCACAACTTCAGCAAGGAGGGCAACAGCATACTGAAGGAGAGGTTCCTGCGGCTGTGGGAGATAATGCCCGACATGTACACAACACTCCGCCAACGCCTGATGGAGAGGGGCATACTGTATTCAGGAGCACTCTATCGCGAAGTGGCGCAGAGGCTGAAGAACGGCGAGGAAGACAACCTCGGCGAGGGAAAGACTTTCACATTCATCGGTTTCAACATTCTGGACGAATGTGAGGAGACACTCTTCAGACACTGCAAGGAATGTCACAACGCACTCTTCTACTGGGACTACGACGAACTCTACATCAACGATCCGGCATGGGAGGCAGGCTTCTTCATCAACCAGAACCGACGCATCTTCCCCAACGCCCTTGAAGACGAATGTTATGACAACCTCTCGAAACTGAAGGACATTACCCTCGTTGCCACAAGCACCAACAACGCCCAGACCAGATACATACCGACATGGTTAGGCAACACGCTCGGCAAGAAGGATGGCACCGAACACAAGGAGGAGAACAAGACTGCCATAATACTTGGAGACGAGCACATGCTGGGCAGCGTTCTGCACAGCATACCCGAGAATACTCCCGAACTTATCAATGTCACGATGGGTTATCCAATGAGCGACACGCCTGTGTTCAGTTTCCTGAACGTGCTGATGTCTCTCTACCTTGACGGATTCGATACTGCAGCACAGCAATACCGTTTCACCTATATGCAGCGACTCTGCCGCCACCCCTACTACCATTTCATAGAGGAAGAGGAGGAATACCTGCTGAAACCGTCAATGATTGAAACGAAGGAACTGATTGAAAGACTGACCAGAGCGGTGGACGTCATATCAAGACACTTCTCTCAGAAAGAGCACCCCGACGTGTACGACCAACTCTACAACGAGGCTCTGTTCAAGACACACACACAACTGCAGAAGTTCGCCGAACTGACCAGCGAAGGCGAAAACGGCGAGAAACCATTACTGGACATCCTGCCACACACCCTGCGCAGCCTGCTCAAGCAGATACTCTTGTCTACCAGCATACCATTCCACGGAGAACCCGCAGTTGGCATGCAAGTGATGGGACTGCTCGAAACACGTAATCTGGACTTCGAGAACATACTGATGCTCAACGTCGAAGAAGGTGTACTGCCCAAGAAGAGCGAGGACAACTCGTTCATCCCATACTCGCTGAAGGAATCGTTCGGACTGACCACCATAAAGCACAAAATCAGTGTTTTCGCCTACTACTTCTACCGCATCCTGGCACGAGCAGAGCACGTAACACTGATGTACAACGAGAACAGTTCGGGTGTGGGCGGATGCGAGATGAGCCGCTTCCTGCGTCAGCTGATGGCTGAGACGTCGCTCCCTATCAAGCACGTCAGACTGATGCCGACAAACGACAGAAACATAGAGAAGGCATCATCGCAAATTGTGAAGACAGACGAAATGGTGAAGTCACTGCGCGAGAAATACATCAACAACAACAATCACAAACTCTCGCCTACCGCCATCAACACCTATCTAAAGTGCAAGATGCAGTTCTACTACAAGTACATCGCCAACATCAGGATTGACGACAAACCAGAGGACGGCATCACGAGACCAATCTTCGGTACCGTCTTCCACGACTCTGCCGACATGTTCTATCGACATACGATGAAGCACTACGGCACCAACGTCATAAACAGCGAAATGCTGCAGCTGGCTCTCAAGAACAAGGAGACGATGATATATCCTTTCGTCAACATCTCTCTGATATACAATTTCTTCAAACCTCTTGACGATGACGATAAAGAGAAGATGTTCGAGAAGATTGAAACATACAGCTACCAGAAGATTCTGGAACTTGCCGACAACTTCTACAACAACCCGAGGAACGCCAATCTGCTGACGGGACTGAACCACATCATACACAGCGTACTAAAGCAGTTCATCCTGCAACTCATCAACTACGACTGCAAGCATGCTCCTTTCACTCTCGAGTCGTTGGAGAAGGACTATTACTACGAACTGAAGTTGTCGGAAGACGAGAAGATAATAACAGGAGGACGAGTAGACCGACTGGAGCGCGACAGCAAGGACCGTCTCGTTGTGGTGGACTACAAGACAGGAGGAAAGCCGGAGCCTGAACGCTCCATAGACAGCATCATCGAGCACAAGACTATGCACGCCGACTATTTCCTGCAGACATTCCTCTATGCCATGGCTGTCAAGCAAACCTTCAATGCTGAATGTGTACAGCCTACCCTCTTCTACGTCAACAAGGCAAGCAAGGCCGACTCCTACGACCGTACACTGCTGATTGGAACCGCAACCTACAACCAAGCCGTGCTTAACGTGGCAGATGTTCAGGAAGAGTTTACGGAAAAACTGCGCGACGCCATCTCCACCCTCTTCGACAAGGACACTCCGTTCACGCAGACAGAAAACCAAACTATATGCAACAACTGCAAGTATAAGGAGATATGTAAATAGTCAAACATCAAACCGACAAATTACAAACAGTCATAAAACAAAGAGTAAAATAACTATTAACCACTTATTTACAATGAAAAAATTACTAAGTTTCATTCTTTGCTGCATCGTGCTGAACGTAGCAGCAGCGGTAAACGAGAAGCCATTTACCGTGCCTGCCATCAAGGAATGGCGTGGTGGCAATGGCACATTCAACCTCACACAGGGCTGCAAGGTGAACGTGGCAAGTGAGCAACTAAGCCAGGTGGGCAAGTATCTGACATCGTCTTTGGAATTGATGCAGGCCCCCAAGAGCGGAAACGAAACTGGCGTCATCAACATCCAGTTGTGCAAGAACAAGAAAATCGGACACGAGGGCTACATCATCAAGATTGAGTCGAAGAAGGTCACCCTGCAGGCAAACACCGCAACCGGTGCATTGTGGGGTGTGCAGACACTGTTGCAGATAAGCGAAAAGGGCGAGCTTCCATGCGGCGTCATCACCGACACCCCCGACTACCGTCTGCGCGGCTTCATGATTGATGTGGCACGCAAGTTTGCTCCTATGGACTATCTCAAGGAATTGGTCAAGACCATGAGCTACTACAAGATGAACACCCTGCAGGTTCATCTCAACGACAACGGTTTCAAGAAGTACTTCAACGACAGCTGGGACCAGACATATGCTGCATTCCGCTTGCAGAGCGAGCGTTTCCCTCTCCTCACCGCCACCGACGGCAGCTACAGCAAGGACGAGTTCCGACAGTTCATCAAGTGGGCTGAGGGTCTTGGCGTAGAAGTCATCCCTGAGATTGACATGCCAGCTCACTCTCTTGCTTTCACCAAGTTCCGTCCTTCGTTGAAGGGATATATCGATGACCACCTTGACATCACAAAGAAAGAAACCATCGAGTTTATGGACAGTCTCTTCATTGAGTATCTTGAGGGTCCAGACCCAGTCTTCTGCGGTCGTCGCGTTCACATCGGCACCGACGAGTACAGCAATGCAGACAAGGCTGTTGTAGAGAAGTTCAGAGCCCTGACCGACCACCTCATCCGTCTCGTTGAGAGCTATGGCAAGCAGGCTGTAGTATGGGGTTCGCTTACTCACGCAAAGGGCGACACTCCAGTCAAGTCGGAGAATGTCATTATGGACATGTGGAGCAACGGCTATGCCAACCCAGTAGACATGAAAAAGTTAGGTTACCAGATGATTAACATCTGCGACGGCTACACCTACATCGTACCTGCTGCCGGCTACTACTACGAATACCTCAACTACCAGTTCCTCTTCCAACACTGGACACCTGCCGTTTACGGTTCAAAGGAAGAACTTGTCTTCACAGAGTGCGACCCACAGATTGAGGGTGGTATGTTCGCCATCTGGAACGACGTATGCGGCAACGGCATCTCTGTGGGCGACGAGCACCACCGCATCTTCCCTGCATTGCAAGTCATTGCCGAAAAGACCTGGCGTGCCATCCGTCCCGAGGGTACAAGCGACGAGGCATATGCCAAGTGGGACGCTCAGCGCAAAAACATCAGTGAGGGTCCTGGCGTAGACGAGCTCGGCAACTTCGAAACTACATTCGCCACCCTTAACCCAAAGACCACCCTCACAGGCAAGGACCAGCCACGCTACCAGATTGGCTACGACTACAGGGTTGAGTTCGACATCGAATGGGCAAAGGAGAGCGAAGGAACATGCCTCACCACAAGCCGCCGTGCCAAGTTCTACCTTGCCGACCCAATCAACGGCGCTATGGGTTATACTCGCGACGGATACTTCTACCAGCTTGCTCACACAGGCCGTCCCGGCGTAAAGGAGCACATCGCCATCGAGGGAACAAACAAGACAACACGATTCTACGTTAACGGAGTGCTCATCCAGGAATTGAAGTGGCAGAAGCGCATTGCTGCCGACGAGAAGCCATACAACTACGTACAGACTCTTGTCTTCCCTCTCCAGCAGACAGGAAACTTCAAGAGCAAGATTACAAACTTCAAGGCTTCTCACCTGAAATAATCTTTTTTTCATCAAATAACGACTGCACCGAGCAAAATGTAAGGCTCGGTGCAGTTTTTATTTTCCACATTTGCCAATTTGTAAACATTTTGAAGTTTTTTCATAAAAAATTACCACAATAATAAGGCAAGAATAAAAGGAATAAAATATTTTTTGTAAATTTGCGGTGGAAAAAGAGCATTGCCAACATCTAGGCATTAGATGCAAAGGTATTAAAAAGATTTGTTAACAATAAATAAAAGACTCTCCTATGGGCGGTTTTTTCGGAACAGTTTCGCAGTCGCCTTGCGTTGCTGACCTTTTCTATGGAACAGACTACCAGTCACACCTTGGTACAAAACGTGGCGGTATGGCAACATGTACCAGCAATGGCGAATTCTATCGTAAAATTCATAATCTGGAAAGTACATACTTCAGAACAAAGTTCGAGCCAGAGCTGGATCACTTCAAGGGCGAGAGTGGCATCGGAGTAATCAGTGACACGGATGCTCAGCCTATGTTGATGAACTCACATCTGGGCAGATTTGCACTCGTAACCGTTGCCAAGGTCAACAACATGGAGGAACTTGCGCAGGAGATGCTCGAGAAAGGAATGCATCTGAGCGAGTTCTCGAGCGGCAAGATAAACCCAACAGAACTTATCGCTTTACTTATTATACAAGGAAAGACCTTCCGCGAGGGTATAGAGAATGTCTACAAGAAGGTAAAGGGTTCATGCTCGATGCTTCTTCTGACTACAGATGGCATCATCGCTGCCCGCGACAGCTGGGGACGAACACCTATCGTGGTAGGAAAGAAGGAGGGAGCCATGGCTGTTACAACAGAGTCGTCGGCATTCCCCAACCTTGATTTCGAGACGACACACTTTGTCGGACCTGGCGAGATAGTTCGCATCACAGCCAATGGCATGGAGCAGATTCGTCCCGCCAACAAGGGCATGCAGGTTTGTGCCTTCCTCTGGGTATACTACGGCTTCCCTACCAGCTGCTACGAAGGTCGCAACTGTGAATGTGTCCGTAACGAATGTGGACGAGTAATGGGTAAGGAAGACACAACCGAAGTGGACTGTGCCTGCGGCATTCCAGACAGCGGTATCGGTATGGCTGTAGGTTATGCCGAAGGTCACAAGGTGCCCTACCAGCGTGCCATATGCAAGTACACACCCACTTGGCCACGTTCATTTATGCCTTCCAACCAGTCACTCCGAGATCTGGTGGCAAAGATGAAACTCATTGCCAACAAGGACGTGCTCAAGGACAAACGTGTACTTTTCTGCGACGACAGTATCGTTCGCGGAACTCAGTTGCGCGACAACACAAAGGTTCTGCACGAACTTGGTGCGAAGGAGGTTCACATGCGTATTGCATGCCCCCCACTGCTCTATGGATGCCAGTTCGTCAACTTCTCTGCCTCTAAGAGCGAGTTGGAGCTCATCACACGCCGTATAATCCAGGATTTAGAAGGAGACATGAACAAGAATGTCGAGGCATACAGCAAGACAGATTCGCCCGAATACAAGAAAATGGTGGCAGAGATAGCCCACCGTCTGAACCTCGACTCTCTGCAGTTCTCCAAGCTTGAGACTCTGGTAAAGGCCATAGGACTTCCAAAGTGCCAGATCTGTACTCACTGCTTCGACGGTTCTTCTGCATACACCCTCGAAGAAGAAAACAAGTAAGATGGCAGTTCTGTAAACCGCCAAGTAGGAACGAGGTGAGACAGACTGTTTGATATCATATTAAGAAATAAAATAGAAGATGAAATACGGTTTCGACAACGACAAATACATTCGCATACAGAGCGAACATATCAAAGAGCGCATTGCACAGTTTCAGGGCAAGCTCTATCTCGAATTAGGTGGTAAACTGTTTGACGACTATCATGCATCACGTGTACTTCCGGGTTTCCAGCCCGACAGCAAACTGCGCATGCTTAAGCAGCTTTCCGACTCTGCCGAAATCGTTATCGTAATCTCTGCCAACGACATTGAGAAAAACAAGGTTCGTCAGGACCTCGGAATCACCTACGACGAGGACGTGCTTCGCCTGCGCAACGAGTTCCAGAACCGTGGCTTCCTTGTCGGTGCCGTTGTCATAACACACTACAATGGCCAGAAGAGTGCCGATGCCTATCGCAAGCGTATCGAGAGCATGGGCATCAAGGCTTACTACCACTACACCATCGAGGGTTACCCCAACA
>CAMAFX010000070.1 GCA_945833925.1 uncultured Prevotellaceae bacterium
AAGGGGTTTATGTCGGTTTATGTTTTCTGTTTACACAGGGTTTTGCAAGTGAGCCGGCACGCCCATCCGTTTTTTGTTAAAATCGTTGCACGATGCGTTGCAACAAAAGCAACCACAACTTAAGAACAATAAGAGCAAAAAACGCCCCAAAACAGACTCTAAAAGTAACAATTCATAGTCACTTTACGTTTTTTTTGTTGAATTTTTATTATTTTTTTTGCATAAAACTTTCATCTTTTGTAACATTTTTGTAAATTCGCACGGTTTAATTTGTCCGATTTAGGGATTGGTGTATTCCAAATTTCCACGTAATGTACGTGCGCGAGCATGCGAGACAGATATCAACTGCTAACTAATGAACCAATATTAGTTGTACGAAATTATTCAAATAACTGAAACAAATCAAACCGCCAAGACAAGAGCGCAACGAGGGTGAAGAACACCCTCTGCCCCGTTTAAGGTAAAAATAAAATAACTAACTAATATGAAATTGAAACGATTATTCTTCATTGCGTTGCTTTGCATCGTCGGAATGAGTAGTGCGTGGGCACAACAAGCTTGGACTGACAAAACAAGCCTTATCACTAACCCATCGTTTGAAATAGACAATGCTACCGCTGACCTCACATCATGCGGCTGGGCCACTAACCGTGTTACCGGTTGGACAATCTTTCCTGCAAGTGCTAAAAACTCTCAAGTTGGTGTAGGTAACTCAACCTCTAAGTTACATGGTGGGGCAGGAGAATCTTCTTCGGCAACTAATGGAGAAAAGTTCTTTTACACCCGCAACAACTGGAATGCTGATGTAAACTTCGGTATTGAGCAAACAATCGCTTCCAACAACCTTCCAGCTGGTATATATATGATGACCTGTAAAATCAAGGCTGCTTCTTCTGCTCCTGATAAAACAAAATGGACAATATCACTACAGGAAAGTGGCAAAGTTGCAGTGACAAATACAAATCCTGGTTCTGCTGCAGAATGGCTCAATTGCGGTGTTATCATCAATAAGCTTTCTGACGAAACAACACTTACAATTAAGATGAACATGCTTCCTGGTTCTTCTGGAAATGAGCAGCACTATGTAATGATGATTGACGATGTGCAACTTAAGTATCTAAGCGAAACAGACATTGACAATCTTAGCGAGGAAAATACTCTTGACGTATCCGGCGTGATATACAATGCAGGAATCTACAATGCAAACAATGCAAACATGCCACGTGGATGGACTGCATACAAAAATACACGAGGAAATAACAAATATACCGAAGATACAGGTGACACTCGCCTTGAAGGATGGTCCGGAGGCAAGCTTGACATAGATTATTATCAGCAGATAAAGGGACTTCCCGCAGGTAAATACCGTATGACAGCGACTTGTCATGACTCTAATGATAGAGGCGCATACGCTTACATATATAATGCCGCGACTTCAGTAAAGCAAACTGTGGATATGAGTAGCACCGTAACTAACATTACTACTCCTTACATCATTGTAGGAGAAGGTGATGCTGTCAATATCGGTATAGCTGGTGATAATTTAACTAATGGTTCATGGGTAACTGGTGACAACTTCCGTCTTGAATTCCTTGGTACAATCAAAATTAACTACAACATTCTAAAGGGTACCGTAAAGAAAGCAACAACCATCAACGCTGTGCTGAACAATTCTGAACTTGCAACCACATTGGTCAATGCCCAGAACATTATCAACAATGCATCTGCTGAGGATCAGGAATCTGTTAACGCTTTGGTTAACACTATCAACGGAATGCTCCCAACTACAACTTTGACCGAAACATTTGATGGTGATATTTCTTCGTGGTCTGTTGTCACTGAGGGAACTACTTACAACGGAACTAAGGCTTATGGCTCTAACGAGATTATCAATGGTGCAACACCTCCTGCAACTGATATATACGGCAACTCAGAAGGCAAAGTTGCATTCAGCTCTGCTGGTTGGGGCTCCTACTCTTACTACTCAAAGACCATAAACAACTTGCCTGCTGGTAAGTATATCGTATACTACGAGGCATACAATGCTAGCAATACAACCGTTATCGGCGAAAACAAAACCGGTTTGGGCACTGACTTTAGCACCATGACAACAGGCTTTACTGAAAACGAATGGACTACCGATGCTGTCGCTATGACCGTTCACAACACAGGTAATGTTACCATTAGCGCAGGTATGCGTTCTATTGCTAACACAGGTTCTGGTTCTGTTGCGAAGCTTTGGTTCGACAACGTCACCTTATACTGCGTATCTACCGACAAGGTGGTTGAGACACCTGCCCTTGTGGCTGGCAACGAGTGGTACTTCCGGGCTCAGAATGGCAAGTACATCAACGCAAGCGGTTCGGTTGGTAATGGAGACGTTTCATTCAAGGTTATCAACACCGACCTCAACGAAACATTGTTGCAGAAGCACAACACAGATAACTACCTCTTCTTCAACGATGAGAATGGTCTGTCGGCTGGCAACTATGCTACCTATACCGATGGTACTGTTCCTCCAGCAAAGGCCACCCATGGTCTCTACTGGCTTGTGGCTGCTCAGAATGGAGGTTACACCTTATATAATTTACTATACAACAAATACCTCGTTGTGGATGCTAACGGCAATCTTACAAAAGGCGACGCTCCATACGTATGGATGCTTGTTGACGAGGAAGCACACAGCATGGTTCCTGGAGCTGACCTTACTGGCAAGATCACAAACAATAGCTTTGAGGAAGGCAACACCAACGGTTGGACGGTTGATGCATCAACCGATACTGGCGTAAGGGAAAACTCAAATGCAAAGTACTCTGCTTTAGGTTGCGACGGCAACTACCTCTTCAACACATGGAGCGATGGTAAAGCACTGACTCAGAATATTGGCACATTAGCGGCTGGTATCTACCGCCTCAGTGCTATGCTCGCCACTGGTGACAATCAGGATTTGGAAGGTACTGTAAAACTGACCCTCAACGATGGCAGCACCACCACCGAGTCGGCAATGGTTTCACGCCACGGCAACAAGACCATCATGCACGAGCGCAGCATAACCTTCGTTAGCGATGGTACCAAGACCTACACCATCGGTGCTATTGGTGGCGATACTGGCAATGGAGGTCACTGGTGGTACAAGGCAGATAACTTCCGCCTGACATACGTCAACACAACCGATAAGCTCTTCGAGGAGTTCACCGCTGTCAAGAACGCATGTACCCCTTGGACATCTGGCGATGCTTATGCTACCACATGTGCAGGCTATCGTGATTATACATCTTCAACAGCTGCCGCTACCCTTCTCGCCGCTATCAACTATATGCAGGAGAATTTCGATACTTATGCATGGGACAACGCAAGCGAGGCGCATCCTTATGATATGACAGCATTGGTGCTTGGCCGAGCTGCCGCATGTAATTATCACGACAATACTATATGGGCTGGTAATGGCCGTTCTACTAAAACATCTGACACTCACCACTGGAGTGGTGATGATTCTCGTGTAGTATTCCGTCAGAATCACGAAGAAGGACCTGCTCGTAGTCAGAGTTTCGTAATCCCATTTGTTGGTACATATAAGTTGCGTACAACTGTACGAACCATGAACGCTGCCTCTTACGCAGAAATAACTGTAGGAGAAGAGTCGAAGAAAACCACTGGTGACCATGGCTCAATAGGAGGTGACGTGAACATGGATGGAAGTGAGGGAACAGACAATCTTGCAAATAGTGGTAAAGGACATGGCTGGTATTGGAATGATGTGAAATTTAATTCAGATGATGATAATGTAACAAAGACCATTAGCATTAATTTGTCAAACGAAAATATTGGTCATCCTGCCGAAGTCGGTGGTATGTTCCTCTACTACATTGGTGACAAATTCGAATATGTAAAGAATAAAGTTCACTACTATCATGGTGCTTGGGGTGAAACAGATGCTGAGTTAACTGAGACTGTACCAGTTCTTGACGTAACAAAGGCAACAGGTTCATTCAACGTAAATGCAGCCAACCCTAACGGTCTTGTTTATACCAATGGTGCAACTATCAATGGGGTTACAAACAACATCGTAAGCAATGGAACATGTGCAAACCTCGTTCTCGTGGATGGTAACAACTTCCATGCTCACGAGTCGTTTGAGGCAACAAACGCACGCTACACCATGAGTAGCATTGCCGTTAAGCCTAACGGAAACAAGTTCGGCACACTGATGATTCCTTTCGCTGCTGCCAACAAACCTGACGGATGCAAGATATACAATCTGGATCAAGATATGAATCTTGCTGCTGAGATTCTTGCAACATCTACTGGTGCCATCGCAGCAAACAAACCTGTACTGGTTACTGAGTCGGGTGCATACACAGCAAGCAGTGTCAACATCGCTGCTACAACGGCAGACACATACAGCAACGGTCACCTCACTGGTACTTACACCGCTACTACAGCCTCAGAAGGAACCTATGTGCTCCAGAAGCATGATTATACCGACCCTGAAGACAACACATGGACCATCGCATTCTTCCTGGTGGGCAACAACACTGAGACTCCAATAAAACCAACGGTCAAACCATTCCATGCTTACATCAACAAGCTTGGCAATAACAATGTCAAGGCTATCAACATCGTCTTCGAGGATGACGTGGAGACAGCCATCGAGAGTGCACCTGCAAGCCAGGAACGCGAGACCGTCATCTACGACCTCAGCGGACGTCGTGTGCAGAATGTTCAGCGTGGAATCTATATCATCAACGGCAAAAAGATTCTGAAGTAAGCAGAAAGCCCCCTCACCCCTGAGGGGATAAGATAGACGGAGAAAAAGACGACATAATAAAGAATAGATAAAGAATATATAAAGAATAGGTATGAAGAAAACGTATATACAGCCAGAGGTAACCACCATGGAGATGGCTTATACCTGCAACATCATGGACATAAGCATACAGGGAAGCACAGGCGATGGTAACGGTAACGGTGGCTATGATAACGCAGGCGTAGAAGACATGGTAAAGGGTGAGAAGCACTTCACCGACGATGCTGGCAACGCAGCTTTCCCCGGCAGCATCTGGGACGAGCAGTGGTAAACACAGCCCCCCTAACACAGTCCCCCTACCCCCCCCGAGGGGGAATAAGAATAAAGTAAGCTATATAAAAGGATTTTTAACCCTGATAAGAAAATAATACAATGAAAATAAAGAGTTATATATATGCAGCAGCCATCGTGGCAATGGCAGCATGTAGCAGCGACGACCTCGCTGTGGAGCAGAATGGTGGCGGCAACAACAACGGCACCGTCGGCGAGGAGGTTGAGGCATTCACCAGCACCATCACCGACAACTACATTCAGCTGGGCGAGGAGGACATGGACAACGGCACCGTAACCCGTGCCGGTGTAAATACCGAAACTTTCGCGGCAACATGGGAGGTTGGCGACGAGGTATGTATCAGTGATGGCACACTCATCTTCAGCTACGACGTTGAGTCTACCTCTGCCGACGGCGAGACATGTAAGTTAGTGGTTAAGGACAACCACAAGGCATTCTCTACAGACAAGGGCTTCCATGCTATCTATCCACGACGTGCAGTAACAGAGTGTGAAGGCGGAAAATGGGAAGGGAATGTGGTTACCGCTCAGGTATTTGCACAGCAGAGCTATTCCGAGAACACCGCCGATGTGCCAGGTCACAACAATCACTACTTCGGTGGTTACTATGTAACAAAGAATATTGCTGGATTTGATCCAAGCACCCCTGGTGTCTACAAGTTCTCTTTCATGCCACTATGTAGTGTCATAGACGTGGACCTGTCAGATCTGTTACTGGATTCAGGCGACCAGATTGCAGGTGTCTATGTAAAGGACAACGATGGTCATTCTTTGGCAGGGCATTTCGAATATAATTATGCCACAAAGAAAATCAAGACTTTAGGCTTGGGAGAATGTCCTTATAACTTTTCAAGCCGAAGCGATGTCGTCGAGGTAAATTTCTTCCATCAGGAAGTAGATGGTGTCGTTTCATACGATAAGATAAAGACTGACGACAAGACAGTACGCTTTTATGTCCTGCCAATTAAGTTGGCTCATGGTGTGACCATAAGTATACGTACCTTAAAAGGAAAGTACTATTCTAAGAAATCTTTAACCGCTGTTGGAAGCGAGGAGGCACCATTTGAAATGGATAATGATGCTCAGAATATGGGCAGCATAGCTAAACCATATTATAAAAAATATAGATTCGGTAGTGCAAGCACTGCTAAAATGGGTGCATGGATGGCATGTCTTCCCAATAATATATACTTTAACATGCTGAGTATACCTGGCACTCATGACTCCGCAACAAGTGGACTTAGCACGCAAAGAGGTGGAAAATGTCAAAACTGGACGATTGCGCAACAATTAGAGAATGGAGTTAGAGCATTTGACCTTCGTCCGGCAGCTAGCTCTCCAGAGAACATCCATCATGGTATTATAAACACTGGTGTTAAATTTAGTGATGCTCTGGCTGCTCTAACAACATTCCTTCAGAACAATCCAACGGAAACTCTGTTTGCATTTATCCATATGGAAAAAGCAACAGTAAGTGATATAACAGATGCACAAAAATTAGAATGGAGCAATAGTGTTTATCCTAAGATAAAGGATCTTGTAGATAATGATAAGGCATTAGATGCCCTAAACACAAACACAAAACTGACAGATTGTTTAGGAAAGATAATCTTTGTGTGGCGAGATGATCTGACATGCAACGAGAAAGTATACAATGCCTGCAAGATACCATGGAATGACAATGTAGCAAGAACTGTTTATGTACAAAATACTGCAGGAACAAGCATAAATGGTTTATATTGCTCTTATCAGGACATCTACGAAGCTTCAAATCTTGGAACGACTGAAGGCAATGTTGGATATGACGATGTATTTGTTAGAACAAAACTATCAAACGTTAACGATAAAACAGCAGTCGTAAAGAATTTTATTCGTTCCGCTGCAGAAAACTATAACGATGAAAAAAAACGTCTTGTTTTAAATTTCGCATCATGGGCAGATGGAACAGGGCAAACCCTTGAAGCGAATCCAATTTCTAATGCTGCTGATATAATTCTTGGCAAAGCACTTCCATACATTGTACAACAGCATGAACGAGTAGGTATCATCTTCTCTGACTTTGTTGACAGAACTTATGGTAGCTATACAGTTCCTCAGGTTGTGCTTTCAAACAACTTCAAGCACTGCTTCATGAACCGTAGCCGCGTAGACCAGCTGAAGAAATACAATTCGGACAAGAACACCGGTATTAATATCAGCGGTGATGACTACGCAGACGACAGCGAGGTTTTCGTAAAGAAGAGAAAGTTCTAAAGACACCCCTCTACTCTTGCTGCATTTTGTCGACGTTGACAAAAGCCCCCTAAAGGGATGGTGAGCAGTATGAAAGCGGAGAGGTATTAAGAATTAGATGAACATCAGATATGAAGGGCTACACAATGTGTAACCCTTCTTTTTTTATCTTTGAGTGTTAGCAGAAACCTTTAAGCTCGTAGCAAATGTAGGAAACATAGGAAAATTATTTCTCACCGTTTCTTTACCTTTCCCACGAAAATAAAAGACTCGTAGGAAAGGTAGGAAACATAGGAAAAGATTTCTCACCATTTCTTTACCTTTCCCACGAAAATATAAATCTCGTAGGAAAGGTAGGAAACATAGGAAATTATCCATAAATTAATTATTGAGTAAATCTGCAAAAAATATAATTCTCGAATAATTTACGGCTAATTCTCGGTAATTCACGTTAAACAGAAAGTACATCTGCCTGCGGCGCTACGTAAATTAAGCGTAAATTAAACGTAAATTATCCATAAATTAAATATTGAGCCAAATTCTTTCTCACCATTTCCTTACCTTTCCCACGAAAATATAAAACTCGTAGGAAATATAGGAAACATAGGAAATAATTTCTCACCGTTTCTTTAATTTCCCACGATAAGATTTAACTCGTAGGAAATATAGGAAAAAGCAATGTTATTTTTGGCTATACGAAAACATTTTTGTATCTTTACAGCCAGAAATATTTTTTAGTTTATGAAACTAATTGGACGTAAACAAGAACAGGAAGAACTGAAACGCTGACGATATTCGCCAGCCTTCTTGCATTTGTAAAATAGTACGACGCTCACGCGCCCGTCAGCGTATAACCGCTGATTTCGTCTGCAAAGGTACGCAATTTCTCGTTAATCCTCGCTATGTTCTTCGGGCTTAATATTCTCCACATTGCACGTGATGTCCAATACTCATTGCCACTCTCATCTACATGCTTGATGAGTCTGGTAAATATGCGGAATACAAGGATTTGAACGATTTGTTACGGGAGCGGAAACAGCTGACTGTCTAAAAAATAAAAAGATAACTCGTTAATTTGTAAAATCCTCACAGATTACGAGTTATCTTTAACATTTTGCGACATATAAGCCCCAACCATAACGGTATGGCATATTATGAAATCTTGGGTGATCGATAAGCCGAGGTGTTGTACCAATTTGTGTCGTGCTTATATCGAGCAACGGCGATAGATGGACTTATACCCTTTGACTTTGCGGTTATAGCGATTGTTTTCACAATCTTAAATGGTGAGAGGCTTTTGCATCCAACTTTCATTATATCATTCCAAACAGTATCTGAAATTAGTGTTTGTCGTGCAAATTCATTCGCCTCCTTCTCTCTTGGATCAGTGGCGTATGAACCATCATCTACGGAAATAAATGCAGTTTGCTCTTTCGTTAGATGCCTATCTATGTGACAAAGTTCGTGCAAAACATCAAAAACCAGCTTGTCCATATCATTGTAGCGATACGTCACTGTAATAACAGGATGTGCATCCGCCATTGTTGAGAAGGCATCAATAGGAGCCTTGTCCAATTTGGGTACCTCTATATATAGAATGCCATATTTATTAAGGCTTTCTTTGATAGTTTCAATCGTAAGAGTTCTCGCATTGGCCATAGTCGCAATTTCTGATGCAGCTTTTAAGGCATTGCCTTTATTGTATTGGATGGGCAATGTTGGCGCTTCGGCTATACTGATATTATTCAAAATAAGCCAAGTAAGCATGTTCTTTTCATCTATCTGCACTTTCTCACTATGCTTATACAAGCCAGCAACTTGCATTTTTAGTTCTTCTGCGGAAAGCAAATCAAAAGAAACAATGCTTTTTAGTTGTGCGACACGTTCTGCACATGGCATAAGTGACATTTTCAACCTCTTGTATAATACTTTAAGATTGAATATATCACCACATGCCGCTTCGAATTCAGTCGCTTTTTGCTCGTTACTTTTCTTTTCTTCTATGGCTTTGCAGTCATAGACGTAACCATTATGAAGACTCATCCAATTCTTGTACGATATGCCAAGGGCTTTCTCTAATTTAATGGCTAAATCCTCATTTAGATTGCGTTTACCTTTAATGAATTCATTTAGGTGTGTCGGCTGAACACCTATCATTTGTGCAAAATGTTTTTGCTTGATACCTCGTTCCAGCAACTCCTCGCGCAGGACTTCTCCAGGATGAATAGCCCTTGCTGGAACTAACCTTTTACTTTTTGTTGCCATAATGGGTACTATCAATTTCTATTAATTCTACTTCTATTCCGTCTTCCGTTTCTGTGAATAACAGGCGTTCGACCTTACCATTCACAATTCTTATTGAGCTACGTGGGTCATGTGCCAACCTCTCGTAATGCAAAAAGCTATACTCATGCAATTCCCTTGTCGTTTCTGTTCGGTACATGATGCTTACAGCTCGGATGTAGCCATCCACAAGTTTCTTGTTCTTGCACAATTGCTTGTATTTGCGGTCTTTGGTCTTGCCTGTTTCATACAGTTCGGATAACGCTTCATCTTTGAAAGTTATTTTCATTCAGGTGAAATGCTTTATTTTCTGCAAAGGTACTATAAAATTACCATATTTGGTAATTTAATGAAGAAAAAGTATTCAAGCGAACTAAAATTTAACAGAAAACACGTGGTTTAATGTTTATATGTTGAGTTATGGTAAACGAGTGAGTTTACAGTGATTGTTTCTAATCCTACAAATGGCTTTCAAGTATGAAAATCAAGTTTGATTTTGTTTATTTTCTCACCATTTCTTTAATTTCCCACGATATGATTTAACTCGTAGGAAAGGTAGGAAACATAGGAAATAATTTCTTACCATTTCCTCAATTTCCCACGATAATATAAATCTCGTAGGAAATATAGGAAACATAGGAAATTATCCATAAATTAAATATTGAGCCAAATTCTTTCTCACACTTTTTTTACCTTTCCTACGCTTGAGCCCGTAATGCTCCTTCTGTGTTCCGAAGGAACCTTCCATTGCAGTGGCGCGTACACGGGCAAGTTCTTTCCTGACCAAGCTGACAGAGGCTGATGCTTCTCGCTTTTTGCCTTTCTGTACAAACGACGTCACAATTTTTACACCATTTAGCGATTTTTCGCTCAAATTTTAGTAAATTTGCACGAGATTGTAAACGTATGCGCGCATAATGCGCAATCAGTGGCAGTCAAAATAAAGATAAATACATTGGAAGGATAGTTATAGGTCTATGAGTCAGAAAGAACAGATACAACTCTTTGAGGAAAAGAAGGTACGTACCGTATGGGACGATGAGAAGGAGGAATGGTTCTTCTCTGTCGTTGATGTGGTAGAGGTGCTGACTGATAGTGCTGACC